>NZ_JANGAA010000004.1:0-212654 GCF_024461705.1 Blautia sp. DFI.9.10
GAAGAGCGATAGACGGGGCTCGAACCCGCGGTCTCGACCTTGGCAAGGTCGCGCGTTACCAACTACGCCACTATCGCATATGTCTTATCGTTTCAAGTGTTTCCCTCAGCGACAAGACATATATTAGCATAGATTTTATATTCTGTCAAATGTTTTTTGGAATTTTTTTGAAATTATACACAACATATAAAGTTTATTCCAGACGTCTGAAATAGAACTTGTATATGACAATATTTCGGTGGTTTATGAGTTATTGTCTAAGTGGTAATAGCGCAAAACATGATCCGGATAGTATTGGTCACCATAGTCCCATGGACCGGCAGGATCATGAAGGGGATCATCTTCATCACGTTGTGTGCCGCCGCTTGCCATCTGAGCAAAGGCCTGAGCACTTTGGGCCGTCCACACAGTCTGACCGTTTTCTTCCAGATAAGCAAAATAGGAATCGGCTCCGAAATTGTATGCCTGCAGAGCCAGACGGATTTTGGAAAGATCAGTCGGACCGGTACAGACGGCCTTTTCCAGAGCATATTTCAGTTCCTGGATGCCACAGGAAATAGAGTAAGAAGGATCTGTGATACCATTGGGCTGCTGAGGATATCTGGTGTTGTAGGCTCCTTCTGAGGACTGCATGGGATCGGTACCCTGTCCGGAGCTTTCCTGCATCATCACAGCCAGGATCAGGTCTACATAGTCGGACATATCATATTGTGCTGCTTCGCTGGAAACCTCATCGCGATAAGCTTCACAGGCTGCATTGATCTGATGGGTTTCCTTCTGCCTGCCGGAAAATTTGGAAAAACGCAGAAGGATACAGCCCACGATCAGCAGAAAAAGACATGTCAGAAAGATCTTCTGCCTTCGCACCTGCTGTACACGGAGTTTGTGGCGCTGTTTTTTAGTAAGGGTTGGTTTCTTGTGTTTTGTATTCATATAAGTATTGTATCCGTTACGGATAGATTTGACCAGTTAAAAAATATGATCTTTTTGTTAAAAATTTCTGAAGACTGTCCTGTGAAATTGCAAAATATGATCTGATATGCTATGATAGTCGGGACAAACCGTAGAATGCCGGAATAAAGGAGGCAAGATTTCATGCGAAAAAAGCTTCTGGCAGTTATTTTATGTGCTTCTATGCTTTTCCCTGCATCCGTATCAGCAGAGGTACTGGGATATGAAGCAACATTGGATACATATACAAAGGAGAAAAAAACACCTCAGCAGTTTCAGATCGATGATGGGGCGGGAAATACAGTAAATGCTCTGGCGAAGAGTGATACGCTTTATGTTACAGCGAAAAATACGGAAATCCGGTCCAATCCGGGAGACAGTGGTACAGAGCTGCGTTCTGTGATCCTGGGAACGAAGCTTGAAAGAGTTGCAGTCTGTGACAATGGCTGGAGCAAGGTGACCTTCCAAAAGAAAGGTGAGGACAAGATCATCGGTTATGTTTCGGACAGCGTGCTCAGTGATACGGAGATCGTAAATAAATTTACAGATACAGTTACAGCGGCACAGGACAGTGATATCCTGGATTATCCCGGCAAGAAGGACGGAGAGGTTGTAGGAGAGGTCCTTCAGGATGATGAGCTGAAAAGAACAGGTACGGTAGATGCTATCTGGAGCAGGATCGTTTACACAGATGACAGTGGTTCAGATCACGTCGGCTATATTCCGACCAGCTGTCTGGAAGGTTATCAGGCTACGGAAGTGGCCAAGGCAGAGCAGGAAAAGAATACAAAAGCAGGATCCCTTACTAAGAGTTCCGGGGAGGGCGTTTTTGCGGATGCGGTGGATGGTGTAACTTCCACAGGTGGTTCCGGAAGTACCGCAGCTGGCGTACAGATCGGAACGCCGGTATCAGTATCTTCGGACGCGACATTGAAACCACTGGGAACATTCCGGATCACGCATTATTGTCCGTGTAGCATCTGCTGCGGACCATGGGCGAATGGAATTACTTCCACAGGAGTAACGGCCACTACCAACCGTACGATCGCAGTGGATCCGAGTCAGATCCCATACGGTTCCAAAGTAGTGATCAATGGACAGGTTTATGTTGCAGAGGACTGCGGAGGAGCGATCCGGACCAATTGCATTGATGTATATGTGGCAACACACTCCGAAGCAGAGCAGAAGGGCGTGTTTTATACAGAAGTTTATTTGCTTCAGTGATCAGAAAAAGACTGCTGTAGATTCCACAAGGGATTTGCAGCAGTTTTTTGTATAAAAAAACTCTGACCAGCAGAGGCTATTCTGCGATCAGAGTAAAAAAATAATGCCCAGAGCCGGAATCGAACCAGCGACACGAGGATTTTCAGTCCTCTGCTCTACCAACTGAGCTATCTGGGCATGTCTCTTTCGAGTACTTTGTTACTTTAACACATTTATGTAGAGAATGCAAGGAAAAAATAAAAAAAGCAGATGTTTTTCTGAAAAATCTGATTTTCAAAAAAACATCTGCAATATTATGGCTACAGATTTATCTGGCAGCAAGATAGATTTTTTCCATATCTTTCATGTTCAGCTGTTTGAACACACCGATGGTACGGGTGTCTTCAAAGCTGCATTTAAACGCTAGATCATGGATCTCCTTTTCTGTAAGATCAAGACCAAGCTCATGAAGGCTGGTAGGCATCTGGATGGAACGGAAATAATCTTCCATGGCTTCTATGCCGGCAAGAGCAGTTTTGTTGAAGTCGGTACTGCAGGGAATGTCAAAGATATTGACTGCAAACTGGGCAAAGCGTTCCGGATTTGCATCATAAACGTAACGTGCCCAGCTTCCCCACAAAGCGGCAAGACCGGCTCCGTGAGCCACATCGTAGGTGCCGCCCAGTTCATGCTCCAGCTGGTGACAGGCCCAGTCACCACCGCCGGTTCCGCAGCCGGTAAGTCCATTGTGGGAAAGACTGCCGGCCCACATGATCTCTGCCCGTGCAGTATAATTATCCGTCTCCTTCATCAGGATCCGGGAGTTATAGATCATGGTCTGCATCAGAGATTCGCTGATACTGTCGGTGATCTCCATGGTTTCGATATTTACAAAGTACCGTTCCATAGTATGCATCAGGATATCCACACAGCCGCTTTCGGTCTGATATTGCGGCAGGGTATAGGTGAGGCGGGGATTTAAAATAGCAAAACGTGGGCGGCACAGATCGTTGCGGGCACTACTTCGTTTCAGCCAGCCCTCTTCATTGGTGATCACACAGGATCCGCTCATTTCACTTCCGGAAGCTGCGATCGTCAGGATAACGCCTACAGGAAGACAGGCTTTTGGGGTTTCGGTGCGGAGAAAAAAATTCCATACATCTGTATCCGGATTGGCAAGTCCATAGCCGATGGCCTTGCAGGAATCAATAACGCTGCCACCGCCAACAGCCAAAAGAAAATCAACCTGTTCTTTGCGGCAAAGCTCAATACCCTCACGTACCTTGGAGAGACGGGGATTGGGAACCACACCGCCAAGAGTGACATAGGAAATTCCAGCTTCATCCAGAGAAGATCGGATCTCATCGATCAGACCGGAGCTTACTGCACTGTGGCTGCCATAATGGATCAGTACTTTGTTGCAGTTCTGCTCTTTTAGAACAGTGCCGATCTTAAGGTGTGTATCTTTTCCGAAAATAACCCGGGTAGGGGTAAAATATTCAAAATTTCTCATAGAGATTAGGCTCCTTTTTATGATTCATGATCTATTGATAAATATAACGAATCTGTTTCCTTACAGGTCAAGCAGATATTTATGATCCCGCAGGGGTATCATCTTGATTCATTTAATTGGTTAAAGTCGTTATAATAATAGCATAGAAGAGAAACAGACGCAAATAAAAGCTATTGAAAAAAAGGTGTAATTTTGGGGGAATGTGATATAATGACTTCTGTGAAGGAAAAGTGACCTGATCACAGAAACAGACTAATGCGAAGCGTATATTATAGAACAGATCCAAACGAAGAAGAAAGCAGGTGTCTGAAATGGAGAATATCATTATCATAGGAGCAGGTCCGGCTGGGATCTCGGCAGCACTTTATGCGGCAAGAGGAAATATGGATCCGCTGATCATAAATACAGGGATCGGTTCACTGGAAAAAGCGGAGAAGATCGAGAACTATTACGGACTGGAGCAGCCGCTGTCCGGCAGAGAGCTTTTCGAAAGAGGTCTTGCCCAGGCAAGAGCACTTGGAGTACGGATCCTGGATGACCAGGTTGTGGGAATGGGTGGTTTTGATACTTTTGAGGTGAAAACTACCGCAGGAGATTTTGAGGCACGCAGCGTGATCCTGGCAACCGGAAGCAGGAGAGCTTCTGCCAGGATTCCGGGAGTAAAGGAATTTGAGGGAAAAGGTGTCAGTTACTGCGCAGTATGTGACGCATTTTTTTACAGAGGAAAAGAAGTGGCAGTGCTTGGAAACAGTGATTTTGCTCTTCATGAAGCAGAAGAACTTTCCCATACCGCTTCCCGTGTGACGATCTTTACAGATGGAAAGAAACCGGAATTTTCAAGAGAAAATCCGCTTCCGGTTAACACCATGAAGATCCAGGCGATCGAAGGGGATGAGCGTGTTTCCGGCATCCGCCTAAAAAGTGATGTGTCCATGCAGGAAGCAGGTACCGGAGCAGATTCTTTTGTGCCGGCAGAGGGAGTCTTTGTAGCACTTGGTACAGCCGGAAGCTCGGAGATGGCCCGCCAGATCGGAGCGGAACTGAATGAAAAAGGAAATATTCGGGTCAATGAAGAGATGGAGACTACAGTTCCGGGACTGTATGCAGCGGGTGATTGCACCGGTGGACTTCTCCAGGTGGCAAAAGCTGTTCATGACGGTGCCCAGGCAGGACTTTCCGCCTGTCAGTATGTGCGGAAGCTTCTGAAGGCGTAAGCATAAGCTGATACTAAAAATAAATACAGGATCAAGGAGGAATTTTATCATGGCAAAAGTTTTTACAACAGACAATTTTGAAACAGAGGTATTAAAGGCAGAAAAGCCGGTACTGGTAGATTTTTGGGCAACCTGGTGCGGACCATGCAGACGTCAGGCTCCGGTCGTGGAAGAGCTTGCAGAAGCCGGATATGAGGTTGGCAAGGTTGACGTAGACAAAGAGCCATCACTGGCACAGCAGTACAAGATCATGAGTATCCCCACACTGTTGGTATTCAAAGAAGGAAAAGAGACCGCACGTTTTGTGGGACTGACATCAAAGACAGAGCTTGAGGCAGCGCTTCAGTAACCAAAACAGAAAACAGAAAAAACAGATACAGCTCTGGGAACCGAAACGGTTTCCGGAGCATTGTTGGTTTACTGAAAATTTTAGACAAGGGTTAATAAAAATATGGATGAGAAAATAATAAAAAAGAATGCAGTGCCTGTGATCGCGGCAATGATCACAGCGCTGGCCTTTTCTTTTACGGGCCTTCCAATGGATGGAAATACTTCTGTAGAAAAAATGAGCGATGTTTATAATGGATTGGGATGCACGAGCTTGCTTGCATGGATCCTGCTTCTTATTTTATACGTGAAAGGATGGGAGGGCTACCGGAAATACAGAAACTGGCAGGCACATGTTTTGGCAGTGATCTTTTCGGCGGGAATGCTTCTTGGAACTTCTTATTTTACAAATGGAAACTGGGATTTTCTGTTTGGCGCAAAGAAACAGATCCTGATCTCAGCCGGATGCTTTATAGGATTTTATATTATCTGTGATATGGGAATCACTTATTTCTGGAGGATTCCTGAGATGGAGTTTTTCCGAAAGGCCTGCGGGCGTATCCCGGCCAGAGAGGAAGAAGTAATGTGGTTCCGCCTGGCAAAGATATCTATGATCATTGGATGGACACCGTTTATCCTGGCATTTCTCCCAGGTTCGATCCCGGCAGATGGATTTCGGCAGCTGGATGTATTTTTGGGAGCTATGCCGCTGGACAATCATCATCCATGGGTCCTGACGATGATCATGGGTGGACTGCTGACACTTGGAAAAACTATCTGGTGTTATAATTTTGGAGTGTTTCTGATCATCATTGTGTTTACTTCTGTGGAAATCTGGTGTTACAGTGCGGTAGTCCGCTATCTGTACAGATGGAAGGCTCCAAAATGGATACTTTTTGGTACTGTTCTGCTGTTTGCATTTGTTCCCATATTTGGAAGCTATGCGCAGGCAGTGATCAAAGATGGATTATATACGGCAGTCATTACTTTGTATTTTGCAGTGTATATAGATATTTGTCATTCCTTTTCCAAGAGAAAGGCAGTATATTTATTTCTTCTGGGAATCAGTGTTTGTCTTACCCGAAATAATGGCATTCATCTAGTCCTGCCTTCTTTGATCCTTTTGTTTTTCTTCCTGGTAAAGGGCGCGAGGAAATATGCATTTATTGTGGCTGTCTGTGTTTTTGCCTGTTATCTGGGCGTAGAAAAGGGGGTAGCACCTGCCCTTGGCGTGGCACCTGGATCCCGATGTGAAATGCTTTCGGTACCGTTTCAGCAGACTGCCCGATATCTGAGAGAATATCCGGATGATGTAACCGCAAGTGAGAAGAAAGCGATCAACAGGATCCTGGATTATGATGTTCTTGCCGAGAAGTATAATCCGGAACTGTCGGATCCTGTGAAAATTACATTTAGGTTCAGAGATGATGATAATGATCCTAAATTGGATGGATACATGAAAGATTATTTTAAAGCCTGGTTTGCCATGTTCCGTCGTCATCCGGGAGTATATATCCAGGCGACATTGAATAATATCTACAGTTATAATGATCCGTTCCATATGGGAAGAGGACAGCAGGGCGTGTACCGGTTTTACATAGATAAACTGTATCAGAAAAAATCCGGGATCGATGTCAGCTATGTGGGCCCAAAAAAGATCCAGTATCTATTCAGGCTTTATGATGAATTATGGATGCGTGCACCTGGGCTGGGACTTATCTTAAGTGCAGGAACGTATACCTGGCTTACTCTGTTGCTGATGGGATATCTTCTGGTGAAGAAGCAATGGAAAAAACTCCTGATCTTTGCCATACCGGTGCTGAATATACTGATATGTCTTGTGTCTCCTGTAAATGGGATGATCCGTTATATGTGGCCGGTAATGACTATTATGCCGATGCTGTTCTGGTGGATCTTGCAGCCGGCACCTAAAACATCTTCAAATTAAAAAGTATTCATCATTTCATAAAGACGTCTTTTATCCAGAATGCGGATCGATCCCCGTGAGATCTGGATAGAGCCGTCTTTATTCATTTTTTTAAGGCTGCGGCTGACAGCTTCTCTGGCACTTCCGATGGAGCGGGCGATGGCTTCCTGTGTGAGAGCGAGCTCATCGGAACCGGTATCTGCAGCTTCATCCAGAAGAAAGGCTGCGATTCTCTGAGTCAGGGTCATAAAAAATGTCCGTTCGATTCCTGCGATCACATCTGAGAAATGTTCAGTTGTCCGTTTGTAGATGAAATTTTCCAGATAGATATTGTTTTTCATCAGCCGGGAAAAAGGAACTGCCGGAAGCAGAAGCAGATCACAGTCTGTTTCTGCATCGATCTGTACATCAAATGTAATGGCAGAAAGCATGCAGGAGGCGGAAAGAGTGCAGATGTCACTGTCCCTTAAACGGTAAAGGGTTGCTTCTTTTCCCTGAGCGGACAGTAGATAAACACGGAGAACTCCCTTCAGAAGAAAAAGAGTTCCCAGGCACTGGCGCTCTTCAGACTGTATGGCAGCACCTGCCGGGTAATGAAGCTCGCGAATGTTATCAAGAAGAAAATTCCGATCTTCTTCCGTCATATGTTCCCAGAAGGGAAACGCCTGAAAATAATTCAGACAGCTGTTTCGATCCATAAAAAGATTACTCCTTTATAAAAATATATAGTACTCATTTTAACGCTGTTTGGATGGAAATACAACAAAAACGGCATTTTTGCGGCAGGAGGGAAATCCCTGTTTGTTACTGTTCACTCCGTTCTCAGCAACACGCTTCGCGATGCACAGAATTTATGCTGATCGCATAAATTCGCGCGGTATGTCTCGGGTTTTCTGTGATCTTCGCTCACAAAAAACACCTCGCGGAATATTACCAGTGAACAGTAACCCCTGTTTTTCTATTTACATCCGGTGGCGGGAACGTTATAATCATAAAGCGAAAAGGATCAACAGAGAAATAATGAAAACTGCCGGGGAAAGAAATTATCCGACAGAAGTTAGGAGAATATAAAATTTGAAAATCTTACTTGCAGCATGCAATGCAAAATATATCCATTCCAATCTTGCGGTATATAACCTGAAATCCTGTTCCGGAGAATACAGCTCCAGGGTTGTGGTCAAAGAGTATACGATCAATCAGATCAGGGATGACATTTTAAAAGATATTTATCTGGAGCAGCCGGATGTGGTCTGCTTTTCCTGCTATATCTGGAATATTTCCTTTGTCAGGGAGCTGGTGCCGGATCTTAAGAAAATCCTTCCACAGGTGGAGTTTTGGGCAGGAGGCCCGGAGGTATCCTACGATGCGGTGGAATTTCTGAAAAAGAATCCTGCGTTTTTTGGAGTGATGGTGGGAGAAGGAGAGGAAACCTTCCATGAACTGGCAGGTTATTATATAGAAAGAAAACCGGAAACTTTGAGCGGGATCCGCGGAGTAGCTTTTCGTGATGAAAACAAAGGCAGGGATATTGTACACACGGGCTGGCGGGAATTGATGGATTTAAGTAAAGTTCCGTTTGCATACAGCAATCTTACAGAGTTTAAAAACCGCATTATTTATTATGAGAGCAGCAGGGGATGCCCCTTTTCCTGCAGCTACTGCCTTTCTTCCATAGATAAGAAGCTTCGGTTCCGTGATATTGAGCTTGTAAAAAAGGAATTGCAGTTTTTTATTGATAATAAAGTTCCTCAGGTCAAATTTGTGGATCGTACCTTCAACTGCAAGCATGACCATGCCATGGAGATCTGGAGGTATATTACGGAGAATGATAACGGGATCACCAATTTTCATTTTGAGATTTCAGCAGATCTTCTCCGTGCGGAGGAGCTGGCGCTGATGAAAACCATGCGTCCGGGCCTGATCCAGCTGGAGATTGGTGTACAGTCCACCAATCCTCAGACCATCAAAGCCATTCGTAGAACCATGGATTTTGAAAAGCTGAAAGGGATTGTAGAGCAGATCCACAGCTTTGGAAATATCCACCAGCATCTGGATCTGATCGCAGGACTTCCCTATGAGGGATACGACAGCTTCCACAAGTCCTTCTGCGATGTTTACGCACTGCGTCCGGAACAGTTTCAGCTTGGTTTTCTGAAGGTGCTGAAGGGCTCACACATGATGGAAATGACAGGGGAATATCAGATTCTTTACAAGGATCGGGAACCCTATGAGGTACTTTCCACAGCCTGGCTGACCTACGGGGAGATTTTAAGGCTGAAAATGGTGGAAAGTATGGTGGAAGTGTATTATAATAGTGGGCAGTTCAAAAATACCCTTGTATTTCTGGAGAAGTATTTTGACGATCCTTTCCGGATGTATGAGGCACTTGGCAGATTTTATGAGAAAAAAGGATACTCGGAGATCTCTCATTCCAGGATGAGGCGCTATGAGATCCTTATGGAGTTTGCCGGAGAACAGAAAGAGATCCCGTCGGAAGCACTTTCCGATGTAATGCTCCTGGATCTTTATCTTCGAGAGAATTTAAAGAGCAGGCCATCCTTTGCTTCAGACCAGAAGCCGTATGAGCGGCTGATCTGGGATTACCGGAAAGCGAAAAAAATCCCGAAAACCGCCCATATCGAGGTGTTCCGGGATGGAAAGAAGCTTCTTTTTGATTATACAGACAGGGATCCTTTGACCAACAATGCGCAATTAACGGATATTACAGATGAGGTGAATGATAATTATGGGAATGTTTGATCCGAAAAAAAGAAAAGTGATCACAGCGATCATCGCAGTTATTCTGGTACTGGCAATGGTAGTTCCGACTGTGCTTTCGCTGATCATTTATTAAGGCGGCAGTTATGAAACTTGGAAAAAAAGCACTGGAGGCGCTTCAGGCAGAGATAGACGGACGGCTTATGCCGGGAGACGAGCTGATCGTGGCAGGCCCTGTGGCAGCAGAAGGAACTGCATGGATCACAAAGAATTATCATGACAGGCTGCGGGAGTTTTTTGCAGAACGGTTTCTCGAGGATGCTGTAAAGCTTCCTGAGGTTTACGGAACAGGAACAGAGAATGATAAAATTTGGAAAATGGCGGAAGAATCCGGAGCCAGTGCCCGATATCGGATGGGAGAAGGCGGCTTTCTTGCTGCCCTCTGGAAAATGGCGGAGGCATCCGGAGTAGGTCTTAGTGCAGATCTTCGAAGTGTGCCCATCCGACAGGAAACCATAGAGATCTGTGAGATCCTTGATGTGAATCCGTACAAGCTGCTTTCCGGCGGAAGTATTCTTATGGGAATCCATGGCGGTGATGCGTTTGTGCAGCAGTTGCGGCGAGAGGGGATTATGGCAGCAGTGATCGGGCAGACCGATTCCGGAAATAACAGGCTTCTTTACAGCGGCGGAAATGCCAGATATCTGGAACGCCCGGCAGAAGATGAGACCAAAAAGCTTGGCTTTTTGATTTCATGAGCAAGCAGCGAAGCGGATTGCGAATGCATATTTTGTATATTTAATGCTATGTAGAAAAGAGGAAAAAAATAAATGGGAGTTTTGAATATTGTGCTCCATGAGCCGGAAATTCCGGCAAATACAGGAAATATCGGAAGAACCTGTGTGGCAACAGGAACCAGGCTGCATCTGATCGAACCGCTTGGTTTTCGCCTGAATGAAAAGGCCATCAAGCGTGCAGGTATGGATTATTGGGAACATCTGGATGTGACCAGATATCTAGACTATGAGGATTTTCTCAAAAAGAATCCGGGAGCAAAGATTTATTACGCAACCACCAAGGCACCTCAGACTTATACAGATGTGCAGTATGAGGATGACTGTTTCATTATGTTTGGCAAGGAGAGTGCGGGAATCCCGGAGGATATCCTGGTAAACAATCAGGAAACCTGCGTGCGGATTCCGATGATCGGAGATATCCGTTCCCTGAATTTAAGCAATTCAGTTGCCATTGTGCTTTATGAGGCGCTGCGACAGCATAATTTTACGCATATGAATCTGGAAGGCCATCTGAGAAATTACGATTGGAAATAAGCCTGCAAAGAGTAAATAAAAACCTCTGATCCGGAAATACTGTAGGAGATATTGAGAGATATTTCTTTTACAGCCTTCCGGATCAGAGGTTTTTTGATGTTTTATTTTGCTTTTTCCAGTGTAAAGATAAATTCTGTTCCAACACCTACGGTGCTGATCACATTGATATTCTGCTTATGAGCGTTGATAATCTCTTTTACAATGGCAAGGCCAAGCCCGGTACCCTTGCGGTCTTTTCCACGGGAGGCATCGATCTTATAGAAACGATCCCAGATCCTGGAAAGACTTTCCTTTGGAATTCCGCTTCCATGGTCTTTGACTGAGACAAAAACCTTGCCATGATTGACTGTGGTTTCCAGTGTGATAGAAGAATTGTCGCTGCTGAATTTTACCGCATTGTCCAATAAATTGTACAGTACCTGCTGGATCTGTTCCATATCTGCACGGACAAAAAGCTCTTTTCCCGCAAGGAGGAGCTCCAGACGGATGTTTCGTTCCGAACAGGTTCCCTCAAAGGTGGCGGCTGTGGTACGGATCGTTTCATTGATATCAAAACGTCGCATATGCATCATACGCTTTTTGACATCCAGTTCGTTTAAGGTAAGGAGACTTCGAGTAAGCTTCTCCAGACGGGTGGATTCAAAAGCAATGACTTTCAGATAACGTTCCTGCATTTCCGGTGGGATGGTACCGTCCAGCATGGCTTCCACATAGCCTTTGATGGAGGTCAGAGGCGAGCGGAAATCATGGGACACATTGGAAATGAATTGTCGTTGATACTCTCCGTTTTTGTTCAGCTTGTCTGCCATGTAATTCAGGGAGTGGGAAAGATATCCCATCTCATCTTCAGAATCTACGGGGATCGTGTAGGTAAGATTTCCGTTGGCAAATTCCAGGGCACCCTTTAAGATTTCTTTCAGAGGTTTGTGGACCCTGTAAAAATAGATCAGAAGAAAACTGAAAAACAGTGCATAGATCACAATAAAGATCAGGACCATAACCTCTACGATATTGCTGCGGCTTTCGTAGAGGTTTTTCATAGGGTAGTGGATCACCAGATAACCAGTCACCAGATCCGTATCTTTTATGGGAACGACTGTGCTTAGCTGTGTGGTTTTTAATGTCCCGTAAAACGTACCGGAGGAATAGCAGGTATCTTCGTAATCTTCCGGTCGGAAGTTCCTGACGGTGATATCACCGGAATCAGAGGACTGCTGGTTTGTGTTTATCAGAACGTTCCCATCTGTATCCATAACCCAGAAATCTGCATTTTGAAAGGCTGCTGCAGAGGAAAGAGCCAGGGTGAGGGATTCGTTTTTGGGGCTTTTTACAGCCTGACGAAGTTCATTTTTGGAAACCAGCTGGCTGGCAGTGCGGTAAAGGGACTCTCCGGTAGAGCGCTCCAGCCTTTTTTCTACCAGGTAGGAGCCACCGGAGGAAAGCAGCAGAAAGCAGATTCCGCCCAGCATAAAGTACAGGATCAGCAGTTTAGTATAAAGATGCTGTTTCATGAATCCTTTACCTCAAATTTGTAACCGATCCCCCAGACTGTGGAAAGAGCCCAGTTTGGGTTATCCTTGATCTTCTCACGTAGACGTTTGATGTGAACGTCTACGGTTCTGGTATCGCCAATGTATTCATAGCCCCAGATGTGATCCAGAAGCTGTTCTCTTGTGAAAACCTGATTGGGAGAAGCTGCCAGGAAATAGAGAAGCTCCAGCTCCTTTGGCGGCATATCGATCTGGTGTCCCATATAAGTTACAGAATAGTTGGTCAGGTTGATCACCAGATCCGGATAGGAAACACATTTTTCCTTTGGCGCGGTAGACGGAGATTTTACATGAAATCTGCGCAGTACCGCACGGACACGTGCCACCAGCTCTTTGGAGTCAAAAGGCTTGATGATGTAATCATCCGCTCCAAGTTCCAGTCCCAGGACTTTGTCAAAGGTTTCTCCCTTGGCGGAAAGCATAATGATCGGTACATCGGAGGTGTGACGGATCTCACGGCATACCTGGTATCCGTCAATGCCCGGAAGCATGAGATCCAGAAGGATCAGATCCGGGTGAAAAATATGGAACTGCTTCAGGGCTTCCTCGCCGTCATTTACGATCTTAGTCTCAAAGCATTCTTTTGTGAGATAGAGAGCAACCAGCTCTGCAATGTTGTTGTCATCGTCAACAATGAGGATTTTCTGTTTTGTAGCCATGGCTTCAGCTCCTTTTTATTTCTTGAATTCTACAATGGTCACGCCGGCATCGCCTTCTCCGAATTCGCCGAGACGGAAGGAAGCTACGTGCTTTTGGCGCTTCAGGTAATTGTGGACACCTTTGCGGAGGGCGCCGGTACCTTTTCCGTGAACGATACGGACGGATTTCATGTGTGCGATATAGGCGTCATCCAGATATTTATCCAGCTCTGCAACTGCCTCATCTACGGTTTTTCCCAGAAGATTGATCTCTGTGGAAATGCTGGCTGCCTTGGACATACGGATCTTTCCGGCGCCGGTACGCTGCATGGACGGAGTGGTGATCACCGGCTCGTCCACAAGCTCCAGATCGGAGATATGAACCTTGGAACGGATGATACCCATCTGCACAAAGAGATATCCTTTGGAATCCGGATGACTGGAAACTGTTCCTTTCAGATTCAGGCTGAGCACCTTTACGGTATCGCCAAGAGAAAGATCGGATGGCTTCAGCTGTTTCTTTGGCTTTTGCTTCTGCTGTCTGGAAGACATTCCATTTTCGGCTTTTGACATACGTTTTTTCAGGTTCTGGCGCTCTTTTTCCACGGAAGCGGTATCTACGTGATCCTTCTGGAATTTATGGAAAAGCTTCATGGTCTGATCTGCGTATTCCTTGGTATCGCGGAGGATCGCATGTGCCTGTTCATTGGCTTCTCTGAGAATCCGCTCTTTACGTTCATCCAGTTTTTCTTCTTTTTCCTGAAGGGATTTTTTCAGCTCTTCTACCTGCTCTTTGTAACGGGCAATTTCAGCACGCTCGTTTTCGATGGTGACACGGCTCTGCTCCAGGGATGTCAGAACATCTTCAAAAGATTCATCCTGCTCGCTGATCTGTTCCTTTGCTTTGTCGATGATGAAATCCGGAAGCCCCAGCTTGGAAGAAATGGCAAATGCGTTACTTTTTCCCGGAACACCGATCAGAAGGCGATAGGTCGGACGTAAGGTTTCCACATCGAATTCACAGCAGGCATTTTCCACACCTGGAGTGGAGAGGGCATAGATCTTCAGTTCGCTGTAATGGGTGGTTGCCATGGTACGGATACCCTGCTCGTGAAGATGTGACAGGATCGCAATGGCAAGAGCGGCACCCTCGGTAGGGTCCGTACCTGCACCAAGCTCATCGAAGAGGACCAGGGAATCCTGATCTGCGGATTTCAGGAAGGAAACCACGTTTGTCATATGAGAGGAGAAGGTACTTAAGGACTGTTCAATGCTCTGCTCATCTCCGATATCAGCATAAACCTCGCGGAAAAGTGCAAGTTCGGAACGATCCAGCGCCGGGATATGGAGACCCGACTGTCCCATCATGGTAAGAAGACCTACGGTTTTCAGAGAAACAGTTTTACCACCGGTGTTTGGTCCGGTGACAACCAGGAGGTCAAAATCATCCCCGAGACGGATGTCAATAGGAACGGCTTTTTTCTTATCGATCAGTGGATGACGGGCCTGGCGAAGCCGGATCCGGCCTTCTGTGTTGAAAACAGGTTCACTGGCGTTCATGTCCATGGCAAGTGCGGCACGGGCAAAAATAAAGTCCAGCTGTACCATGATGGAAAGATCTGCGTGAATAGCCTCCAGCTCAGCAGCTACCTGCTGGCTTAAGGATGCAAGGATCACTTCGATCTCTTTCTGCTCTTTCAGCTCCAGCTCGCGGATGTCGTTGTTCAGCTTGACAACAGCCATAGGCTCAATGAAAAGAGTGGAACCTGTGGCGGACTGGTCGTGGATCATACCGGGAACCTGGCCTTTATATTCAGCTTTTACCGGGATACAGTAGCGACCGTCGCGCATGGTGATAACGGAATCCTGAAGATAATTCCTGGCACTTCCTGCAACCAGAGAAGAAAGCTGGGTGTGTATCCGGTCGTTGGTGGCTTTGATGCTGCGGCGGATCTGACGAAGCGTGCTGCTGGCATCGTCACTGATCTCATCCTCAGAAAGGATACAGCGGCGGATCTCTGTGCTAAGGGGTGTCAGAGGTTCCAGTGCCGCAAACATTCCGTCAAGGGAATCGGTCATTCCGTCATCACGGTCACTTCTGGAATAGGCCTTTACACGACCGGTATTCTCAAGAAGACTGCAGACAGAAAGCAGCTCCGGTGCATTCAGGGCGCTGCCAACAGTAAGACGTTTTAATGTGCCACGGATGTCCTTGACACTGCCGAAGGAAATGCCGCCTTTTTTGAACAGGCGTGCAAGGGCATCGTGTGTCTGCAGCTGCATGGACCGGATCTCTTCAATGTCTGTGGAAGGGGTAAGCTTCCGACAGAGATCCTTTCCCATGGGGGAGGAGGCCTTGTCTGTGAGCAGATCTATGATTTTATAGTATTCAAGTGCTTTGTATGCTTTTTTGTTCATTGTTGCTGTAGTTACTCCTTTTTGTTACTTCTGTTGATTCCGTGTTTTTCTGCGTAACACAGGATATGCAAAAAAACACTTCGTTTCCTATTTTACATGATTTCCATAGCAAAGGAAAGTAAAATGTGTTATGATACTGAATAAAGCCCGGAAGTAAGTGGAAACTGTGCAGAAATGCCAGAAAGCCTGGACCGGGATGCGGCCAAAGATCATAAAGAAAGTCTGGCTATGAATGCAAAGTGTGAAGCGGATGTGTTCGTGAGTATGTCTGCTTTGAAAGTAAAAAGAACAGAAAGGCAAGAATTTTATGCGTTTTTTAAATGAATTACATGAGGGAGACAGAGTAAACGGGATCTATCTCTGCAAACAGAAACAGGCAGCTACAACGAAGAATGGCAAGCCCTATGAGAATCTGATCCTTCAGGATAAAACAGGTGTGATCGATGGTAAGATCTGGGATCCCAATTCTCTGGGAATTGATGAGTTTGATGCGTTGGATTACATTGAGATCATGGGAGATGTGACAAGCTTTGCAGGCGCCATGCAGCTGAATATCAAGAGAGCACGCAAGGCAGGAGAAGGGGAGTATGATCCGGCAGATTATCTTCCTACCAGTGAGAACAGTGTGGATGATATGCAGAGCCAGCTGCGAGAGCTTATCAACAGTGTGAAGAATCCCTATCTTTCCCAGCTTCTGAAGAAGCTTTTTGTAGAAGATCAGGAATTTATGAAGATATTTGAGGGACATTCTGCAGCCAAGACCGTACATCACGGCTTTATCGGCGGACTGATGGAACACACTCTTGGAGTGACACGTCTCTGTGATTACATGGCAAATGCATATCCGGTTTTAAACCGTGATCTTCTGATCACAACCGCACTTCTTCATGATGTGGGCAAAACGAAGGAGCTTTCTGCTTTTCCGATGAATGATTATACAGATGAGGGACAGCTTCTGGGACATATTGTGATCGGGGCACAGATGGTACATGATCTTGCAAAAGAGATCCCTGATTTTCCGGAGAAGCTTGAAAATCAGGTGATCCACTGTATTCTTGCACATCATGGTGAGCTGGAGTACGGTTCTCCCAAGAAACCGGCACTTGCGGAGGCAGTTGCCCTGAATCTGGCAGATAATACAGATGCAAGGATGGAGACACTGACAGAAATTTTCCACGCAGACAAAGGCAAAAAAGAATGGCTTGGTTTCAACCGGCTTTTTGAGTCCAATTTAAGAAGAACAGGAGATATTTAATACATGGAATTCCGTAAAAACGATATACTCACTTTAGATATAGAGGATTGCGGAGTTGACGGTGAAGGTATCGGGAAAGCCGATGGCTTCACCGTTTTTGTGAAAGACGCCGTGATCGGAGACCGGATCAAAGCCAAGATCATCAAGGCAAAAAAGAACTATGGCTATGGCCGCCTGATGGAGGTGATCACACCGTCTCCATACCGTGTGAAACCTGCCTGCTCTATTGCCCGCCAGTGCGGAGGATGCCAGCTTCAGGCATTATCCTACGAGCAGCAGCTGAAATTTAAAGAGAAAAAGGTTCGTGGACATCTGGAAAGAATCGGAGGTTTTCAGAATCTTGATATGGAATCGATCATGGGGATGGAAGACCCCTATCATTATCGAAACAAGGCACAGTTTCCGGTAGGAAAAAATAAAGACGGAAAGATCATCACAGGCTTTTATGCAGGAAGAACCCACTCCATCATTGATAACCGAGAATGTATTCTGGGAGTGAAACAGAATAAAGAGGTTTTGGACCGTGTGATCGGACACATGGAAAAATATCATGTACAGCCCTACGATGAGGCCACGGGAAAAGGTCTTGTACGTCATATTATGATTCGTTATGGCTTCCATACAGATGAGATGATGGTCTGTCTGATCTTAAATGGAGATAAGATCCCTGCAGAAAAGGCTCTTGTGGAATCACTCTGTGAAATTCCGGAAATGACCAGCATCACCATCAATGTCAATAAAAAACGAAACAATGTGATCCTGGGCGACCAGCTTCGCCTCCTTTGGGGACAGTCCTATATAACGGACAGCATCGGAGATATTTCCTATCAGATCTCTCCCCTGTCCTTTTTCCAGGTCAATCCCATCCAGACTGAAAAACTTTATGGAAAGGCTCTGGAGTACGCCGGCCTTACGGGAAATGAAACTGTCTGGGATCTGTACTGCGGAATCGGAACTATCTCCCTGTTCCTGGCCCAGAAAGCAAAATTCGTCCGCGGCGTGGAGATCGTACCACAGGCCATTGACAATGCAAGAGAGAATGCGAAGCTCAATGGCATTGAGAATGTAGAGTTTTTTGTCGGAAAAGCAGAGGAAGTGCTGCCGAGAGAGTATGAGAAGAATGGCGTTTATGCAGACGTTATCGTGGTAGACCCGCCACGGAAGGGCTGTGATGAGGTACTTCTGAATACGATCCTTAAGATGAAACCGGAGAGGGTTGTTTATGTGAGCTGTGATAGTGCTACGTTAGCCAGGGATCTGAAGGTGCTTTGTGCGGAGGATTATGAGTTGATGCGGGTTTCTACTACGGATATGTTTCCGCAGAGTACGCATGTCGAGACGGTCTGTTTACTCTCGAGAAAAGCCCCAGTTTAAGTGGGTTTCCGGCGATTATCGCAGGATATGAACCTGTGTTTTTAGCGAAAAATTATGAGAATATAGAATTTCCCCACAAGGGGTGTAAGTAAAATCCGCGGACAACTGCTTGTGCGCCGAAACTTTATCGGCATAAAGCGTGTCCGCGGATTTTACCATTTGTACAAGATATTCCATTGAAAGTGTTCCTCTAAAGGATTATAATAAATATGTTGTCATTGTAATATGGAGGAAGTATATGGAACTTTTAACAACAACCGAAATGGCAAAAAAGTGGGGGCTCTCCAGACGAAGAGTAACAACATACTGTACAAATGGGCGGATCGAAGGAGCGATTATGAAGGGAAATACATGGCTAATACCTGATAATGCGATAAAGCCTGAAGATCCCAGGCGTACAAGAAAAAATAGTGATGAGATAGAGGAGGGCGCTAAATGAGTTCATATACTGAGATTGATACAGCTTTATTAGATTTGGATTTTACAAATCCGCGTATACAAAATTATTTACAAAACTATCCGGAAGAAAGCAGATCAGGAGAATTACTTGCTATGCTGCTAGGAACTGGAACTGACAGTTGTGCAAGTTTAAAGGAGTCTATCAAGGAGCATGGTGGAATCATTAATCCAATTATTGTAAATCACTTTCCGGATGGCAGATACGTAGTTATCGAGGGTAACACTCGTCTGCAAATATATAGAGATTTTATTAGGGACAATGTGCCAGGAAATTGGAATAAAATCAGGGCTATCATCTATGAGAATCTCGAAAATAATGAAATGCACTCAATTCGGTTACAGGCACATTTGGTTGGACCAAGAGATTGGGATGCTTATGCCAAGGCGAAATATTTAACCTTTCTTTCGGACGAAGAGAAAATGCCTATGAAAGAACTTTTGGCGTATTGTGGTGGATCCTCAAAAGCATCAGAAATTCGCTACATGATTCAAGCATATAAAGATATGAGAGATATATATGCTCCACTATGTGAGGATGACACACAGTTCGATCAAAAGAAATTTTCCGGCTTTGTTGAATTACAAAAAAAGAATGTTGTGGAAAGTCTTCAGCTACATGGATATGACAAAACTGATTTTGCACAATGGATGGTAGATGAAAAATTCTCTCGATTAGAAGACGTGAGACGATTACCACAGATTCTGAATAGTAAAAGAGCAAGGCAGGCTTTTTTAAAGCATGACACGGCTGCGGCTAAGAAAATTTTAGAAGCTGAGGATATCACACCGGATTCTCTGAAAAATGTTACCTACGAGATGTTGGCCAATGAACTTTCAAAGAGAATGTTTGACATTACACATGTGGAGGTCCTTAAGCTAAAAACAGATGCTGAGTATGAGGAAAAATTAAACGCACTACGAAAAGTAGTTGAGACAGTGCAGAGCATAGTCTTAGATGAAATTGATGGTAACTGATATGGGAGAATCAAATAAGCATAAGGTTTTAGTTGAATACGCCTTAAGATTTATTAAAGATAGCGTTGGGGAGGAGTTGAGTTATTTTATCGAAACCGATATTAATGATGGACGACCGCTTCCTCAATTGACAATGGAAGGATACAGACCAGACGTATTTTTTGAATACAACGGTGTTATGTTTATAGGAGAGGCAAAAACAAGTGATGACATTTTGAGAGAACATAGTATAAATCAATATTACTCATACTTGAAAAAATGTTCATTAAACCAGGGACATGCAACATTTGTTTTGGCAGTTCCTCTTGAAGACCGGGCCAGGGCAAATAATATTCTTGGAAAAATCAAGAAAGAAATACCTGGGGATTATGAAGTAAAAGCGATTGGAATGATTGTATAGTTATGAAAAGTAACAAGTTAAAACGAGAGCCTAAATATATAGCCAAATTTAAGGCTTTTCCGTATCAGCAAGAAGCTGTAGATGCGGTGAAAGATTTAGAATATGCTGCGATTTTTCATGAGCAAGGATTGGGTAAAACTAAAATTGCCATTGATGTGCTTTTATATTGGCTGTCAGAGTGTTCGATGGATACTGCTTTAATTGTTACCAAAAAACAGCTGGTTGCAAACTGGGTTAACGAGTTTAAAGACCATACTTCGATAAAACCTGCAGTGTTAAATACAGATAAAAATAATAACTACCGAATTTTTTGTGGACCATACAGAGTGGTGTTGACAAATTTTGAGACTCTAGAAACAGAAAAACAACAATTCGAATTGTATTTGAAAGTTAGAAATGTCGGGATAATTATTGATGAGTCTGCAAAATTGAAGAATCCTAATTCAAAATTAACAAAGACCTATTTTGAGTTGGCTCCGTTGTTTCAGCGAAGAATTATAATGACAGGTACACCTGTAGCCAATAGACCATATGATATCTGGGCACAGATATATTTTTTGGACTTTGGAGAAAGTCTGGGGGCTGATTTTAACGAGTTTAAAAAGGAAACAGACCTTAGCAATAAACTTAGTAGAAATACTGATTTACAGGAAGAGTTTGAAGATAATATTTCCCAGATTTTTAATAGTATAAGTTCTTTTACAGTTCGCGAAACAAAAAATAGTGGAATCATTACACTGCCGGATAAAGTATATATACAGGAAGTTACAGAATTCAATCGTATGCAAGAGGAGTTGTACGAGCGGATAAGAACTGAATTATATGCTGAAGTGGTAAGAGATGGTGAAAGATATATTGATGATTCCTCTGCAATTGTCAAGCGTCTACTTCGCTTAATACAGGTTACATCAAATCCCAAATTGGTAGACGAGGAATGCGAAGCATCTGCAAAGGAGCCTTTGTTGGATGAACTTATTCAAAAAATATTGGCAAATGGTGAAAAATGTATTGTATGGAGTAATTTTATTGAGAATATAGATTACTTCACTAAAAAGTATCAGGATTTAGGTGCTGTAAAAATACATGGGAAAATGAATATGGATGCTAGAAATCGTTCTGTCCAAAAATTTCATGATGATGATATTCGTATTCTCTTTGCAACTCCAGCATCTGCAAAAGAAGGTCTGACACTAACAATGGCTAATCATGTTATTTTCTATGATAGAGGTTTCAGCCTAGATGATTATTTGCAGGCACAGGATAGAATACACCGCATTTCACAGAAAAAAACATGCTATGTTCATAATATTATTATTAAGGACAGTATAGATGAATGGGTTGACTTATTATTGAAAGCTAAGCAAAATGCAGCGGAATTATCACAGGGAGATATCAGCTTAGGAGATTATCAAGGCGTGGCTGATTATAGTTTTGGAGATATTGTAAAAAGCATTTTGGGATTTGAAGAAGTAGATGAATAAGGTGGCAGTATGGGAATAAGAGTTATTGGACAGAAAAAGTTTGAAGTTACCGAAACAGAATTATTACAACAAGATTTATTGTTTTACCTTGATAATCCTAGAGTATATTCGGTATTGCATGAAAATGGACACGATAATCCGACTCAGACAGAAATTGAAGAGATAATGTGTTCACTGGACCATGTTAAGAGTTTGAAGTCACAAATCATGCAAAATGGTGGCCTTATTGAGCCGCTGATAGTGGTCAAACGAAAAGATAGATATGTTGTGTTGGAGGGAAATAGCCGCCTGGCAGCATACAGAATCTTAGCAAAAAATGACCCGCTTAAATGGTCTAGAGTCTTGGTGCAGATATTACCAGAGGATATTTCTGACTCAGATATATTTACACTTCTCGGTACATTCCATTTAAATCCTAAAAAGGATTGGAGTAAATTTGAACAAGCCGCCTATATTTATAGACAAAAGAAGGAATTGGGATGTTCGGATTCCGCCTTGGGAAAACAAGTGGGTATTTCAGCGATAACTGTAAAAAAATACTGTGAGATATATGGCTTGATGGTAGAGCATAATGATACTCATCAATCTCATTGGAATATGTATGAGCAGTATGTACAGAACAAAGGCATTAAACAATATCGAAACACTTATCCAGAGATGGATTCGTTTTTCGCAAAGCAGGTAAAGACAGGGGAAATTGTCAGAGCTCAGGACGTAAGAGATATACTGGGAAAAATTGCTTCTGATGAGGGTAAAAGTTCAACGCATATAATGCAGGATTATATTAAAGGTGATATCGACTTAGAAGAGGCCCATGCACGTTTTGAGGCCACCGGAAGAAGCGGTGACAACTATGAAAAAGTAAAAAAATTTCAGAGATTAATTTCAGAAAAAGATTTTTGCGATGAGTTAAAAAAAGAGGCTGTTGGCAATAGTAAAGACATATTATTTTCATTGAGAAAAATTAATACAGCAGTAACTCAGTTAATGAAAGAAATTGATAAGAAAAAATAGTAGAGAAGTCAGGGATCGACAAATCAAAAGAAAATGGTTATAATGAAACCGTTCTGGTGATAGCGCTCCAGGACGGTTTCACTATGCGTAGGAGTTTAATCGTGGAAGATATATTGTTAATTGAACCGGCATACAAAAATAAATACCCACCAATCGGGCTAATGAAAATTGCGTATTTTCATCGTTATATCATGCACGATTATGTAAGATTCGCAAAGGGAAGATTACCGGAGGGACTAGAAAATAAAAAATGGGATAGAGTATATGTAACTACTCTTTTTACCTTCGAGTGGGAAAATACAAAAAAAGCATTACAATATGCGCTGTCTGTAGTAAAACCAGGCGGAAAGGTTTTTACGGGAGGTATCCTGGCAACACTGCGGCCGGAGTGGATTGCAAAGGAATTTCCTACTGTAATAAATAATACCGGACTTCTTAATCACGAAGGTACCCTTGGATTAAAAGGGGAGGAGTGTATCGACACACTTCCTTTGGATTACGGGATATTGGACGATATAAAGGATGAGTATAAATATCCTGCGGAGGATGCATACTTTACATATATGACTAGGGGCTGTGGTATGAACTGTACTTTTTGTGCGGTTAAAACATTGGAACCTACATATGAGCCATATGTATCTATTTCAGATAGTATTAAGAGAATTGATAAAGAGTTTGGACCAAAACGAGACCTTTTGTTGATGGATAATAATGTTTTGAGATCTCCCAAATTTGATCAAATAATTGATGAGATAAAAGCATTAGGATTTGAAAAAGGTGCAACATTTGTAAATCCGAAAACAGGAAAAACTGTTGTAAGACATGTTGATTTCAACCAGGGGTTAGATGCATTTTTACTTAATGAGCATAAAGCACAAAGGTTAGGAGAATTAGCAATAAAACCAGCACGTATCGCCTTTGATCATATTGAAGATGAAGATGTATATGTGCGCGCGATTACATTGTGTGCAAGGGCAGGGATTGATCATATGTCCAATTACCTTTTATACAATGGAGAGGATTTCACTGGTAAAGGGCACTCTTATCATGCGGATACACCAGAGGACTTATTCTATCGCATGCACCTGACTATGGAGCTTGGCGAAAATTTAACCGAGGAGCTGGGAAGAAAAATTGCTATTTTTTCGTTCCCTATGAGATATATTCCGCTAGATAATGATCAAAGAGGATTTATTGGTGCTAATTGGAATGCAAAATATCTTCGAGCTCTACAGTGCATGTTGATACCAACACAGGGAAAAGGTATCCAGGGAAGATCCTTCTTTGAGGCAGATTTTGGTAAGACAGCCGAAGACTTCGTGATGTATCTTGCAATGCCTGAAAGATTGTTAAATAAACGTGGTCATTTTGTAGAAAGAAAAGATGAGCCGAAATTTGAAAGAGAGATTCGGTATACACAGTGGTCTGAAAATAGACATCTTATCGACACCTGGATGAAGTATTATTCGATGTTCGAGAAGGATACAGTTCTGGAATATATTGGGTGTAATAGATTTAGCGTGGAAACGTTAGACAAAATTGAAAATGAAGAACTGAAAAAATTGTATTTTCTTTATCTTACGCCAAGTGCAACAATTCGAGTATTCTCGGATTGCACGGAGGATACAAAAAGAATAATTAGCACATTTATTTTAGAAGAACTCCCGTTTATGTATTCTCGTATCGTTGAAACGATACTGAGTTCGAAACCGGGATACAAAGTAATCGCCGGTATACTTGAAAATTTTGGGGAAAAAGTATGTACAGATTTGTTGAAAAAAATCGATCTGTTCAGCGGGCATGATAATGATAAATTAACGATGCTAATAAAGGCAAACAAATCCAAACGCTTAGTTGATTTTGATTTCTCATTATTACAGTTCATTCCATATTTTCACGTGAGTAATTTGCTTTCAAAACAAGAGGAGCAGATTATTATGAACAGCGCATACGAATTAAAAGAGGCGCCAATAAGAAAAATTCTATTATTACATTTGGATGAATTGAAAGATGTATTAATAAAGACAAATGGCGCTCAGCCTGGTGATACACAAATAATTTCTGTAATAGAAGAACAGATTAAAGAACTGTATCATCAGATAAGTATATTTGAATTATAGGAGACAGAATAGTGGAGCATCAGTTATTAATTGGAAAGTTCACACTAGAGTCCCTTACAAGCGGATTGTATGTATCTCCGTTAGACTTATATAGGGAGTATGTACAAAACGCAGCCGATTCAATTGACGAGGCTCTTGAGCAGGGGATTCTAAAGAAAGGAGAAGAAAAGATCTCAATTACGGTTTCAGAATCTGAAAGGATAATAAAGATTTCAGATAATGGAACTGGCGTTGGAGCAAATGATATTTACTCAAATCTTATAGATATAGGAAATTCCAAGAAAAGACATTCTAATAGTCGAGGCTTTAGGGGAATTGGAAGATTATCAGGATTAGGATATTGTCAGAAGTTGAAATTTTTGACATCTATCCATGGAGAAGAAAAGGCATCCTGTATTATATATGATGCTGAAAAATTAAAGTACTTACTCTCTCCACAAGTGGACAGTCGTGATTCGATTGATCAAGTTTTATCAAGTGTTCTCACAATTGAAGAAATACCCGAGCGTATTAATAAGCATTACTTTTCAGTTGAGCTTTACGGAGTAGTCCCAGAAAGTGATTTGCTGAATGATTCCGAGGTGGTCCCGTATTTACAACAGAATCTTCCGGTTCCGTTTTCTAGAGACTTTGTATGGGGCTCAATGATAAAACAAAAGTTGGTCCAGATGGAGGTTGAACTTGCGGAATATAATGTGGAGTTGAGAACAGACCGTACGGTAATAGATATTTGCAAACCGTACAAGAATAAAATACTTGCTGATAGGATAAGAAAAATAAATGATTCTATATCAGATATTAACTTCGTGCCCTTTTATTCTGGCGAAAAAGTTACGGCTATGCTTTGGTATGCGGAGACAAACTTTTTAGGAACCGTTTTGGATAAAGATATAAAGGGAATTAGGATCAGGCAAGGAAATATTCTTATTGGTGACGAGAATACATTAAGGAAATGTTATAAAGAGGAACGATTTAATAGCTGGATGGTTGGAGAGTTGCTTGTCTTTAATGAAGATATCATTCCGAATACAAGACGAGATGACTATGAAAAAAATAGTGCCTATAAAGAACTGCTTAGTCAGTTCACGGAATGGGCTAATGAAATGTCAAGGCAGATACGTCACCGATCTTACGAAAGAAGTTTAACTCAGAGCGATAAGAAATTTTTGTCTGATGAAAGTGTTACGGATGTAGATGGAGTGGACATTTCTCTTGGGACAGAATTAGATAGTTATGATATGGATGATTCTGATTCGGTTGCCAATACAGATCTGCTCAGTAAGTTATCACTGCTTATGGATATGGGAAAAAAGAAAACAAAATATAATGTTTTGAATCTTAATAGTAAGTTTACAGTCGACCAGAAGCAGACGCTAGAGCATGTTTTTGATGCATTGTATGCAAAATATACTAATGCCAAAGCTAATGATATTATCCAGACAATAATCGATTCGTTTTAATTCTAAAATTGACAAAAGAACATATGTTTGACCTAATAACATTAGGTTCGCTACCTAGGGTTTTTTATATTTTGTTAAACAGGCCGATCAATATTTATCCCGGTATTGGAGGTGTGATTGACATGGAATTGGAAGAATGCATCAAAGATAATTTTGATGAGTCACTTCGTGTGTATATTCAGTCTCAAGAATATACCCGACTTAAGCAGCAGGAAGATAGGCTGTTATCATATTTGCAAGCAGGGTTAAGTGATATGCAGAAGCAGCAACTTGGAGCATACATGGACGCAACTACGGAAGTACATAGTGCATTAGCGTCTCAGGATTACGTGAATGGAGTTGTTGATGGTATCGCTTTACGAGAGAAGGTAACAGCAAAATAGGTTGTAAGGATGACCAGCTTTGATTTCCCTTTGAGCTGGCCTTTTCTTTTGTAGGAGGCATTTATGGCAGCAGGATATAAAGCAGGCGATAAAGCCTATATTGTAGAAAGTAATAGGATAGTCCGGGAGTGTACGGTGGTGCGCCCGGCTGGAAATTTGATTATTATAAGATTTGAAAATGGCGGTGGGATCCAGGTAAACAAGAATAGGTTGTTTGCCACAAAAGAAGCTGCAGAGGAGAGCATATCAAAGGCCGAGCCAAAGCCGGTGGTAGCACAGCAGCGAGGGTATCGTTCACCTTATGATTATTGGCATTAAAATAAGCTAGTGAATTCCAGTTTGGTTTTCACTAGCTTTCTGTCTTTTCTGTATTCTATTTTTCATAGGCTTCTTCTCTGGAATAGCCTCGTTCAATACCAGCATCGTAAGATGCCTCGGCAAGACAGGCATATTCATCTGATAAATGATTGAGGAGACGGGTAAAGTATGCCTTCATGTGGTCCGGCAACTGCTCAATTTCTTCAAAATTCCATATATATGGTATGTGCGATTTTGTGACTGGCTGGTATATCCGACTTATGATAACGGATTCAATCAGAAAATAGCATATACAGGAAAAGAGGCATGGATTAACAGAATTCTGGCAATCGTAGCTGTACTTTTTATATTGGCAATTATGATAGTGATAATCGTGGAAGTAATAAAACGATACAAAAGAATGTGGGATGAAATTTCGCAAATGTTTTTAGTTGGAAGTCTTTCTGGGATAGCAGTACTTGGAGATATAATCAGAGGATATTTGCCTGTGAATTTGATATTGTTATTTGGATTTATCAATGTAGGAATCATGCTGCTACGAGTATATCTTCAAAAGAAATTTGATTATCTGTAAAATGAAATAAGGTGAAAAGGGGAAATCGGCTAATGCCGATTTCTACCTTATCTTTACCGAGGAAAAAAAGTGTGATTGTATTAGGTCCGACATGACTTCCGGTGCAGAAACCATAGGAAGTGTTGATAAAATCTTGTATTTTGATTTTTTATGTATTTGATTTGTTTTTTATCTGAAACTGATACCAATACCTACTGCACCGGGACCAGTATGAACACTGATACTGGCAGAAAGCGGACTGTAAAAAACGTCAGCTTCCGGAAATTTATTGTGGAGCAGAGTCAGCCATTCTTTCTGCTGTGTAGTTGTAAGTCCGGCACCGGCGGCTCCAATATGCAATTTCGACATATCTTGATGGACAAATCTTTTTTCAAGATCAGACTGAATTGCAAGAATCATTTTTTCTTCAGCTCTTTTCATAGAACCACGTGCTTTGGCATAAGAATCCAGCTTTTCGCCCTGGATTGTTAAAATCGGTTTTATGGATAGTACTGTTCCAATCAGAGCTGCCGCAGGGGTGATACGTCCTCCCTTTTTCAGGTATTCTAATGTATTTACAGTAATATAGATGCTTGAATTATAGGCATCAGATTCTAAGGCTGCTTTTATTTCCTTTGCAGAAGCTCCATTCAGGGACATTTCTCTTGCATGGAGCACTGATTCGTACATGGTAACGGAAATTCGATGATTATCAACAACTTCAATTTTTCCCTCATAATCCAGTGAATATCCTGTAGCAGCAGCACAAGAATTGGATAGACCACTTGACATTGGAATGTATACAAGCTCATCATATCCTTCGTCTAAGATTTGACTCCATAAATCCATTACATCACCAGGGGAGGGTTGAGAAGTGGTAATGTGTTTGCTGCTGGAAAGCGCATGGAAAAATTCGGCTTCTGTGATAGTGTCATTTTCATAAAAAGTTGTTTCATCAATAATTATAGGCATATGTACAACATATATTCCAAGTTTTTCGGCGATATTTTAGTAATACCACTGTTTGTGTCAGTCATGATGGCTGTTTTCATAGTGCTTTTCTCCTGATTATTAAAAATACTGTAACTGTTCAGAGCCAGCCTCCAAAATGCTACGCATTTCGTCGGTGTGGCGTATCCGCCAAATAAAATTTCAAAAACAGTTTTAAAAATGCAAGCATTTTATACCTGTTTTTTGAAATTTTGCTTGGCTCTGAACAGTTACAAAATACTAATAGTAAAATATTGGATTGTAAAAAAGAATAAAATACCTTATAATGATGTTACAGATTGTAACATTAAAAGAGAAACATTTCAATATCTACAAGAGAAATATTTCATCAGGAATGGAGTTATAGCGATGAAGAAAAGAATAAGTCAGACCAATATTCAGGTAAAACAGGATATGTACAAAGCACTGCTGCGGCTGATGGGAGATAAAGCATTTTCTTCCATTTCTGTTTCAGATATCACTTCAGAGGCGAATGTTTCCAGAATGTCGTTTTATAGAAATTATAATGCGATAGAGGATATCCTGACGGAACATTTAGTTGAGGTGGTGGAAGAATATAGAGCAAAAGAATCCGATACAGAAAGCAAAACGGTATTCTATGAGAAAAAATATATGCTGCGCTGCTTCAGATTCTTCTATTTGCATCGTGAATTTATAGACGCTCTGATTACAGCCGGAATGGGGGATTTATTTTTAGCAAAAATTACAGAGTATCTTATCCAGAAATGGATTGATGTAGAAAAAGGAACAAGAGAAGAAAATCTGAGAATCAGTGCGTTTGCCGGTGCTATTTATAATATGTATCGGGAATGGAGTAAGGGGGATTTTCTTGAATTGCCAGAGGATGTTGCAACAATTTTATATGATTTAAGAAAACAGACGGGCTAAACCCAGAATAGAGGCGATTATATGTTTAACATAATATAGCAAGAATTCTCCTTCCTCTACAGGTGGGGGATGAATTGCGCAAAAACAAAAAGAACACTTGTTCGATAAAACGATCTATGGTATAATAGAATCAGTCGAAAAGATAATTATTGGAGAAATGGCTGATTTGCATGAAAAAAATAGATCATAATGCGCATTCAGTATATCTGATGTATTATCATCTGATCATGGTGGTGAAATATCGAAGAAAAGTGATTGATAATCCGATTTCAGAAAGAGCAAAAGAGATATGGGAACATATTGCTCCAAGGTATGGGATAGTTCTGGAAGAATGGAATCATGACATTGATCATGTGCATGTAATGTTCCGTGCGCAGCCGAGAACAGAATTTAGTAAATTTATCAATGCTTATAAAAGTGCAAGTAGCAGACTGTTGAAAAAGGAGTATCCAGAGATCAGAGAAAAACTTTGGAAAGAAGCCTTTTGGAGTCAGAGTTTTTGCTTACTGACAGCTGGAGGCGCTCCGGTAGAAGTAATCCGTCAATATATTGAAAGCCAGGGAGAGAAAAAGTATTGAACATAGCATATCGTTTCCAAATTTATCCGACAGAAGAACAGAAGATACTTCTGGGCAAAACATTTGGCTGTTGTCGTTTCCTGTACAATCAAATGCTTAATGATAAGATCCAGGAGTATGAAAAGACGAAGAAAATGTTAAAAAATACACCGGCCATGTATAAAAAGGAATATCCATTTTTGAAAGAAGTAGATTCGCTGGCGCTGGCAAATGTCCAGCTTCATCTGGAAAAGGCATATAAGAATTTTTTTCGAGAACCCAAGATTGGATTTCCAAGGTTCAAATCAAAGCATCATTCCAGAAACAGCTATACAACGAATGTGGTCAATGGAAATATCCTGGTGGAAAGTAAGCGGATCAGACTTCCGAAATTAAAATGGGTTGCCATGAAAAAACACAGAGAGCCAGCAGAAGATTTTCGTCTGAAATCAGTGACAGTCAGTATGGAACCATCCGGAAAATACTTTGCAAGCCTGTTGTATGAAGGATACAGCTGTGAAAACCAAGCAGCTGAACCAGATTACAGTACTGCAACGATACTTGGAATAGATTATGCAATGCAGGGGATGGCAGTATTTTCAGAAAAGATTGAGATGGAAGAAGCAGGGTTTTTCAGAAAAAATGAAAAGAGGCTGGCGAGGGAGCAACGAAAGTTGTCAAGATGCGTACGGGGAAGTCATAATTACGAACTGCAGAAAAAGAAAGTTGCCAGATGTCATGAAAAGATACGGAATCAGCGAAGAGATTATCTGCACAAACTTAGTCGAAAGATTGCAGATAGTTTTGATGCAGTTGCAGTGGAAGATATCGATATGAAAGCGATGGGACAGTGCCTGCATTTCGGAAAAAGCGTACAGGATAATGGATATGGAATGTTCAGGGAAATGTTAGACTATAAACTGGCATGGAAAGGAAAGAAAATGGTAAAAGTAGACCGTTTTTTTCCTTCCAGTAAAAAATGCTGTAAATGTGGTAGGATAAAGAAAGAGCTGAAATTATCCGAAAGAGTCTATCACTGTGAGTGTGGAAATAAGATGGACAGAGATCGTAATGCAGCAATCAACATCCGTGAAGAGGCAAGAAGGATGTTGACAGCATAAACTGTCCGTATCCGGACAATAGAAAAACAAGAAAATATGCCCGTGTCCGGGCAAAAGAATCGTGGGGCACGCGAGGATAGCTTGTAGATACTTGGCTCAGTAGAGCCATTGAGCAAGAAGCCCCCACTTCAAAATCAGGGATTTAAGTGGTGGGAGCATGTCACGATGAATAGTTAATAAAGAGAGGTGCATATGCTATGCCAGGTATACTCGTGGTTGAAGATGATGAAAATCTAAATCGTGGAATTACATTTTCACTGAAAAAATCCGGATATGAGGTTTTTTCAGCAGAATCAGTGAAAAAAGCGAAAAGAATTGCAAGTGATAATAATGTGGATGTTACCATTTGTGATGTGAATCTTCCGGATGGGAATGGACTGGAATTTGTAAGGTGGATGAGATGCAATTATAATACATACATTATTTGTCTTACAGCACTAGATCAGGAGATGGATCAGGTTATGGGATATGAAGCAGGGGCAGATGATTATATTACAAAGCCGTTTAGTCTTTCGGTACTTCTTTTGAAAATAGAAGCATATTTCCGCCGCAGACAGGAGAAACCGGAAGCCGGAAAGATGATTTCAGGAGATATCGTATTTATCGCAGGAGAAATGAAAGTCCTGATAAAGAGTCGTGAAATCAGTCTGACAAAAACGGAGTTGAAAATGCTGACTTTTTTTCTTCAGAATCCGAAACAGATTCTTTCAAAAACACAAATATTGGAAAATGTGTTTGATCTGGAAGGGGATTTTGTGGATGAAAATACAATCGCTGTCAATATCAGAAGACTCCGTGAGAAAATCGAAGACAATCCGGCTGCACCGGTCTATATAAAGAATATCAGAGGTCTTGGGTATATATGGAATCAGGAGGTAAGGCAGTGACAAAGAGATATCGCAAGAAGATTACAGTAGTGCTCTCCTTGGTATTACCTGTCATATTATTGTTTGCAATATTAAATTGCTTTACCACGTATGTGTTTTATGAAGATTATAAATATAAAATGAATCTTATGACAGAGATTGCTGCAAAGGAAGAATTTTCCGGGCTGGATGCTGTTTCGGAATTGCTTAAGGATAAGGATATTGAAACTAACGAACAGGGAAGGCGATTATTGGAGCAATATGGATACTGGGGGAATAAAGGGAATGCATTTTATTCGCAATTCCGGCATCAGGTTATGGTGACCGGTGCTGTAAGCACTGTGATATGCGTGCTTCTTTTGACTTTTTTACTTTATTGGAAGAAAAAAGAAGATGCGTGTCATCAGAAAATTTTAGACCAGTTGGAAGAAATTCTGATCAGATTCCGTGAAAATAAATTTGATGATTTACTGAAAACGGAAAATCATGCAGAACTGGAAAAATTGAATGACCAGCTTGAAGCAATCGGACATCATATTCAGTTGATAAAGGAAGAAGCAAGGGCAGAAAAGGAGAACACGAAAGAAATGGTTTCTGATATTTCTCACCAGTTAAAGACACCGGTTGCAGCTTTGGATACATGTTTTAGTGTGCTGATGCAGAATGACTTAAGTGCCACAGAACAGGAGGAGTTTCGTATCCGTTGTCGGAGTGCTCTGGATGGACTGGAGACATTATTGCAGTCGCTTCTTGAAATATCCAAGATGGAAACTGGACTGATTCAGATTAATAAGAAAAAACTTCCGCTTATGGATACTGTCATATCTGCTGTGAACCGCACTTATCCTAAAGCGGATGAGAAAGAAATTGAATTCGTTTTTGACTATGAAAAAGAGCTGGAAACATGCACGATTATGCAGGATAAAAGGTGGCTTGGTGAAGCTGTGATCAACGTTCTGGATAATGCGGTCAAGTACAGTCCGGATGGTTCAAAAATATTTATCCGGTTACAAAAAAGAAACGATCTTGTAAGAATGGAAATTGAGGATCAGGGAATTGGTATTCCGCAGAATGAGTATCACAAAATTTTTCAACGATTTTACAGAGGAAGTTCCAAGGAGGTCATGGAAAAGAGTGGTACAGGAATCGGACTTTTTCTATCGAGAGAAATTATCGAAAAACACGCAGGTACGATTACGGTAACCTCCGGCAAAAAGAAAAAAGGAAGCACGTTTGTGATTCAATTACCATATGTTGGTTAAATTTTAAGTGAGCAGAAATCTTACAATTCTGTAAGATTTCTGCTCGTTTTTTGAAAGTGAAATGAAAGATTGTCCTGATACAATTTGGATGTAGGTTGAAAAATGACCAAATATATAAACAGGCAAAGAAAGCGTGCTGAAAAGGTACGCTTTACAGAATTAAAAAGGAGGCAACACATGAGTGTGATATTAGAAACCAAGCAGCTTTGTAAGTTTTATGGCGCAGGTGAGAATCAGGTCAAAGCGGTCAATCAGGTGGACATTCAGATTGGGCAGGGAGAATTTGTCGCAATTGTTGGAAAGTCAGGTTCCGGTAAAAGTACATTACTTCATATGCTTGGAGGGCTTGATACCCCGACAAAAGGCAGTGTTACTTTAGCAGGGAAAGATTTATACAGGATGAAGGAAGATGCCCTTGCTGTTTTCCGCAGAAGAAAAATCGGATTTGTTTTTCAGGCATTTAATCTGGTTTCATCTGTTAATGTCTGGGAAAATATTGTACTGCCACTGGGGCTGGATGGAAGAAAAGTGGATGAAGCGTATGTAAATGATATTATTGCAACTCTGGGGATTGAAAACCGGATTTATAATCTGCCAAATCAGTTATCCGGAGGACAGCAGCAGAGAGTAGCAATTGCAAGAGCACTGGTGAATCGTCCGGAAATTATATTTGCAGATGAGCCGACAGGAAATCTTGATTCTAAGACCAGTGATGAGGTAATCGCTCTGCTTAAGATGACAGCAAAAAAATATGGACAGACAATTGTAATGATTACCCATGATGACGAAATTGCACAGGTCGCTGACCGTATTCTGGTGATTGAGGACGGACAGGTGGTGGATTTCAGATGAAGACAATAAGCAGGATTGCATATAGCAATGACAAAAGGAACAGGACAAGAAGTATACTGATCATGATGGCAATCTGTCTGACCACGATGCTGCTTGTTATCATCAGTACTGTGGGAAATGGGGTAATTCATTTACAGAAAAGTCAGGCGGCAGGATCATATGGAAGCAATTATGGTCTGTTTGTTTCCGCAGACGGATCGCAGTTAAAAGAAGTAAACCGCCGTGCGGAAATAGATGCTACAGGCACTATGTGCACCGAAGGTATCATAAAAGGCAATGAAAAAGGCGGGTTTGTCTGCATGGATGAGACTGCAAGAAAAATGCTTCCTTATAATAAAGAATATGAGTTGAAGGAAGGAAAGTATCCGGAAAAAATGCAGGAAATTGCCGCAGGAAGAGCATTTTTTCGTGCAATGGGGTATGGTGATGTAAAGATCGGAGATACGGTTACACTGGATTACCGCGCAGGGATGCAGTCAGAATATAAGCCGGAAGAATTTGTTGTCAGCGGAATCCTATATGATCGGGATGAGTATACCATCGAGGCATCTTATGTTGCTTTCGGATCACAGGAGTTTTATGATGAGCACGCCGCAGAGAATGACAGACAGTATAATATTTATTTTACTTTAAATGATTCTGCAAATGTATCTATGAATAATATTGAGTCGGTTATAAAGCAGATTGCAGCAGCTTGTGGGATCGAAGAAAAAAACGTTATAGTCAATGATCTCTATTTGCAATGGGTCTTGCAGCCGAGTTATGAAACGATTGCGGTATGCGGGGTTTTGATTCTTGCAATTGTACTTTTCTCTGTTGTGGTCATTTATAATATTTTTCAGGTCGGTATTGCCAACAAGATACAGGAGTATGGAAAAATCAAGGCTCTGGGAGCGACAAAAAAGCAGATGAAACAACTGATCTTCAGAGAGGGTATGTTTTTGACAATTTCTTCAATACCAGTTGGATTGCTTCTTGGTTTTCTGATTGCAAAATGCGGTTTTAACTGGCTGGTAGAACAGGGAAACCTTGTATCAACCGGAACTGGCTCTATGGGAGTCCAAAATCAGCAGATGCCACTGTTTTCCCTGCCTGTTATGCTTCTATGTATTTTCGTGTCATTTTTTACCGTTGCTTTGGCGCTGCGTAAACCAATGAAAATTGTTTCACGGATTTCACCTATCGAAGCAACACGGTATTTAGAAAATGCAGAAACACACAAAAAAGGAAAACGAAATGGCAGAAAAAATGTCACCGTGTTTTCTATGGCAATGGCAAATATAACGGGTAATCCAAAAAGAACCATTGGTACCATCCTCACACTGGGGCTTTCCTGCGCATTGTTTGTGATTATCTCTAATTATGTAGGAAATATTGATACGGAGCATGAAGCACGTCTTTCCGTTAATCATGGACAATTTGAACTGCAGCTTGACTATTCTGCTGAGTACGATGAAAGATATCCGGAGAATAATCTGGATACGATTCTGACGGATAATCCATTGAATGATTCAATGATTGAAGAAATCAAAAGCATTCCAGGAGTGACAGATGTCATGACGAGAGAGATTGTCTCTGTAAATCTGAACGGAACAAGATTTCCGGCTGATATTGTGAGTAAAAATGATTTTGATTTTATGCGCCAAGACGGGGATATTGGCTCTATGGACTATGATCAGGCGGTAAAGAATGGTGAAATTTTCTTTGGTTGGTTGATGTGGATGGAACAAGATGGATATGCTCCGGGTGAATCCATTGCATTTGACTTTGAGAATGGAAGTGAAACCTATACCTATCAGGGAAAGATTGCAGGATCCTTTGTAAGCGCGGACACTTATCTTGTCATTCCGGAAGGTGTATACCGTTCCATGAATCCGAGGGGAACAGCCTATGGCTATCTGTGGGTGGACTGTGATAAAAAAGATGTTGCATCTGTGGAACAGAGTCTGAATACTTTGATTTCTAATACTTCGCATATAAAAATGGATACCTATCATGCACAGTTACAATCTGCAGAATTCACAGCTCGCATGATGAAGCTTGGCTGTTATCTGTTTATGGCGGTTGTAGGACTCATCGGTTTTATGAATATGGCAAACACCATAATCATGAATATTACGACAAAAAAGCAGGAATATGGTGTATTACAGGCTGTGGGTATGACAAATAAACAATTAAATTTATGTCTGCAGTTACAGGGAATGATGTTTACGGTTGGTACCATATGCGTAGCTTTGATCATTGGTCTGCCGCTCGGCTATGCACTTTTTTCCTATGCAAAACATAATGGAATATTTGGAATGAATATCTATCATGTTCCAATCGTACCAATTTTTATTATGATTTTTTTGGTCGGTCTGTTGCAGATTGTACTTTCCTGCGTTTTAAGCAGTAATCTGAAAAAGGAAACGCTGGTAGAAAGAATAAGGTATCAGGGATAGCAAATCCTCCAGTTCTTTCTGGGAGATTTCAAAGGGAAGATTTGTCATAAGTGCCAATTCTTTTCCGGAAGGAAGTATGGAGGTCATAATTCGCGTATGTGTACTTACTTTTTCTTTCATATGTTCGAAACGATCAGGATGTCTTTTCCTTATTTTCTCTAATTGCTGATGGGTATGCCGCAAAATAACGGCTTCGTCAGTGGATACCATATTGTTGCGCTCAAATTTATAATCATTGGAGGATAGACGGAATAAGTAATTGATCTTTTCCGTTTCCAGAAAGTCAACAAATTCTATGGATGGATACCCCCTGTCAAAAATGACTAATACCGGCTGTTTGATATTCATGCGCTTTAAATGATTCAGGTTTTTCTTGGCAAGCTCTGTCTCATTGGTAGAAATATGTGAAATCTCGATATCCAAGTAAAATTGATTCAAAATGTCGTACATGGCATGGCGGGATGAATCTACTTGGAAAAGCTGATGTCTGGGATAACTTAATGCGTATCAGAAATTCACAAGTTGCAACGGAATTGTTGGAAATTGCTTTGGGATGTTCTGAGGAGAGGAGGAAAAGTGAATAAAAAGATAAAATGTGATATCTATACCAGAGTATCCACAACCATGCAGGTAGATGGCTACAGTCTGGATGCTCAGAAAGAAAAACTCAAGAGATATGCGGAATTTCAGAACATGGAAATCGTAAATGAGTATTCCGATGAAGGTAAGTCTGGAAAAAGCGTAGAGGGCAGACCGGAATTTCAGAGAATGTTGGATAATATTGAGAATGGAACAGATGAGGTGCAGTTTGTACTGGTGTTCAAGCTTTCCAGATTTGGTCGTAATGCGGCAGATGTTTTAAATTCTTTGCAGAGGATGCAGGATTTTGGAGTGAATCTGATCTGTGTAGAAGATGGAATTGACAGCTCAAAAGATAGTGGAAAGCTGATGATTTCTGTTCTGTCTGCGGTGGCAGAGATCGAACGAGAGAATATCCTTGTTCAGACAATGGAAGGACGTAAGCAGAAAGCCAGGGAAGGAAAATGGAATGGTGGATTTGCTCCGTATGGTTATGAATTAGTAAATGGAGAATTGCAGATTGCAGAGGACGAAGCAGAGATTATTCGTCTGATCTATGACAAATTTATTCATACCAATATGGGAATCTCTGCGATTGCTGCATGGCTGAACCAGCATGGATACAAAAAGAAAAAACGACAGAATAATACACTGGACGCATTTGCCGCTTCATTTATAAAGGGCGTTCTGGATAATCCGGTATACTGTGGAAAGCTGGCTTATGGACGAAGGAAAAACGAGAAAGTTTCTGGTACAAGAAATGAATACCGCATTGTAAAGCAGGAAAATTATATGCTGCACGATGGTATCCATGAAGGGATTGTTTCAGAAACAGACTGGGAGCTGGCACATCAAAAACGGGAAAAAACAGGTGTGAAATATGAAAAGACACATAGTCTCGATCATGAGCATATTTTATCCGGAATATTGAGATGCCCATTATGTGGAAGTGGTATGTATGGAAACGTGAACCGAAAGAAAAAGAAAGACGGAACTTTATATAAGGATTATTTCTATTATGCCTGCAAACATCGTCGCCTGGTAGATGGTCATAAATGTGGATATCGTAAACAATGGAGTGAGGAGAAGATTAACAATGCAGTGGAAGAAGTTATTCGGAAGCTGGTGAAGAATCCTAAATTTGAAGAAGCAATTCTGAATAAAATCGGTTCAAGAATAGATACAGAAGAAATAGAAAAAGAGATTGAAAGACTGGAAAAACAGCACAGGCAGCTGACCGGAGCAAAAGCAAGACTTGGACAGCAGATGGACAGTCTGGATATTATGGATAAATTTTATGAAAAGAAATATCAGGATATGGAGACACGCTTATATCGTCTATATGATGAAATTGAAGGCGTGGAGAACAGTATAGAAGAAGTCAAGAATCGCCTGCTGAATATCCGGCAACAGAAAATATCAGAAGAAAACGTCTATCAATTTCTTTTATATTTTGATAAACTATATGATAAGTTCACCGACCTGGAGAAGAAAGAATTTCTTAACAGCTTTGTGGAACAGGTGGACATTTATGAGCAGGAGCAGCCAGATGGCAGATTCCTGAAGCACATAAAGTTCCGTTTTCCGGTGTATTTTGGAGACAGGGAAACACAGGAACTTTGTTGGGACAACAAAAGTACCGTTGAGACGGTCTGTTTGCTGTCAAGAAAAGATAAATAAAGGCTAAAAAGTGGCGTATTTCCGGGCTTTTTGTAAGGTTAGTATCATCGTAAGAAGCCTTGCGGAAAGCTCGGTTTTCTTGTATGGAAACATATCTACTTTTCGGTCTGACTGGAGAGAAATTGAGTAACCGGAGAATAGCGGTAGGGTTTAGGCTGTGGATTAGATGTCAGAGGTTGTGGCACCGGGATTGTTGCCAGAGCCGACCGCAGTTTAAGCCACTCGATACTAAGAGGCAGACTTGGCAGTGGAATAGATGATATGGAAGGAGGAAGATACCGTTGGGGAGAGCAAAGAAAAAAAGAGTAGCAAAAAGAAGAAAGCGTATGTTTAACAGAAACTCTATAAGAGCAAAAATGGGGAAACCTGTATTTTTCACTTTGACTCACTGCAATAAAAAGATGAGTGGTATCTCGAATAAATACAATTATAAAGCGAATATGCATAAGCTTTGCTTTGTAAGTGCACGTTTTTATAATGTAAAGTATCAGGCCTCTATTATGACTGATTGTAATTATCGAGATGCAAATATCATTGGAGTGGATTATTTCAATTGCAACATGCGTGAAACATCATTTAAAAATGCACGATTAAAGAATGTAGTATTTTTTAATTGTAATCTCAAAGGCGTGGATTTTGCAGGAACTCAATTTGATGATGTTACATTTATTAGTACAAATCTGCAGGAGCCAAAAAACCTTAATCTTGATAATCCGGGAATCAGAATTTTACGTACTTATAGGACGATTAATATTGATAGATTAGTTGAGGACAGATTATTAGTATTGGCGAAGAATAAGTCGATATTTAATGCTAAGGTACTTCATGTGAATAAGAATAAATTAAATCAATGGACGATTGGCTTAATTTATGACAAGTATGGTATCGATGGAATAGACACACTTAGTCGGATTCTATGCAAGAAAGAAAAGTGGAATAATATGTACACTGTCTTTTCGTATATGTTGCTAATTGAAAATTGGAATAAAAAATGATATAATAATTAAGTCCTGCTCCGGAACCAGTGATGGTGTATGCTAACTTGTATAAATGAGGACACATAACATTAGCAAGTATTCGAGGAGGGATGTCTATGATTAGTAATATCTTAACGGTTTTATCTTTTGTTGTATTATTGTTGAGCTCTATAATTGATTGTAACTTCCTATCCCGATTACTCGGGGTTTCGAGCAAATAATAAGTATTTTCACCCTCTTAGGCAGTTTTGTCTCGGAGGGATTTTTTTTACAAATAATTCACAAAAAAGTATTGCTTTGCCATCAGGGCAATGTTTTATAATGGATTGTGTCAGGAGGTGGTGTAGTGGGATACAAAGTTAAATGGGTAGAAGACCATCTTGGAATTTCGCGTAAGGCATTACGTAACTATGAAAGACTTGGTTTAATGCCACCAAATAAAGGTGGAAAATATCGAGATTATTCGGATGAAGATATTGACCGTATATGGAGTATAAAACTTCTTCAAGGTGTAGGGTACTCGTTAGCAGAAATTCGCGAGCTCATGGATAATCCAGAAGCAGATTTTTATAAATCAATCTCAGAGAAAGTTGTTGAGCTTGAAAGAAAACGAGATGACATTACAAATTTCATAGAATTTGCGAAAACCATCAAGCTTACAGGTCGAGTTCCAACCACTAAAGAAGTGGGTAGCATTAGGTATTCCGAGTTCATGGAGTATTCAAGGGAAAATTGGAACTTTTATATTGAACCAAAAGCGGCTTCCTATTTAGATGCAATGGAATTAACACAGAATGCTAATGAACAGGAACTTTCTGAAATTGATATTGACAGATTAGAGTCTCTTGCAAATTTGATGAGGGATTATAAGGAAATGCAATACACATATACGATAAATGCCTACTATCAAATATTATCAAGAATGAAGTCACTTGACTTTAACAGTGAAGCAGTACAGACTGTGGTTGAACAGTTGTTCTGTTTTCTTTCAGAGTGTGATACAGCTAAGGAAATTGGAGAAAAATACATACCTGTTTTCTTTTCAAAATTTACAGCACCATTTTTCTTAGAGGGAAGTGATATTGGAGAAATAAACATTGCTACATATGGAAGAGAAGGGGCTGAATTTATTGCAAGGGCTATAGCTTTCTTTGGAGGCTTTGATTCTCTAGATGATTTATACGAACTGTAAGGAATGGAGGAAAAGAAATGCTTGTTTTAGGAATTAACAAAATTTTGAATTGGTGTCAAATTATTTCCGGAGGCAGAACATATACTTGTCCGACGAAGCTGATTGACGGAAAGTTGGTTTTTCATTTCAAGAAAGAATGGCATAGTGTGGCAGAGTTTGTTTCTGACCATGCGGAGGAACTTGTTTCAGAAGGCGGTAAGATTTTCTCTCGCCCATTCAAAAAGTAGGAGGTAATTGTTATGAGATGTGCAAATTGTGGAAATGAAGATGAGAATACTCTATGGGACGAGGGAGGTACAATTTATTGTTCTCGCTGTACTCATAGAACGAGAACCTCTGATGGAGAAGAGGACTTGGTTGAATGCCCTCATTGTCATGAGATGAGAGATAGCAAGGCATATTATTGCAGACATTGTAATATGCCGTTCTAACAGAGGAAGGTGAAAAAATGACCAGAGATGAACTTAAAGAACAGATTGATGAGTTGATGAGAGAGTATGCTGATGAAGAAATTGATGGTGCTACATACTCACAAAGAATGAAGGAGTTAACCACAACAGCTCAGAATGAAAACGATGATTGATAGAAGGGAGAAAGTGTATTATGACAAAAAGTGAAGCAGAAATTTTTATTGATGAAATGGAATCAATAGGTGATGTTTGGACAGTGGAGCAGGTTATGGATGTGTATGGGAATGTCACATTAGAAATGGCTTTAAAAGATCGTAAGGCATCAGTGGGAACATTTATGAATATTATAAGTGCTGTAATTCAGAAATAACTCTTGATGTTATTATTTCTGTTGGCTATCGTGTAAAATCAAAACGAGGAATACAGTTCAGAATCTGGGTAACCGGGATTCTAAAAGAATACATGAGAAAAGGTTTTGTCTTAGATGACGATCGTTTGAAAAATCTGGGTGGTGGTGGATATTTCAAGGAATTATTGGAGAGAATCCGTGATATTCGTGATATTCGTGCATCCGAGAAAGTGTTTTATCGTCAGGTACTGGAAAGTTATGCAACGAGCATAGATTATGATCCGAAAGCGGAAATATCCATTGTATTTTTCAAAATGTAGTTGCCAAGAATTATGGAGCGATCTGCTTGATCAGTATGCCAAATATCATAAAACACTGCACTTTGATCAAATCAATTAAGTCCCCTGAAACATACCATGTTCCTTATACAGAAGTCGTAAGCTGTAAATTCCAAAACGATGCAAATTTGGGTGGGCACTGCAATGTTTTCTGACATATGCAGGATAGTAGATTGACTGGGAGAAAAAGAAAATTGCTTAACAGCTTTTCAGATCAGGTGATGCTGCATAAATCCTCAAATACTCCTTGCAATAAAAAAATACAGCAATTATAATATAAATACAAAAGCCGGATGCGGAGGCTGACTTCTGAAAACAAAGAAAGGAAGTATAAAATGGCGAAAATTTTAATCAGTCCGTCCAAATATTTACAGGGTGCGGGAGAAATGAAGAATCTTGGAACTTATGCTGCAAAGAGCGGAAAAAAAGCGTTGGTTCTGATCAGTAAAGGCGGATATAAAAGAATCGGTAAAACGATCGAAGAGAGCTTTGCTGAGAGTACCTGTGAGGTGGTTTTTGATTATTTTAACGGAGAATGCTGTAACAGTGAGATTGATCGTCTGGTAAAGATCGTAAAAGATGAGCAGTGTGATCTTACCATTGGTATTGGTGGAGGAAAGATCTTTGATACAGCGAAGGCAGTTGCATACTATGCGGGAACACCGGTATTTATCTGTCCGACGATCGCATCTACAGATGCCCCTTGCAGTGCTTTGTCTGTTATTTATACAGAAGAAGGAGTTTTTGAAAAATATCTGTTTCTTCCGGCGAATCCGAATCTTGTTCTGATGGATACAGATATCATCACCAAATCGCCGGTTCGTCTTACTGTGGCTGGTATGGGAGATGCACTGGCAACATATTTTGAGGCAAGGGCATGCAAGAGAAGCGGAGCAACTTCCTGTGCAGGAGGTAAGACAACAGAGGCTGCCATGGCACTGGCTGAACTTTGTTTTAATACCTTGATGGATGAGGGCGTAAAAGCTAAGATAGCTCTGGAAGCAGGCGTATGCACACCGGCAGTTGAGAAAGTGATTGAGTCTAATACACTTCTTTCTGGAATTGGTTTTGAAAGTGCAGGACTTGCAGGTGCACATGCGATCCATAACGGATTTACTGTACTGGAAGAATGCCATCATATGTATCATGGAGAAAAAGTTGCATTCGGAACCATCACACAGCTGGTACTGGAGAATATTCCCCAGGAAGATCTGGAAGAGATCATCTTATGGTGCATTGAAGTAGGACTTCCTGTTACTCTGGCAGAGCTTGGAGCTGGGAAGGTAACTGATGAGCAGCTTATGGAAGTTGCCACAACTGCATGTGCGGAGAATGATACACTTCACAACATGCCATTTGAAGTTACACCGGAAACTGTATTTGCAGCAATCAAAGCGGCAGATGCATATGGAAGATATTACCTGGATGAGGAATAAACAGATAAAAAGTAAATAGCTGATATAAAAATTGCAATCTGCAGAAACAAGAGTTATCAAGTATTGTTATCCTGCAGGTTGCTTTTTTTTATGTATGGCTGTAATATAACAGAAAGATCAGTAAATATTGGAACAGAAAACATACGGAGGAATATTTGTGGCAAAAAAACGAAAACCCAAAATGGAGCTTCGATATTATAAGATGCCGGAGGGGAGCCCCATCCTTGCATTGCTTGGACAGAAGTGGGTTCAGAATTATGGGAACGATATCGATTATCTCCATTTTCATAATTATCTGGAAATCGGATTCTGCTATGAAGGACAGGGATTTATGATACTTGGAGAGGATAAGGTACAGTTTCATGACCGGGAATTTACGGTGATCCCATCCAATTATCCACATACCACAAACAGTGATATTGGAACTATCAGCCGCTGGGAGTATCTTTTTATTGATGTAGAAGGATTCCTGGATAAATTTATTAATAATTCGGTAAAAAAAGAAAAAATCGTTCAGCGGATCAACTCCAGATCGCTTTTTCTGAATGAAAAAGAAAACCGATCCATGGCAGGTAAGATCCTTAAGATCCTGGATATCATGCGGGATGGAGAGGAATTTTATCTGGAAGAAGCTAAGGGAGTTTTGGCATCGCTTCTTGTGGAAATCGCAAGGATAAACCGGGATTCAAGCGAAGAACGTTACAGCGAAGGCAGAGGAAAAGTCATGGATATGATCTCCAGGTTCCAGGATTATATTTCTGATCATTACATGGAGGATCTTCGTATTGACGAACTGGCAGAATACTGTCATATCAGTGAAACTCATTTGCGCCGGATATTTACGACTTATATGAAGATGAGCCCGCTGGAATACATCAATACGATCCGTATCCAGGCGGCCTGTGATTATCTGAAAAAAACAGATCAGCCAATTGCAGATATAGCACATAAGTGTGGTTTTACCACCAATTCCACATTTAACCGGAATTTTCGCCAGGTTACGGGAATGACACCTCTGGAGTGGAGAAAACGTCCGGAGAACTATGAACAGCAGCTTCTTAAGTTTGACATCCATTCAGAGGAAGGCTGGTAAAACAACAAAACCAGATCTGTGGATCTGTCACGACAGAATAGAAATATCAGACTGTATGCGGATCAGGCAGATAGAAAGAGGTAAGAAATGTACGATTACAGGATTGTGGAGCAGGTCTCCAGAAAAAAGAAACATATGTCAGGAGCTCTCAGAAAAGTAATGGTGATCTTTGCGGCAATTTTTGTACTGATGGGTATCACGATCTCTCAGGCATTCATGCTTCCGGGATTTCTTCTGGCGCTGCTTTACTTTGTTTATGACATATTTAGCCAGAGAGACTATGAATATATCATGGAAAACGGACAACTGACCATAGATGTAATCTATGGCAAAAAATATCGTAAAACAGCTCACGTGCTGAATCTTGAGGAGATGGAAGTGACTGCACCTCACTATCATGAAAAGGTGGCAAAATATAAAAAGAATGCCGGAACGGAGAAACTGAAAAAATACGATTATACCTCTTATGAAGATGATGTGCCTTACTATACCATGATCATTCAGGAAGATGGACGTAAAATAAAACTTCTTCTGGATCTGACAGAGGAAATGCTGCATACGATGAAAACGCAGTTTCCTGAAAGGGTTTATTTTGCATAATATACAGAAATGTTTGTGAAATATATATAAAAAACAATATGAAATTTTATGAAATAGAAACAAAAGCCTTCTTTTTTGACAAAAAATGTTCGCATAATGCCAAAAAAGAAGGCTTTTTTTGAAATTTTGACGAACGTAAAAAGAGAAAATCCTCAAAGTGCATATTTTTTGTAAAAATATAGCTGGATAATAGCGCACAATCAATAAAATGGTTGAAATTGCACATTATATGAACAATTCTGCAAACTATAGAGGAAATACGGATGCTATAATCTATTCATAAGCAAACGGGAAATGCTTAATAAAGGAGGAAAAGTAAATGAAGAAAAAATTACTCGCAGTATTAATGACAGGTATCATGGCAATGTCTTTTGCTGCAACTACTACAGCAGTATATGCAAAAGGTGATGACGATAACACCCTGACTGTATGGGCATGGGATCAGAACTTCAACATCAAGGCTATGAATATTGCAGGTGAGCAGTATGCAAAGGATCACGAAGGATTCAAGGTTGATGTAGTTGAGACATCTTCTGATGACTGCCAGACCAAACTTACAACAGCAGCAAACGCCGGAGATTACAGCACACTTCCGGACATCGTTCTGATGCAGGACAACAGCTATCAGAAATATCTGAAGAGTTATCCGGATGCTTTTACAGATCTGAAGGATATGGATATCAACTGGGATGATTTCGGAAAACTGAAACAGTCCTACTCCATGGTAGATGACACACATTACGGAGTTCCGTTTGATAACGGTGCAACAATTGCCTGCTATCGTACAGATATCCTGGAAGAAGCAGGATATACCATTGATGATCTTACAGATATCACATGGAGCAAATTCATGGAGATCGGAAAAGACGTTCACGAAAAAACAGGTAAATATCTCCTTACAAGTGAAGCAACAGGTGGCGATACTCTGATGATGATGATCCAGTCCTGTGGAGCAAACTTCGTAAATGATGACGGAGAGGCTTATATCGTTGGCAACGATGTAGCAGAGAAATGCGTAGATCTTTATGTGGATCTTGTAAAGAACAATGTTGTTAAATTAGTAAATAACTGGGATGAGTACATCTCCACAATCACAGGCGGAGAGGCTGCCGGTATCGTTAACGGTAACTGGATCACAGCTACACTGATGGGAACAGAGGATCAGAAGGGTCTGTGGCAGATCACAACAATGCCGAAAGTTGACGGCGTTGATACAGCTACAAACTATGCAAACAATGGCGGATCTTCCTGGTACATTACATCCAACTGCAAGAATGTAGAGCTTGCTGAGGACTTCCTTGCAAGCACATTTGGTTCCAGCACAGACTTCTATGATGCAATCCTTCCGGAAACAGGTGCAATTTCCTGCTACCTGCCGGCTGGTGAGTCTGAGGTTTACAATGAGCCAAGCGAGTTCTTCAATAACCAGCCGATCTTCTCAACAATTGTAGAGTACTCTTCACACATTCCGGAATTTACAAAAACTCCGTACCACTATGAGGCAAGAGAGTGCATCAACACAGCTGTTGTTAATATTGTAAACGGCGCAGATAAAGAATCTGCACTTCAGGAAGCACAGGATACACTGGCATTCAAGATGACAGAGTAAAGCTGAAATATTAATGAAATACAGGGCAGGGGACTGCATGCAGTCCCTTGTCTTATGTAAAGGTTTAGATGTTTGAAAGGAGGAGTTCCTGTGAATTCCAAAAAAAGTGGCATGTCTCTGGTAGCGAAACAAAGAGCGGCCGGCTGGATCTTTCTGGCACCGGCAACCATTATGATCGCTGTCATGAGTTTTTATCCGATGATCCGCGCATTTATCATTTCTTTACAGACAGGTGCCGGAGCAAACATGAGGTTTGCGGATCCGATCTTCAGTAACTATAAACGTATTATGATGGATAAGGTATTCCAGCAGTCCATTGTCAATACATTTCTGTATCTTATTATCCAGGTGCCGATCATGCTGATCCTTGCGATCCTGCTCGCACAGCTTCTGAATAACAAAGATCTGAAATTCAAAGGATTTTTCCGTACATGCGTATTCCTTCCATGTGCGACATCTCTTGTATCTTATTCCCTGATCTTCCGTTCCATGTTTGCAACAGATGGCCTGATCAACAGTATCCTGATCAAACTTGGAATTTTAACAACCGGTTATAACTTCCTTGGAAACTCCACAAGTGCAAAGATTGTTATTATCATCGCGCTGATCTGGAGATGGACTGGATATAACATGGTATTTTATCTTGCAGGACTTCAGAATATCGAATATTCCGTATATGAGGCAGCAAAGATTGATGGAGCCAACGGCTGGAAGACTTTCTGGAAAATTACAGTACCGCTTCTGAAACCGACAATTATCATGACATTTATTATGTCGATCAATGGTACACTGCAGTTGTTTGATGAGTCTGTCAACCTGACAAAAGGTGGCCCGGCGAACTCAACCATCACAATGTCCCATTATGTTTATAATACATGCTTCATCAACGTGCCAAACTTCGGATATGCGGCAGCAATGTCATTTATCATATTTATCATGGTAGCGATCCTGGCCTTTATCAATTTGAAAGTAGGTGATACACGTGACTGAGAAAAAGAATAAATCCGCAATTCAGAGAAGATTGATCCCTACATATATTTTTCTGATCATCGTATCATTTATCTCTGTATTTCCACTGTACTGGATGATCTCTGCGGCAACCAATACATCCACAGATGTATCCAGAGGCCGTATCCTTCCGGGTACATATTTTATGCAGAACTTTAAAAACCTGACTGCACAGCAGCCGCTGTGGAGAGCTCTTGGAAACTCTCTGTTTTATGCAGTTCTTACTACAGTGATCTGCCTTCTGATCTGTTCTATCGCAGGTTATGGCTTTGAGGTATATCATGACAGATGGAAAGACAGACTGTTTTCCACCCTGCTTCTTGCAATGATGGTTCCGCAGGTTGCAACGATGGTTCCTTTATTTAAGATGTTTTCAAAAGCCGGACTCTTAAATACAGCGGTAGGTTTTATCCTTCCGATCATTTCCACACCATTTATGATCATGATGTTCCGTCAGAATGCCAGAGCATTTCCTATCGATATCATTGAGGCAGCACGGATTGACGGATTAAGCGAGGTAAGGATCTTTTTCCAGATGTTTATCCCGACTATGAAATCTACTTATGCGGCGGCAGCAGTTATCACATTTATGAATGCATGGAATTCCTATCTGTGGCCGAAGGTAATCATGACAGATAATAAGGCGATGACCATGCCGATGTTGATCGCCAATCTGATCACAGGATATGTAACGGATTACGGCATGCTGATGTGCGGCGTATTATTCTGTTCCATTCCGACCATGATCGTATTCTTCGTATTACAGAAACAGTTCGCAGAGGGTATTACTGGAGCTGTAAAATAATTTTAAAACAAAAAGGATGCTGCTGAAATCTTTAGGTATATTGTATAATATGCTTTAACTGAATTATGCAGGATCCTTTTCTTGACCAGAGCAGTTGTCTGGTATAAAGCTTCGTAGCGAAGCGGATGCTTTTGTCCGCTTGATGCGAATCAAATCATAAGGAGATAAAAAAATGGCAGAGCAGATCAGATATGACCATTATCTGCACGGCGGCGATTACAACCCTGAGCAGTGGCTGGACAGACCGGATATTCTGAAAAAAGATATCGAATATTTCAAAAAAGCCCATATCAATACCGTTTCCATGGGAATGTTTTCCTGGGCGGTGCTGGAACCGGAAGAGGGAAGATATAACTTTGATTGGCTGGAAGAAGTGATCGATAATCTGTATAAAGAAGGAATTTATACGATACTTTCCACACCATCCGGAGCAAGACCGAAATGGATGGCAGATAAATATGAAGAAGTTCTTCGCATGGATCCGGATCGCACAAGAAGATTTTTCGGTGGAAGACATAATCACTGTTATACTTCTCCAGTATACAGGGAAAAAGTCTACAATATTAATAAGAAGCTTTCTGAACGTTTCGGAAAACATCCCGCAGTGCTTTTGTGGCATATTTCCAATGAATATGGCGGAGAATGCCACTGTCCTCTGTGCCGGGAAAAATTCCGGGAATGGCTGAAAGAAAAATACGGGACCATCGAAAATTTAAATTCCAGCTGGTGCACAACATTTTGGAGCCATACCTATAACAGCTTTGATCAGATCGAAAGTCCTTCGCCAAAGGGGGAAAATGCTCTTCATGCACTTACCTTGGACTGGAAACGTTTTGTTACAGACAGGACTGTGGATTTTATGAAGCATGAGATTTCTGCGATCCGTGCAGGTGGTTCCGAGCTTCCGGCAACTGCCAATCTGATGTATGACTACAACGGACTGGACTATAAAAAATTTAAGGATGTTATGGATATTGCATCCTGGGATAATTATCCAAGCTGGCATAAAAAAGACAATTATACCACAGCGTTGGACGGAGCCATGCAGCATGATCTTATGCGAAGCATCAAGAAAGCACCGTTTCTTCTGATGGAATCCTGTCCCTCTGCGACCAACTGGAAGCCTATCAACAAGCTGAAAAAACCAGGAATACATCTGGCTGCCTCTCTGCAGGCAGTTGCTCATGGTTCAGACAGTGTTCTGTATTTCCAGCTTCGTCAGAGCCAGGGAGCCTCTGAGAAATTCCATGGTGCGGTGATCGATCACTACGGTGGGGATGATACTCGTATTTTCCGCGAAGTGACAGAGGTAGGAGAAGCGTTGGAGCAGATCCGGGAAACTGCTGGAAGCGTGACGAAGTCTCCGGTGGCTGTACTCTATGACCGGGAAAATGACTGGGCGCTGAAGGATGCGCAGGGACCTCGAAACGAGGATATGCATTATCAGGAAAATGTACTGAAACAGTATCGTGCTCTCCGAAGAAAAGGCTATAATACAGATATCATCAATATGGAACATGATCTGTCCCGGTACCGTTTGGTAACGGCACCGATGGCCTACATGTTTTATCATGGATATGCCGAAAAGCTTCGCGTTTTTGCAAAAAACGGTGGTACTCTGGTAATTTCCTACTGGTCCGGACTTGTAGATGAAACAGATAAATGCTATCTGGAGGGAACCCCTCACGGGCTGATGGAAGCAGCCGGTATCCGTGCGGAAGAGATCGATGCACTTTATGACTGGGAAGAAAACGTAGGTATCCCGGAAACAGGAAATCATCTCAGAATTACAGAAAGCTATACCTGCAAAAATCTCTGTGAACTTGCAGAGGTTTCCGGTGCGGAAGTGCTGCTGCGTTATGGAAAAGATTTCTATCAGGGGTATCCGATGCTGACTCACAAGAAATATGGAAAAGGCCATGTTTACTATGTAGCGGCAGATATGGAAGCAGCCTTTTATGAGGATTTTCTGGGAAGGGCAGCAGAGGAAGCAGGCGTGAAGATGCCGCTTACATTTATACCGGAAGGTATTTCTGTGACAACCAGAGAAAATGAGGATACGGAATATCTGTTTATCCAGAACTTCGGAGAAAAGACAGAAACAGTTTCTGTCCCGGGGGATTACGAAGTTCTCTACGGATCAACGGATGAAAATATGGCTCCGCTTGCCACCAGGATCTTAAAGCGGAAAAAATAATCAAAGTAAAAAAATCACAGCAAAAGTATAAAGTATATTTGTTTTCGGACGGTATGCTTTTTACTGCTGTCTGGAAAAGAGAAGGTAAAATGGCAGGTACACCAAAAGAAGAGATAAAAAGAATAGCGGATCAGTTTGCATTTACCGGAGAACTGGTTTCCTGCGGCCCCTGCGGAAGCGGGCATATCAACGAAACCTATATGCTTAGATATCGGATCGGAGAGATGGGGTCCATTAAGGTGATCCTTCAGAAGATCAATCGGGAGATCTTTCAGAAACCGGAAGAACTGATGGAGAATATTGCCGGAGTCACCGGGCATCTGAAAAAGAAAGTTCTTCAGAAGGGAGGAGATCCGGAACGGGAGGTTCTGAACCTGATTCCGACAAAGGACGGGAAGGCATTCCTGACAGATGAAAACGGAGAATGCTGGAGAGCTTATATTTTTATTACCGATGCAGTAAGCTATGATCTGGCGGAAAAACCGGAGGATTTTTATGAAAGTGCAGTTGCATTTGGAAAATTCCAGGAAATGCTAGCAGATTACCCGGCAGAGACTCTGCATGAAACGATAAAGGATTTCCATGATACAAAGAAACGTTTTCAGACTTTGAAAAATGCCATAGAGAAGGACAGCCGCCATCGTGCCGCATCCGTAAAAGAAGAGATCGCATTTGCGTTTCAGCATGAGTATCTGGCAAATGTATTCGGTGAGCTTCTGGCAAAAGGTGAGGTGCCCCTTCGGGTAACACACAACGATACGAAGCTGAATAACGTTATGATCGACCTGGAAACAGGAAGGGGAATCTGTGTAGTGGACCTGGACACGGTTATGCCGGGACTTGCCATGAATGATTTTGGAGATTCCATTCGTTTCGGGGCCAGCACTGCATTGGAGGATGAGAAAGATTTAAGCAAAGTTTCCTGTGATATGGAGCTCTATGAAATCTATGTAAAAGGCTTTCTGGAAAGCTGTGGAGATAAGCTCAGTGCAAAAGAGATCGAGATGCTTCCCATGGGAGCTAAGGTGATGACTTATGAATGCGGCATTCGCTTTCTTACCGATTATCTGGAAGGAGATCATTATTTTAAGATCGACCGGGAAGAACATAATCTGGACCGCTGCCGCACACAGTTTAAGCTGGTGGCAGATATGGAACAGAAATGGGATACTATGCAGACGATCGTGAAAAAATATCAGAAATAAAAAACAGGGGTTTTTACAATGGAGGTAAAGCGATGAGCGAAACAAAAGGAAGAGTGACTATTCCGACAGATCTGGATGTGATTCCGGAGACACTGAAAATGCTGGACGAGTGGGGTGCAGATGCCATCCGTGACTGTGACGGAACGGAATTTCCGGCAGAGTTGAAGAAAACCGGTGCAAAGATTTATGCAACTTATTATACCACCAGAAAGGATAATGCCTGGGCAAAGGCCCATCCGGAAGAAATCCAGCAGATGTATATCATGACATCCTTTCACACGGCAGTGTCGGATACTCTGGAAATCCATCTGATGGATCATCTGTATCCGGATATGCTGGCGGTGAATACAAGAGATGATATCAGAAGATGGTGGGAAGTCATTGACCGGACTACAGGGGAAGCTGTCAGTACAGAGGAATGGTCATACGATGAAAAAAACGGAAATGTTGTGATCAGGCCGGCGAAAGAGTTTCATGAGTATACGGTAAGTTTTCTTGCATATATCATGTGGGATCCGGTACATATGTACAATGCAGTTGTCAATGACTGGAAGGATGTAGAGCCTCAGATCACTTTTGATGTGCGTCAGCCCGCAACACGTGCACATTCCATGGATCGCCTCCGCAGATTTCTGGATTCCCATGATTATGTGAATGTAGTACGATTTACTACCTTTTTTCACCAGTTCACACTGATCTTTGATGAGATGGCACGGGAAAAATATGTAGACTGGTTCGGGTATTCCGCTTCCGTGAGCCCCTATATCCTGGAACAGTTTGAGCAGGAAGTGGGATATAAGTTCCGTCCGGAGTTTATCATTGATCAGGGATATATGAACAACACTTATCGGATCCCATCAAAAGAGTTTAAAGATTTCCAGGCCTTCCAGAGACGGGAAGTGGCGAAGCTTGCAAAGGAAATGGTAGACATTGTCCATGAATACGGAAAAGAGGCCATGATGTTCATGGGCGATCACTGGATCGGTATGGAGCCCTTTATGGATGAGTTTGCTTCCATCGGGCTGGATGCGGTAGTGGGAAGCGTCGGAAACGGAGCGACCCTACGTTTGTTCAGTGATATTAAACATGTAAAATATACAGAGGGAAGATTTCTGCCGTACTTTTTCCCGGACACCTTCCATGAGGGCGGGGATCCTGTAAAAGAGGCAAAAGTAAACTGGGTGACTGCAAGAAGAGCTATCCTTCGAAGTCCGATCCAGAGAATTGGATACGGCGGTTATCTGAAACTGGCTCTGGAATTTCCGGATTTTGTACAGTATATCAAGGAAGTCTGCCAGGAATTCCGTGTGCTCTACGACAATATCCAGGGAACCACACCGTACTGCGTAAAACGTGTGGCTGTTTTAAATTGCTGGGGAAAAATGCGCTCCTGGGGCAACCATATGGTACATCATGCCATCTATTACAAGCAGAATTATTCCTATTTCGGAATTATCGAGGCATTAAGTGGTGCGCCTTTTGATGTGTCCTTTATCAGCTTTGATGATATCCGTCAGGATAAAGATCTGCTGAATGATTTTGATGTGATCATCAATGTAGGTGATGCGGACACTGCACAGTCCGGTGGTGAGAACTGGGCAGATCCGGAAATCCTTACAGCAGTGCGGAAATTTGTCTATAATGGCGGCGGATTTATTGGCGTCGGTGAACCGGCAGCTCATCAGTGGCAGGGAAAATTCTTCCAGCTGGATGACATCCTTGGTGTAGAGGAAGAAAGAGGATTTAATCTTAATACCGATAAATACAACTGGGAAGAGCATAAAGAGCATTTTATCCTGAAGGATACAGACGGAACCGTAGATTTCGGTGAGGGGAAAAAGAATATCTTCGCACTTCCGGATACGAAGATCCTTATCCAGAAGGACCAGGAAGTCCAGATGGCAGTAAAAACCTTCGGAAAAGGCAGAGGTGTTTACATCAGCGGACTTCCGTACAGCTTCTGCAACAGCCGTATCCTTTATCGTGCTGTGCTCTGGTCAGCAGCGGCAGAAAATGAGCTTTTCTGCTGGTTTTCTTCCAATTATAATGTGGAAGTACATGCTTATGTGAAAAATAAAAAGTATTGTGTGGTAAACAACACCTATGAGCCACAGGACACTACGGTTTACACAGGGGATGGAAAGAGCTTTGACCTTCATCTGGAAGCTAATGAGATCCGCTGGTATCAGATCTGAGAAAGCAGGATACAGGTTTACTGATAAAGAAAAGCTGTGAAATTGTCTGAGGGCGTTGACAGAGAAAAAACTTATAATATAATAAATCCATTCCAAAAGTAGGAAAACAAAGCTGTTGTAATAGAGAAAATCTATTATAACAGCTTTTTGTTATTGTTGACAAACAATTTTGCTTACAAAGAGGAGGGATTTATGAACAAAAAGATCAAAACCCTGTTTTGCAGAAAAAGAGTGCTTTTTCTCCGGAAAATAAAAGCAGAAAAAGCAGTATTGTGATAAAATAAAAGAAAAATATTTCAAAGATAAAATGATCAGAAGAAAAGAGGCAGATAGATTATGACAAAAGCAGAAAAAAAGACACTGAAGCTTTCAGTAGAGAAGCCTCAGTATATTACAGTAAATGATATTACTTACGCACAGGTGGATTCCTGGTTCGGACATTGCAGGCGGGATCTGAAACTGGATATAATCTACCCGGAAACAAAAGATGGAAAAATCTATCCCTGCATCCTCTGGATCTGCGGAGGCGCATGGCTGATGATGGATAAATCCGCACATAATCTTTATCTGAGCAGATTGGCATCCAGTGGCTTTGTAGTGGCAAGTGTGGAGTATCGTACTTCTAATCAGGGCCCGTATCCCATGCCGCTGCAGGATGTAAAGGCAGCTATCCGTTATCTGAAAGCCCATGCAGACCGGTTCCGCATCAACAAAGAGCAGATAGGAGTTATGGGAGAGTCTGCCGGAGGATATCTTACCTGTATGGCTGCGCTGGACAATGATCCGGCTCTGGATGTGGGAGAGTATCTGGAAGAATCCAGTAAGGTACAGGCTGCCTGCCCATGGTATCCGCCTACGGATCTTTCCGCATTTCCATGTGAATCTGCAGAAAAATGTGCTTCTTCCGCAGAATCCCTTCTGCTTGGATTTAATTCCATGTTAAATAAAGAAAAGGCATACCAGAGCAGTCCGGTTTCCAAGGTTACGAAGGATGCACCGCCATTTCTGATCATCCATGGAAACTGCGATCAGGTCGTTCCTTATGTTCAGTCGGAAACTTTATACGGACTTCTGGAGAAAAAAGACTGTGATGTCACTTTGCTGACACTGGATGGCGCAGACCATGCAGATATCCAGTTTTTCCAGGATGAGGTATGGAACCGGATCGCAGAGTTTTTCCATGAAAAACTGAAATAAATAAAAGACAGGAACACAGATCATCCAGCAGTTGTTGTAAATATGTGATCCTGAAAAGACCAAAATAGAAAAGAGAAACACAAATGATAACATTAAACGATTATCTGTATTCCGGAGATACTCTTCTCCGGATACTGAAGAAATACATTCGGGATCTTAGGACAGAGGCGAAGGAAAAACATAATGAGATCGATCTGGTACCTGTAATTTTTTGATCCAGATCCAGGAGCTTCTGGAGCATAATGATTTCCTCACTGCCCAGTCTCAGAAGATCCGGGAATTTTATAAATATATGGCAGGGGAATATCCGTTTCTGGCGTTTACCTTCAAGGGAAGAATCAAATCCCTGATCCGTGCGGAGGAAAAATTTAACGGATATGTAGTAGAATTTATTTATGACTACTATAAAGAATATGGGGAATATCCTTCCGTATCCCAGATCAAGGAACGGTTAAGCTGTTTCCGCGATTTTATTGCCTACAGGATCGTTATCGCCATGCCCAGATGTCATCTGAAAAATGGTGAGAATGTCAGAGAAGAAGAGCTTCGTTATCTTTATGAGATCGCCAATATACTTCCGGGATTTCTGGAAGAAAGAGGATTTACCGCAGAGCCGGCCAGAGGAGTGCAGGAAAGTACATCGCCACTGCTCAGCAGGGAAGCAAAGCCTTACTATAGGGATTACATCTGTAATAACAGTGAGGATGATTATCAGTCCCTGCATATCACGTTTTATGATAACAGTTCCCGAAGCTATATGGAAGTACAGCTGCGGACCAAAGACATGGATGATGTTGCGGAGATTGGTTCCGCCAACCATTTAAGCTATGAGAAAAAACAGGAAAGTGAACGCAGGAGAAGGGACGCGATTCCCCAGGGGGAATGTATCTATTTTGATGAGGCTTATGAGCGGGGTATGCGACTTCTTGGACTGGATCTTGCTGCGCTGGACGTTAATATGTTTGGTGCGGTAAACAACAGCCTGATCAATGATGGCTGCGGACTGTTCCGCGGAAGGATGATCCTTCCTTATGAGCATCTTTCCCGTTTTCAGAATGATATCGTTGACTGAGGGAGGATGACATGAAAGACTTGACAAAAGGGAAGCCTTCCGCATTGATCCTGTCCTTTGCGCTTCCTGTATTTCTGGGAAATATCTTGCAGTTGACGTACAGCCTGGCAGATACCCGGATCGTGGGAAGCTTTCTTAAAGAAGATGCGTTGGCGGCAGTAGGGGCCACCAGTCCTTTAAGCGGGCTGATCATCGGTTTTCTGATGGGCCTTGCAAATGGATTTGCCATTGTCACCGCACAGAAATTCGGTGCCGGAAACCGGGAAGAAGTACGAAAATCTTTTGCACTGTCTCTTGTAATGGGCAGCGTGATTTCTCTGATCCTGACTGTTTTAGGACTTTTGTTTCTGCATCCGATCCTGAGGTTCCTGAATGTTCCGGATCATTTGACGGGAACCGCCAGGCAGTATATCTTTATTATTATCGCAGGTATGCTGGCAACGTTTCTTTATGATACCTGCGCGGCATCTCTGCGCGCACTTGGGGATACGGTGACGCCTCTTGTGATCCTGGCAGTGTCTGTAACTTTAAATATCGCAGGAGATCTGTTTTTTATTCTGGTAGTAAAAGCAGGAGTTCAGGGAGCAGCCATTGCCACGGTACTTTCACAGACGCTGGCATTTTTTATATGCTGGTTTTACATGATCCGCAGGTATGAGATCCTGCGGCTGAAAAAAGAGGATTTTTTCGGTCTCGAAAGAAATATGATGAAAAATATGCTGAGTGCCGGACTTTCTATGGGACTTGTAAGCTCTCTTGTAAATCTTGGTACACTGGCACTGCAGACTTCCATCAACCGGCTTGGAAGAGATATCATCGTGGCACATACAGCAGCCCGTAAGATCACAGAGATGTTTATGATCATGTTTGGCGTGTTCGGGCAGACTATGGCAATCTTCTGCGGCCAGAACGCAGGAGCAGGGAGGATGGACCGGGTACGTCATGGAATCGGTCTTGCAGTTCTGTATACCTGTATCTGGTCCGTGATGACAGTGATCTTCAGCTTTACCATTGGAAAACAGCTGATCTATCTGGTCACAGGAAGCTATAATGAAACGGTGATCCGCAATGCCGCCAATTATCTTAAATTTGATACGATCTTTTATTTCGTAACGGCTGTGATCAGTGTCCTCAGAAATGCTATGCAGGGCCTTGGAGAAACGGTGATCCCTCTGGTTTCCAGTGCGCTGGAGATGATCGGAAAAGTAGTGATCGCGGTGACTCTGGTGCCACTTCTCGGTATGGTGATCCCGCTGATCGTGAAGATACTTAAGATGCCTGAATTAAAGAAAACAGTCTGAGAGATTCGAAGATCCGATGAGAAAGATTCGCGTGAAAAATAAAAAGCACATTGTATGGAATGAGCCGCCACCGGAAAGTATGACTTTTGGGGTGGTTCAACCATAGCAATGTGCTTTCTTTAATTTTACATAGTTGCTGTCGCTTCTTTTACGTTTTCCTTTTCAGGAAAGATATGTCTGAAAATAAAACGTACGATCGGACCTGCATAGATCAGCTGCCAGAAGAATGCCATCGGGAAGTTGAATGCGGTTGTCTGAAGCCATACAGCTACAAACTGATTTCCGGCATCCTTAAAGAGAATGGTTGCCGCGAGGCTCATTAACGGGCACATGAAAGCAACGGAAGGAACGGAGATCGCAAGGATCTTGCTGAACGGATGGCAGTTTTTGAAATCTACCATGCGCATTGCACAACCAAAGGCAAGCTTGGATACAATAAAGAAGTCAAGGATAAATGCGATCGGTCCCATGATCACCAGTTCATGAAAAGCGTCAAGGAACACACGGTTTGTCATACTCCCTGTGTTCAGGGAAATGTTGTAGCAGATCATGGCGTAAACCATAAAAAATACCATGATAAGGGTAAAGATAACTTCCTGAAATTTGTTTTTTGGCATAAAAATCCTCCTTTAAAATGATTAAGTGATAATGTAAAACCTCAGAGCATGTGTTGTTCGTTAATCATTCAGGAGAATGTGCGTTTCCAATATATGACAGGATTTTGTCATAAACCATATTCGGTTTTTTGACCAAATCAAACTGCGAAGCAGTTATTTGGCTGTAAGCAGGCAGCAGAGCGGTTTACGAATATCCGCTTGATACCGGCGGTTATGATATCATAAGTAGTAAAGCCTTGTCAATAAGTAAAATTCGCAACATCCTGCGGAATGTTCTGAAAAAACATGGAAATATCAGAAGAGTAATTGAGAAAAAAATGGCAATAACTCCTCTTGACCGTTAAAGTTAGATATAGTAAACTTGTAAACGGTTAGCGGATTCTAACTAATGCGTAAAATTTGTGGCGGGCCGTATCCCTTGACAAAATGCGGCCTGAACAGGAGTTACGGACAGGGCGAAAAGACCAGACAGGAGGATAAATATCAAATGGATTATTTAGAGATTGAGAAGGTCATTGGAAGAGAGATTATTGATTCAAGAGGAAATCCGACCGTAGAGGCAGAGGTTTATCTGGCAGATGGAACGGTCGGAAGAGGAGCAGCACCAAGCGGAGCGTCCACAGGAGAATTCGAAGCACTTGAGCTGAGAGATCAGGATAAAAGCCGTTTTGGAGGAAAAGGTGTTTCGAAGGCCATTGAAAATATCAATACAGTAATTAATGATGCGTTGGCAGGAATGGATGCATCTGATATTTATGCAGTGGATGCTGCCATGCTCAAAGCAGATGGAACAAAGGACAAATCAAAACTGGGCGCAAATGCCATTCTTGCGGTTTCTATTGCGTGCGCACGTGCGGCTGCGATTTCTCTTGACATCCCCCTTTACAGATTTCTTGGTGGGGTGAACGGAAACAGACTTCCGGTTCCGATGATGAATATCCTAAACGGTGGTGCACATGCTGCGAATACCGTTGATGTTCAGGAATTCATGATCATGCCGGCAGGAGCACCAAGCTTTAAAGAGGGACTTCGCTGGTGTACGGAGGTATTCCACGCTCTTGCTGCACTTCTGAAAGAAAAAGGCCTTGCAACAAGCGTTGGAGATGAAGGTGGTTTTGCACCAGACCTTGGAAGCGATGAGGAAGCCATTGAGTACATCCTTGAAGCAGTGAAAAAAGCAGGATATGAGCCTGGAAAGGATTTTGTACTTGCCATGGATGCTGCATCCAGTGAGTGGAAAGGAAACAAAAAGGGGGAGTATGTTCTTCCGAAATGCGGAAAGAAATTTACATCTGCGGAGCTTGTTGATCACTGGAAAAATCTGATCGAAAAATATCCGATCTACTCTATTGAGGATGGCCTTGATGAGGAAGACTGGGAAGGCTGGCAGATCATGACAAAAGAACTTGGAGGAAAAGTACAGCTTGTAGGTGATGACCTGTTTGTTACAAATACAGAGCGTCTTGAGAAAGGTATCAGCCTTGGCTGCGGAAATTCTATTCTGATCAAACTGAATCAGATCGGTTCTGTATCTGAGACTCTGGAAGCCATCAAAATGGCACATAAAGCTGGCTATACAGCGATTTCTTCCCATCGTTCCGGAGAGACAGAGGATACAACCATTGCAGATCTTGCAGTGGCACTGAATACCTGCCAGATCAAGACAGGAGCTCCTTCCAGAAGCGAACGTGTGGCAAAATATAATCAGCTTCTCCGTATTGAGGAAGAGCTTGGTGATGCAGCAGTATATCCGGGATTCCGGGCATTCAATATCAAGAGATAAGATCATAACTAACACATTTCTCAAAAAGGTACGCTTTGGCGTGCCTTTTTTTGGCGAAAATAAGGTTGCCAGATTTCTCAAAATAGTATATTATGATTTACAGCCGTGTGAAAAAATAAAATTGAATATTGGAGATGCTATGAAAGAATACGTAAATACTTTTATGCGTTACAGGTTTCTTCTGGGAGAGCTTGTAAAAAAAGGAATCAAACTGAAGTACAGACGTTCCTATCTTGGTATCATCTGGTCTCTTCTTGAGCCGTTGCTTACCATGATCGTACTGACGATCGTATTCGGTACCCTGTTTGGAAACAAGGATCGGACATTTCCTGTATATATCCTGACAGGACGTCTTTTGTACACATTCTATTCCAGTGCCACAAAAGCGGCATTGAAATCAGTAAGAGCGAATTCGGCAATGATCAAGAAAGTTTATGTGCCAAAATATCTCTATCCGCTGTCAAGTGTACTTTTTAACTATGTGATCTTCCTGATCTCACTGATCGTGCTGGTTCCGGTAGGAGCAGTACTTGGTGTGGAGCCGACACTTTATATGCTCCAGATCCCGATCGCGCTGATCCTGGTATTTCTGTTGTCTTATGGTTGTGGAATGATCCTTGCTACGATTGGCGTTTTTTTCAGAGATATGGAATATCTGTGGTCAGTAGCGCTGATGCTGATCATGTATACCTGTGCGATCTTTTATTATCCGTCCAGACTGCTGAAAAGTGGTTTTTCATGGATCCTGAAATATAATCCGCTGTACTGTACCATCGATGTTTTTCGTTCAGGAATGTTCGGGGAGCCGATGAACCTGCATTATGCGGCATACGCACTGGTATTCAGCCTTGTGACGATTGCCATCGGAATGTTCTGTTTCAAGAAGAAACAGGATGAGTTTATCCTTTATATTTAACAGGAGAAAAATATGGAAAAACCTGCAGTAGTTGTAGATAACGTAAGTATGAAGTTTAATCTCAGTAAAGAAAAGGTAGACAGCCTGAAGGATTACGTGATTAAATTCTTAAAAAAAGAAATTAAATATAATGAATTCTGGGCTCTTCAGAATGTTGATTTTGAGGTGAAAAAAGGTGACCGTGTAGGAATCCTGGGACTTAATGGAGCGGGAAAAAGTACTCTGCTCAAAGTAATTGCCGGTGTATTCAAGCCTACCGAAGGCAAGGTGGTCCGAAACGGACGTCTGGTCCCTCTTCTGGAACTGGGAGCCGGTTTTGATTCGCAGTATACAGGACGTGAGAATATTTTTCTGTATGGTGCGATGCTCGGATATTCCAAGAAGTTTCTGGAATCGAAATTTGATGAGATCGTTGAGTTTTCTGAACTGAAGGAATTTATCGATGTCCCTATTAAGAATTATTCTTCCGGTATGAAGGCAAGACTTGGATTTTCCATTGCCACACTGGTATCACCGGATATCCTGATCCTGGATGAAGTCCTTTCTGTAGGAGATGCCAAATTCCGGAAAAAGAGTGAAAAGAAAGTCTTAAGTATGTTTGATAAGGGCGTTACGGTACTGTTTGTATCCCATTCTCTGGAACAGGTACAGCGCTTGTGCAATAAAGCAATGATACTTGAAAAAGGAAAACTGATCGCATATGGAGATATTGATGAGATCTCGGCCAAATATACGGAGATGATCAGATAAAGAACAGAAGGCGGCCTAGGCAGTCGCATAAATAAAAAGAACCGGACAGTGAACGGTTTGAATAGCAGATAGCCAGACGATTTGCGGAAATGATGCAAATGTCTGGCTATTGTGTTATTATATTACGAAGAAAACAGGGAGGCAAAAAGATGACTTTACAGCAGATCCTTGAAAAGGTAAAAAAAGGCCAGCTCTCTGTGGAGCATGCAGAGGACCTTCTGAAAAAAGAGGGATATGAAGAAATGGATTATGCGAAGCTGGATACTACCCGAAAAGCGAGGACCGGTTTTGCGGAGGTAGTTTACTGTGCGAGAAAAGCAGACGAACATCTTTTGAATATCTATCAGAAGCTTTATGAGGAAGATGGAGAAGTCTTTGGAACAAGGGCGTCAGAACATCAGTATGAACTGGTAAAAAAGGTTCTTCCTGATGTGGTTTATGATCCTGTTTCCGGAATTTTGAAGATTGAAAAAGAGAAGGAGCATATCGGAAAGGTGGCAGTATGTACAGCCGGAACAGCAGATATTTCTGTTGCGGAGGAAGCTGCCCAGACAGCAGAGTATTTCGGCACACATGTGGAGAGGATCTATGATGTGGGAGTCAGTGGTATGCACAGACTCTTTTCCAGGCTGGATACCATCCAGGAGGCTAACTGTGTGGTTGCGGTAGCAGGAATGGAGGGTGCGCTGGCAAGTGTTATGGGTGGTCTTGTGAAACGTCCGGTGATCGCGGTACCTACTTCTGTGGGATATGGCGCCAGCTTTCATGGATTGTCAGCGCTTCTGACAATGATCAATTCCTGTGCCAACGGAATTGCAGTAGTAAATATTGACAACGGATTTGGGGCAGGATATCTGGCAACCCAGATCAATCGGCTTGCGGAGGGAAAATAAATGAGAAACAAATTATATCTGGAGTGTACCTCCGGGATCAGCGGGGATATGACAGTTGCGGCTCTTCTGGATCTGGGTGCAGATCAGATAAAACTGGTGAGAACTCTTAAAAGTCTGCCGGTAAAAGGTTTCGACATAAAGATCAGCCGTGTGATGAAATCAGGGATCGATGCCTGTGATTTTGATGTACTACTGGATCATGAGAATCATGATCATGATATGAAATATCTGTATGGGCATGATGGAGATTCTCACAGCCAGGATCATGAGGAACATCATTATCAACATAGTCATGAAGCCCATGAGCATCCCCATTCTCATGAACATCATGTACAGGAAACCCATGGAAACAGTCATATATATACAGAAACGATGCATTCCCACCACGGACACCATCACCATGAACACCGTGGCCTTAACGAGATCATGGAGATTATCGACCATGCAGATATGACAGATCGTGCAAAATCCTATGGAAAAAGAATTTTTAAGATTCTTGCCGAGGCAGAAGCAAAAGCCCATAATGTACCGGTGGATCAGGTCCATTTCCATGAAGTGGGTGCAGTGGATTCCATTGTGGATATTCTTTCTGTTGCAATCTGTATGGATGATCTGGATGTGGAGGAAGTGATCGTTCCAAGACTTTGTGAGGGTAGCGGAACGATTCGCTGTCAGCACGGAATCCTTCCGGTGCCGGTACCGGCGGTAAGTAATATTGTAAGTGCTCATCAGCTGAAGCTGCATATCACATCGGTGCAGGGTGAACTGATAACGCCTACAGGAGCAGCCATTGTGGCGGCATTCCTTACATCAGAAAAACTGCCTGAAGATTTTACGGTGGAGAAGATCGGTATCGGAGCAGGCAAGCGCCAGTATGAGTGCCCGGGAATTCTCCGTGCCATGCTGATCCGGGAATCCGAGGAGGAGGCTTCAGGCAATGATACTTGTACGGAAATAGACACCATTATAAAGCTGGAATCCAACATTGATGACTGTACAGGAGAAACGCTTGGCTATGTTATGGAGCTTCTGTATGAGGCAGGAGCCAGAGAGGCCAATTACATGCCTGTATTTATGAAGAAAAACCGTCCGGCATGGCTGCTTACCGTTCTATGTAAAAAAGAACAGGTTTCAGCGATGGAGCAGATTATTTTCAGAGAAACGACAACCATTGGGATTCGTCGCCAGGAGATGGAGAGAACCATTCTGAAAAGAGAGAAAAGAACGGTTACAACCCCGCTGGGAAATGTAGAAGTGAAGGTCTGCACTTTTGACGGACAGGAATATTATTATCCGGAATACGAAAGCGTAAAAAAACTTTGTGAAAAAACAGGGATTTCTTATAAAGAAGTATATCATATGGCTGTGCGGGGATAAGATCGGGTTGGTTGCCTTGTATAATGCACTTACATATTGACACCTTTTCGAAAAAACTATATAAATGTATATAGAAAGATTATTGCCGGACGGAACAGTTGGCAACGACACAGTAAGGCAGAGGCAGGAGAAGGATTTATGGCGGTAACAATACAGCAGATTGCAGAACAGGCAGGGGTTTCCAGGGGAACCGTGGACAGAGCATTGAACCACAGAGGACGGATCAATCCGGAGGTGGCAGAGAGAATCTGCCGTCTGGCGGACGAGATGGGATATGTACAGAAAGAACGGAAACATTCCAGAACAGCTAAAGATGAAAGACTGAAGATCGGAGTGGTGACACAGCTTGCCAGATCTTCTTTTATGCAGGAAGTAAACCGTGGTATTGAGAAGGCAGCCGTGGAACTGAAAGAAAAAGGGATCCAGCTGATCCTGAAAGAGGGTCTTTCCGTTGATGAAGAGGAACAGCTGCAGGCCATTGAGGAACTGGAACAGGAAGGAATCCGGGGACTTGCGATCATGCCGGTAGACAGTGAGACTGTCCGGGAGAAACTGAATGCTTTGATCGAAGAGAAGAATATCCCAGTAGTAACCTTTAACTCTGATATTGTAGGAACGAGAAGAACCTGTTTTGTGGGAATGGATAACCGCAAGAGCGGACGTACCGCAGCCGGACTTCTTGGAATGCTGACAAGAGGAAATGGAAAGATCCTGATCATCACCGGATATTTCAGCAATCATGTTGACAATCAGCGAGTGGATGGCTTTGTGGAGGAAGCCAAGCGGGCTTTTCCACATCTGGAGATCGCCGGTGTTCACGGAAGCTTTGATGAAGCAGCTGAGGTGGAGCACATTATAGAAAATGCCATGATGAGTACTTCAGGGATCAGCGGGATCCTGGTGGTATCCGGAGGCCAGGCAGGAGTGGGTAAGGCATTTGAAAAGCTGAGACTTGACCGCAGGCCCTACGTTGTGATCTACGATCAGACTCCGAAGAATGAACGGGCACTGAAGAATGATCATGTGGATTTTCTGATCGACCAGAATGGATATGTCCAGGGGTATGAACCGCCAAGGATCCTGGCGGATATCCTGACAAAAGGACAGGAGCCGGAGAGAGAATATCTCTTTACAGATATCAAGATCAAAACAAAATATAACCTTTGAACATGTATTGTGCAAAGTATCATATAAAATAGTCTGCAGGATGAAAACTGCAGGCTTTTTTATATTACAGGAAATCTGTAAGATACTACGATATGAAATATAGATTCCAAGAAAACGACTGTCTGGATACATTTGATTGCGTGCTAATAGCGTGCTAAAAATATCAACACGCAAATGCACATGTAGATAATAGCTACTTTGAACAAAACAAAACTACAAAAATTGTATAGAATAACTGAAAAAAAGAAAAATGAAAAGAAGTACTTGCCCAAATTGTAAAACAGTGCTATATTAACATCATAAGAAACACGCAAGAAAGCACGCTAAACAAAAGAAAAAGCACGCAAAGTAAAAAAAGCACATAAAAAAGAAGTAAAAAATAAACCATCAAACAAACGGAGGTAAGATCATGAAGTATATCGAATTTGATGAATCCAGACCAATGGACCTGGTGCTCCTTGGAAGAGTTGCCATTGATTTTAATCCTGCTTACAACGATCAGGTAAAGGAGGAGTTCAAACCCCTGAAGAAGGTACATATGTTTGAGAAATTTGTAGGAGGATCTCCTGCAAACATCGCTGTAGGTGTTACCAAGCATGGCCTGAAAGCAGGATTTATCGGAAAGGTTTCGGATGATCAGTTCGGTGAGTATGTTGTAGATTATTTTGATGAGAGAGGAATCGATACCTCACAGATCACAAAATGTACAAACGGAGAGAAGCTGGGACTTACCTTTACCGAGATGCTTTCTCCAAAGGAAAGCAGTATCCTCATGTATCGTAACCGTATCGCAGATCTGCAGCTTCATGTAGACGACATCCACGAGGATTATATCAAAAATGCAAAAGCGATCCTCATTTCCGGAACTGCTCTTGCAGAGAGCCCTTCCAGAGAAGCAGCGATCAAAGCGGTTATGCTTGCTAAGAAAGTAAACACAAAGATCATTTTTGATATTGATTACAGAGAGTACAACTGGAAGAATGCAGATGAGATTTCCATCTACTATTCCATCGTAGCTAAGGAAGCTGACATCATCATGGGCTCCAGAGAAGAGTTTGACCTTACAGAGAAACTGATCAAAGAAGGCATGACTGATGAGGAGAGTGCAGCTTACTGGCAGGCAAAAAATGCAAAGATCGTTGTCATCAAACACGGTATGAAGGGTTCCACAGCCTACACAGTTGACGGACAGAAGTTCAGCATCAAGCCATTCCCGGTTGAGGCAAGAAAAGGCTTCGGCGGCGGCGACGGATACGGCTCCGGATTCCTGTATGGACTGTATCAGGGCTGGGAGATCATTGACTGCCTGGAGTTTGGTTCTGCTGAGGCATCCATGATGGTTAAAAGCAACAACTGCTCCGATTCCCTTCCGGGACCGGATGAAGTTCACGCATTCATTAAAGATGAAAAAGAAAAATTCGGCGAAATGATCGCAAGAGTATAAAGAAAAGGAGTGGAAAAAATGTCAAAGACAGTAAGAATGACAACTGCACAGGCAATTGTAAAATTTCTGGATAATCAGTATGTTTCCATGGACGGAGTGGAGACAAAATTCGTAGAAGGATTTTTCACGATCTTCGGACACGGTATTGCTGTAGGACTTGGTGAGGCACTGGATACAAATCCGGGACAGCTGAAGGTTCTTCAGGGAAGAAATGAGCAGGGTATGTGTCACGTTGCTACCGCTTTTGCAAAACAGAGCAACCGCAAAAAAATCATTGCATGCGCTTCCTCCATCGGACCTGGAGCTGCAAACATGGTAACAGCATGTGCAACAGCAACTGTAAATAATATTCCGCTTCTTGTATTCCCGGCAGATACTTTTGCATCTCGCCAGCCTGACCCGGTTCTCCAGCAGCTGGAGCAGAGCAGCAGCCTTGCCGTCAGTACGAACGATGCATTCAAGCCAGTCTGCAAATACTGGGATAGGATCACAAGACCGGAGATGGTCATGACCGCTCTGATCAATGCAATGAGAGTTCTTACAGATCCGGCTGAAACAGGTGCATGCTGCATCGCGCTTTGCCAGGATGTTGAGGGTGAGTCCTTTGACTTCCCGGAGTACTTCTTCAAGAAGAGAGTGCACAGGATCACAAGACCGGTTGCAGTAGAGGAAGAGCTTGAGGATGTGGCAGAGGTCATCGCAGGAGCGAAGAAACCGCTTATCGTTGTTGGTGGTGGTGTCCGTTACTCAGAAGCTGGAGAAGCTGTTGAGAAATTCTGTGAAGAGTTCAAGATCCCGTTCGGCGAGACACAGGCCGGAAAGAGCGCCTGCCAGTCTGGCAATCCATACTGCCTTGGCGGTATCGGTGTAACAGGAACCTACGCTTCCAACATCATCGGTAAAGACGCAGACGTGGTAATTTCTATCGGTTCCAGAATGTCTGACTTTACAACAAGCTCCAAGCATCTGTTCCAGAATGAGGATGTTCAGTTTGTAAGTATCAACAACTGCAGATTCCACGCATACAAGATGGATGCAGTAAAAGCAGTGGGTGATGCAAAAGCTACCGTAGAAGCACTAGCAGAAAAGCTTCGTGCAAGAGGATATAAATCTGCATACACAGATGAGATCGAGAAAGCAAAAGCTGCATGGGATAAAGAGATGGAGCGCCTTGGAAGCATTGAGTACACAGGAGATGATTTTGAGCCGCTGATCAAGGCAAGAGATCCTCGTACGATTCCGGAATATGTAAAGCTTACAAACGGAAAGATCACACAGACAGCAGCACTTGCAGCGATCAACAGAACTATCGACAAAGATGCAACCATCATCACAGCAGGCGGTTCCCTTCCAAGCTGTATGCAGCGTATGTGGAGAACAGACAAACGTGGCGGATATCATGCAGAGTACGGATATTCCTGTATGGGATATGAGGTTGCCGCTACCCTCGGCGTGAAATTTGCTGAGCCGGATAATGAAGTATACTGCGTAGTTGGAGATTCTAGCTTCCAGATGCTTCACAGTGAGATCATGACTATCATGCAGGAGAGACAGAAAGTCAATATCATGGTATTCGATAACTGCGGATTTGGCTGCATCAACAACCTTGAGATGAACCACGGAATCGGAAGCCTTGCAACAGAGTTCCGTTATACAGACGGCAAGAAACCGACCGGAGATCTGATCCCTGTAGATTATGCAAAGATCGGCGAAGGCTATGGTCTGAAGACCTATACCTGCCGCACCATCCAGGAATTGGTAGACGCTCTGGAAGATGCCAAAAAGCAGGAGATCGCATGCCTCTTTGATCTCAAAGTTATCCCGAAGACCATGACAGACGGATATGAGTCCTGGTGGGATGTAGGAATTGCAACAACATCTGAGAAAGAAAGCGTAAGAAAGGCCTGCGAGGGAGTTATGAAAGGCCGTGAAGAGGCAAGACTGTACTAATTTGGGAGGTAAGAAAATGAGTAAAGTATTTGGTTATCCGGAATATGACGAAAAAGGCGAAAAGATTCTTACAACATACGATAATGAGTACAAGGCCATGATGATGGACATCCGTGTTTACCGTATGAAATCAGGAGAGACAAGAACATTTTTAAGAGAGGGTGAGGAGACAGCAGTTCTCCTCCTCTCCGGAAACATTACCTATAAATGGAACGGAAACGAAGCTGCAGCAACCAGAAAAGACGTGTTCACAGAGGGACCATGGTGTGTTCACGGATGCACAGGAACTGAGATTACAGTTGTAGCAAATGCAGAGTCACAGATCCTTGTTCAGTGCACAAAGAACGAGAAAGATTTCGGTGCAAAACTCTACAAACCGGAAGATGCTCCGTGGGGATATTCCTGCGTAGGCAAGTTCGGAAACGTGGCAAAGAGAAGAGTAAACACCATCTTCGATCATGACATTTCACCGGAGTCCAATATGGTACTTGGTGAAGTCCTCAACGACAGAGGAAACTGGTCCGGATATCTGCCACACAGACATCCACAGCCGGAGACATACTTTTTTAAATTCGACCATCCGGAAGGATTTGGAGCAAGCTTTGTCGGTGATCAGGTATTTAAGAGTACAGACGAGAGCTTTTCCGCAATTCCAGGAGGAGAGCTTCATCCGCAGGCAGTTGCACCTGGATATCAGATGTATACATGCTGGATGATCCGCCACATTGACGGAAATCCGTGGCTGCAGACAGACCGCTGCGAGGATGAGAGATATACCTGGCTTCATGACGCCGAGTTTTAAGGATTCGGAGATACTGATACTGGATCGTAAATAACAGGCAGCAGGAAGAGGAGAATGCTGTTGTCCGTGAGAAGCGGACAGCAGTAGACCTGCTGCTATTATGAAAAAAATTGTACTGACTGAAGGGAGATTTTGACAATGGCAAGAGAATTTATTGTACCTGGAGAAATTATTTCCGGTTCCGGAGCACTGGACATGGCAGAAGGAGCACTGAAACTCCTTGGTAAAAAAGCTCTGATCGTAACCGATAAAGTAATGATCGACCTGGGAAACTGTGCAAAAGTTGAGAAGGCGCTGACAAATCAGGGCATTGAATACAGCATTTATTCTGACATCTGTGGTGAGCCAACAGATACCATGATCGAAAAAGGCTTACAGATCTATAAAGATGAGAACTGTGACTTCCTGGTAGCTCTGGGAGGCGGAAGCCCCATTGACTCCATGAAAGCCATCGGCTCACTGGTAGTAAACGGTGGAAGCATTTCCGACTACATGGGAAAAGTGATCGATGTAAAGATGCCGCCAATGGCGGCGATCCCTACCACAGCAGGAACGGGATCTGAGGCAACACAGTTCACGATCATCACGGATACCAAAAAAGACATCAAGATGCTTCTTAAAGGCAAAGTTCTCATGCCGGATCTTGCCATTATCGACCCGCAGTTTACTATGACTGCACCTCCAAAGATCACAGCAGCAACAGGTCTTGATGCACTTTGCCACTGTGTGGAAGCTTATACATCCAGAAAAGCACAGACACTTTCCGATACTTTTGCAGTATCTGCAGTAAAGAGGATCTTTAAATATCTTCCGGTTGCATATAAAGACGGAAAGAATGAAGAAGCTCGTGTACAGATGTCTGTCGCTGCTCTTGAGGCAGGAATCGCATTTAACAATGCATCTGTTACCATTATCCATGGAATGAGCCGTCCGATCGGAGCACTGTTCCATGTAGCACACGGACTTTCCAATGCCATGCTTCTGAAGGAGTGCCTTACCTTTGCGCTTCCCGGAGCATACGACAGATTCGGAGCGTTGGGACGTGATATTGGTGTGGCGGATGCAACTGATTCTGATCAGGAAGCAGCTGAGAAATTCCTGAAAGCAGTAGAGTCACTTGTAAATGAACTGGATACTCCGACTCTGGAGCAGTTCGGTATCAATAAAGAAGAGTTCTTCAACGTCATCGACAAAATGGCACATGATGCCATGGACAGTGGAAGTCCTCAGAATACCATGCGTGATGTAACAGAAGAGGAAGTAAAAGAAATCTACAGAAAACTCTGGTAAAATGTAAATGTAAACCCTGCATTGCCAGATAGGAAAAGACTCCGGACCGGAGAAAAAGGCTCCGGAGTCTTTTTTCCCGTAGCAAATATAGCTGCAAAAGAAAAGGAGGCATATCCTTCATGAGAAAAAAGTATATCTGTATTCTGGTGGCAGTCATAGGAGTTTGCAGCCTTTCCGGATGCGGGTCTTCTGCAAAGAAAACAGAAGAAGAGCAGGTAACGATCGGTGTTGTTACAAAATCTAAAAGCAGTGAATATTGGTTGTCTGTCTGCGACGGAATGAAAGATGCGGCAGAAAAATATCATGCAGATGTGGTGATTCTGTCTCCGGATTCCGAAACAGAAGAAGATGTTCAGAAAAATATGATCCGGGATCTTCTGAAAACCGATATCCAGGCGATGGCAGTTTCTCCTATAGATTCCTATGAATGCGAAGATTATTTAAATTTCGCAAGAGAAAAGGGGATTTCTGTATATGCCTGTGATACTCCCATAGAGGATTCAGAAATCCCTTATATTGGAATTGACAATGAAAAACTAGGCTATGAGCTGGGCGAGCAGCTTGCAAAGGCTCTGGATCATAAAGGAAAGATTGGCGTGATCGCCGGTGATTTTAAGCAGGCTGGACACCGGATGCGTGTTGCTGGATTTGAAAAATATATGGAAAAAGAGCCTGGGATCACCATTGAAATGGTTCGGAACGGATACAGCAATATGCGGGTTTCCCAGAAGGATGTGGATGAGATCCTGGTGAAGTATCCGGATCTTAACGGAATCATGGCCACAAGTGCAGTGACGGCCCTGGGGCTTTCAGAGGCAACTGAAGGACGGGAGATTTCTATTGTTTCCGTAGATGCTCAGGAAGATGCCTTGAAAGCGGTTCAGGATGGGCGTATTGTGGCGCTTGGCGCGCAGTCCGGTTATCAGATCGGGTATGAAACCATCCGGTATATTGTGAAGGATCTGGAGGGAGAGGGAACAGGAGAAGATGAGATTCTGGATTCCCAGGTGCTTACCGAAGAAAATATTGATACATATATGAAGGATGACGGACATTCTCATCCCTGATACAAGCAGGTTTCCATCCGCTGCTTATTATTTTTTACAATCCGGCAGAGGCATTGACTGATTCGGTAAAAAGTCAGGCTGGTATCCAAAAATAAAACACGAAACATAAAAATAGGACAAAAGAAGGATGTAGAGATATCAGAATCAGAAAAACTTTGGTACAGATTTAACAGTCAGGTAAAAATAATACCGAAAAAACTAAAATTTCTCATACTATGATAATCCCGTATTTTCGATAAAATAGAATCATCAAAAGGAAAGCGAAAATAAAAAAACGAAAAGAAATGAAAGGGCGGGATAATAAGATGGAGAAGAAAAAACTTTCGGTATCAACAGGGCTGTGTTATGCTGGAGGAGATGTAGGATGTAATATCGTGTTCGGAATGATCGGAACACTGCTGACGCTGTTTTACACAGATTATGTAGGGATAAGCGCAGCAACAGTAGGACTGGTAATGTTACTTTCCAGATGCTTTGATGGATTTTCCGATCTGGTCATGGGTGTCATTGTAGAGAGGACCAATTCCAAATGGGGAAAATCAAGACCCTGGCTTCTGTGGATGAGCATTCCGTTTGCGCTGTCAGCAGTACTGCTTTTCACAGTGCCGCGTACAACAGGGATGCTTCAGTTTCTGTATCTCTTTGTAACCTATAACTTCTGTACGACCATATGCTATACAGCGATCAATCTTCCATATGGAAGCCTTTCTTCAATGATGATTCGCGAATCATCAGAGAGAGATAAACTCAGTGTATTGAGAATGGGGCTGTCACCTATCGGAAAGATCGTTGCAGCAACCTGTACACTGCCGCTTGTAAAGCTTCTTGGAAATGATCAGGCTGCATGGATCAAGGTTATGAGTGTATGGGCAGTGCTTGCGCTTGCACTTCTGCTTCTCTGCTTCTTCAAATGTGAGGAAAAGGTTCAGATCGAAGCAAGAAAGAAAGATGAGAAGCTTCCGATTCCGACAATGCTGAAGGCACTTTTTGCAAATCAGTATTTCTGGGCAGTAATGCTTCTGTGGACAGTACAGAGTGTATCCTTTACGATCACAGGAACCATTCTTCCGTACTACTGTAAATATATTTTCAACAATGATACATGGATGTACAGCGCACTGTTCCTTACAGAAACCCTGGTTCTGGTAGTGGGAATCTTCATCTGCTCACCGTTGATCAAGAAATTCGGAAAAAGAAATATCGCATTTGTCGGCGGATTTGTTGCACTTGGCGGCCAGATTCTGTTTTTCCTGAATCCATACAGCTTCGGCTTCATGGTTATGAGCTGTGTCACACGTGCCATCGGACTTGCTCCACTGAACGCAGTTGTATTCAGTATGGTTGGTGATGTAGTAGAGTTCGGACAGTGGAAAAACCATATCCGTCAGGAAAGTCTGATCTTTGCAGGCGGTTCCATCGGAACAAAAGTTGGCGCAGGTCTTGCCTCCGCAGTGATCACAGGTCTTTTAAGCAGTTCCGGATATGTAAGCTCATCTGCAGGAATAACTGCACAGCCGGAAACAGCACTGGAGATGATCGTTTCTCTTTATAAATTTGGACCGATTCTCATTGCAGCAGTGATCATTGTAACGCTTTTCGGATATAAGCTTGACAAAATGTATCCGGCGATCATGCAGGAGCTTACCGAGCGCGAGGCACACGGACAGTTATAAACATTTTATTGTAAAACATATATTCAACCGCAAACAGGAAATCAGGCAGGGGTAGGATACTCCTGCTGTTTCCTGCGTTTATGGGCATATAGCATAGAGAGGCGTATATCCGCTTTACGGAAGGGAGGAGTTCTATGTTAAAAAGTATCCGGGCAAAGATATTACTGGCGATCCTGACAGTAACCATGTTTACTGCCTGTTCTCTTACGGTGGTATTTTATTTTCGGGCAGCAGGGATGATCGAAGAAAATTATTCAGGTATCCTGTATGGACGGATGCAGCAGACTATAAAAGATCTGGACGAATCCCTGAAAGAGATTTATTATGTGAATACGAGAACTGCCTGGGATACAGATATACGAAATAATGCGAAGGACTACAGCTGTACAGAAAATGAAAACAGCCTGGAAAATATGGCCGGGCTTCTCCGGGAACACAGTCGGGAATATAAAGATATCAACTCCCTTTACTTTGTTTTTCCAGACAAAAAAATGGCTGTGACTTCTGAGGAATTTCCGGTAAACAAGCAGGGGATTTCAGGAGAACATATCGAGGAATTGGAAAAAATACAGGAACTGGATTCCTTTCCGGTTCTTGTGGAATCTCCGATCCATGAAGGCGGCAGCTTTCTTTCTGTGATCCAGAAGGTAGAGGATGATAACGGAGAGATTCTGGGGTATGTTGTCGCAGACATCAGGGAACGGGCAATTTATTACGAATATCTGGAAGCTGTCAATGACGAAAAGATCACCAGAATAGTTCTGGTAGACAGAAATGATGAAATCGTGACATCCGGAGACTACAGTGACATAGGAAAAACATTTCCAGAGATTACAGACCAGAATGTTCCCAAAATGGAAGGCTATGCAGAAAAAAACGGTGTGATCTCTTTTTTCAGCAGAGGTAGCTTTTCAGACTGCGGCTTATATCTGGAGGTACCGAAAAAAGAAGTTTTAAGCGGACTTTCCCGGATGCGGCTCTTTCTGATCGGAATATTTGGTGCAGTTTTTGTGGCAGCTGTGCTGCTGGCACTGTGGCTCTCCAGAGTAGTCTGCGGACCGCTCAGATCCATGACTGGCACGGTTGAGAAGGTTGGTGAGGGAGATCTGAGCCTCCGTACAGAAGTGACTACTGCTGATGAGATCGGAACCCTCGGAAAAGAATTCAACCACATGCTGGATTATATCGAAGCTCTGATCGCCCAGGTGATCGAAGAGGAACAGCAGAAAAAAGATGCAGAGCTGGAAGCACTGCAGTATCAGATCACACCGCATTTTATGTATAATACATTGAACTCCATCAAATTTGCGGCATTTCTGAAAGGGGAAAAAGAGCTGGCGGGGCTTATTGGAGATTTCGTGGAGCTTCTGCAGGCCAGTATCAACAAAAAGGGAAGCTTCCTTTCTGTTGCCGATGAGATCCATATACTGAAAAATTATATCCATCTGCAGGATTTTCGCTATCAGGGAAGCTTTCAGGTGAAATATGAGATCTCTGAGGAAGCATACCGGTGCTATATTCCAAGACTGATCCTTCAGCCGCTTGTGGAGAATGCTCTTCTTCACGGGATCGACATCAAACGGCAAACAGGAAAAATCTGGATCAGCGGAAACGTAAGTGAAGGAAAGCTGATCCTCATAGTAAAGGATAACGGCAGAGGAATGACAAAAGAGCAGATCCGAGATCTTTTTAACAGTCATGCAAAAAAAACAAACGGACTTTCCGCAGTAGGGATTCCAAATGTAAAAGAACGCCTGGAGCTTTATTACGGGACACAGGGAGGAATGGAATACGTAAGCAGTGGAAACGGTACGGAGGTCACGGTATTTCTGCCTGCGATCTATGATATGCCTGAAGAAGGGAGAAAAAATTAATGTACAGAACACTGGTGGCAGATGATGATTTTCTTGTAAGGAGCTATCTCAAAACCCTGGATTCCTGGGAAAAAGCAGGATATGAGATCGTGGATGATGCAGAAGACGGGGAGGAAGCTTATGGATTCCTTCAGAAAGAAAAAATCGATGTTCTTGTGACGGATCTTACCATGCCTGTGATGGATGGAATTGAGCTGATCAGAAAGATCCGTGAGGAAAACAGGGATATCTATATTATCGTGCTCAGCTGTCATGATGATTTTGAATATGTAAAAGAGGCCATGCGCCTTGGGGCGGATGAATATGTATTAAAGAACAGTTTGGATGAGGATAGTCTTTATGATACTCTGGAAAAATCAGCCCGGCTGATCGAGAAGCGCAGAGAAAAAAGTCAGGAACAGGCACGGACGAGAAAGCTGATCCATCTGGGAAGTCACGCTCTGAAGTATTATTTTTTTAACGGACTGATCTCGGGGATGCTGAAAAATCAGGCACGTGAGGAAAAGCGTGTGGAAGCCGGAATCGCCGGGAAATATTTTAACAGTGCTGTGATCTGTATGTTTATGGAGAACTGGGCAGAGAGGGAAAGACAATGGACGCCGCTGGAAGTGGAACAGTATTCCCATCATTTCCGTCACAGACTGCTGGAACGTACGGAGGAGCTTCTTGGGACAGAAAGTGAATTTGCGGAAGTGGTCTATCTTGGCGCAGGGATTTTTTGCTGTTTTCTTGATCTTTCCGGAGACTGCAGGACATCGGCTATGCAGCAGAGACTGACTGAGGCAGCAGCGATCTGCTACCGGCACTGTCAGGAGGATCTTTGTGATTTTGGTATCAGTGTCAGCAGTGTCTGCATGGGAGAGGATGGGATCCGCCAGGCTTATCAGCAGGCCAGAGAAATGATGAAGCTGCATTTTTATGAGAAAAAAGAGATCCTTTATTTTGAAGGACGGAAGAAAGCGGACAGTGTTTTACCGGAAAGTGCTGAGAAGCTGGAAGGGCAGATTTCCAGGTTGAAGGCAGGGAAAGACCGAAAGAAAGCGGAGGAGCTTTGGACACAGGTTCTCGCTGACTGTCAGGATCGTTATACCGACGGAAGACTTCTGGTACAGTGGCTTAAGAAATTGAATCAGACAGCCGGAATTGAGAAAGAGCTCATCTGGTATGGAGATATCGAAAGTTTTGAGAAATTCAGGGAAAAGGGCAGTGCCTGTATTTCACAGCTTTTTGTAGGGGAAGAGGATGCTGTTCCGGAGGGGACCTCTGCTGCTGTGAAAAAAGCTCTGGAGTTTATCCGGGAACATTATGAAGCGCCGATCAGCCTTCAGGATGCAGCAGATGCGGCGGAGGTGAATCCTGCTTATCTCAGTTATCTTTTCAAACAGGAGATGAAGATCGGTTTTTCCAATTATGTGCAGGAGCTTCGGATCGACTGTGCAAAGAAGCTTCTTTCAGAGACGAACTGTAAAGTTAAGGATGTGGCGTTGCGTTCCGGTTTTGGAGATTATCATTATTTTTCCAAGATATTTAAGAAGTTTACGGGCTTAAGTCCTGCGGAATACAGAAAAGAATCCGGATTATCATAGAAAGAGGTGCTTAGTATGGGAGTTACTATAAGGCAGATCGCGGAAGCTGCCGGTGTTTCCAGAGGTACTGTTGACAGAGCGTTAAATAACAGGGGCAGGATCCGTCCGGAGGTTGCTGAGAGGATCCGTGCCATCGCTGATGAGATGGGGTATAAGCCGAATCAACTGGGCCGTGCTCTATCCATGAGCAGAAATAATATTAAGATCGGCGTGATCCTGCAGGGTGCGGAAACACCTTTTATGAAAGAAGTTCTGAAGGGAATCCAGGAGGCGTGCGCTGAGGTGGATAATCTTGGTGGTACAGTCCTGGTCCATAAGATCGAGCATCAGAATGCGGAGGATGTTATTCTCGCCATGGAGAAGATGCGGATGGAAGAGGTTCGTGGTATTGCCATGGTTCCTTTGGATGAGGAACGTGTGAAAAGGGAAATTGACCGGTTTGTGGAGGAATTTCGGATCCCGGTGGTGACGTTTACTTCAGATGTGGAGGATACGAAACGGCTTTGCTTTGTAGGGCAGAACGGTGTGCAGTGTGGCCGTGCGGCTGCGGGGCTTATGGGGGAACTGACCGGTGGAAAAGGAAAGGTTGCTGTGATTTCCGGCTATAGTACCAATACTTCTCTGAGCAGCAGGGTGGTTGGATTCCGTGAAGAAATTGCGCGGAAGTATCCTGGGATTGAGATCATTGGGCCGGAGTATTGCTTTGAGGAGAATGGCAGGGCCAGGGAGATTACGGAAGGGATATTTAAGGATGTTCCGGATCTTGACGGGATATATCTTACTTCTCATGGTGAGGAGGGGGTGTGTGAGGCAATCGCCGGAGCGGGGAAAGCTGGTCAGGTGAAGATGGTTGCCAATGATTTTATGGGGCGGAATTATGAGCTGATGAGGGAAGGGTTTATTCATTTCCTGATCGGGCAGGATGCCAGGATACAGGGGTATGAGCCGGTGATGATTTTGTTCCGGCTGCTGTTTAATGGGGAAGCGCCGGAGAGGGCGAAGATTTTTACGGAAATATATATAAGGAATGAGTATACGATTCCGGAGGGGAGACACTGAAGTGGGGTGTCTCCTTTTTTTGTGCGGAGGGACGCCGCGGAAGGGGATGCTGTCTGGTCTGCGGCTTCGTCGGGGGCTGGCTTCTAGGACGCCGGAAATCTGCTAAAAGCGTTTTTCAAAAGTCCGAACTCGCGGCCTGCTGCCGCTCAGACAGCGGACTTTTGAAAAACAACGCAGATTCCCGCCGTCCAAGAATCAGCTCCCCTCCTGCAGAAGCAGAGCCAGACAGCATCCCCTTCCGCGGCTGGTGTTTCCAGCGAGAAAAAATGTCGTTTGACGATAGGTTGTGGGTTGTCAGCGCTGCGCTGGATGCTGGAAGGGGTGTGGCATCGGCGCTGTGCTGGATGTTTGAAGGGATGTGAGTTGTGATGCTGTGCTGGATGTTTGAAGGGATGTGAGTTGTGATGCTGTGCTGGATGTTTGGAGGGTGGTGGGGTGTGAGAGGCTTGGGGTGATTGTATGGGGATGTGTTGGAGATATTTTCGGTGAAGTTGACCTAAAAATATTACATATTGTGGCTAAAAATAGTTCTCGTCATTTTTAATAGAAAAAAGATGGTAATATTGTACAATATTAGGGGTTGCGATTTGTGTGTTGCGATGATATTATATTAAGCATAAAGAGCGTGTTCGGACACGCAAAGAGATTACATTGGGAAAATAAATCAAAAGGAGATCAAAACTATGATTAAAGTTGGTATTATCGGAGCAGGTAGAATTGGTAGAGTTCATATTACCAGTATCACAACAAGGGTGCCGGATGCGGTGATCAAGACGGTTGCAGATCCTTTCTTAAATGATGAGACTGCTGCATGGGCTAAGAGCATGGGTGTTGAGCACACGACTAAGGATTATAAGGAGATCATCAACGACCCTGAGATTTCCGCAGTTCTGATCTGTTCTTCTACAGATACTCATTCTCCGATTTCTGTAGAGGCTATCAAGGCTGGCAAGCATGTTTTCTGTGAGAAACCGATCGATCATGACATTGCCAAGATCAAAGAGGTTATCGATGCTCTTGAGGGCACAAATCTGAAATATCAGGTTGGTTTTAACAGAAGATTTGACCATAACTTTGAGTCTCTTCAGCAGGCTGTTGCAGCTGGTAAGGTTGGTAAACCGGAGATCATCAAGATCACTTCCCGCGATCCTGAGCCGCCTAGCATTGATTATGTTAAGGTTTCCGGTGGCATGTTCCTGGATATGACAATTCATGATTTCGATATGGTTCGTTATCTTGCAGGCTGCGATGCTACAGAGGTTTATGTTCAGAGCGCAAATCTGGTTGATCCGGCTATTGGTGAGGCTGGGGATGTTGATACAGCTGTTATCACTCTTCAGATGGAGAATGGTGCTATTGCTGTTATCGATAACTGCAGAAGAGCTTCCTATGGCTATGATCAGAGAGCTGAGGTTTTCGGTTCTGATGGTATGGCTGCTATTTCCAATGACAGCCAGTCTTCCACAGTGATCAGCAATGCTGAGGGTGTTACAGGTGAGAAGCCGATGTTCTTCTTCCTTGAGAGATACATGGATGCTTATGGTAAAGAGGTTGCAGCATTTATTGATGCGATCGTTAATGACAAAGAGACACCTCTTAATGTTTATGATGGTCTGAAACCGGTATTAATGGGTCTTGCAGCTAAGAAATCCAGTGAGGAGCACAGACCGGTTAAGATTTCTGAGATTATGGAATAATTCAAATAAAAAGGAGAATTGACCAATGTTTGATAAGAATAAAGTAAAGCTTGGTATTGCACCAATTGCATGGACAAATGATGATATGCCGGATCTTGGCAAAGAGAATACTTTTGAGCAGTGCGTCAGTGAGATGGCTCTTGCCGGTTTCACAGGCTCCGAGGTGGGTAACAAGTATCCGAAGGATCCTGAGGTTCTTAAGAAGGCTCTTGAACTTCGTGGTGTTGAGATCTGTAACCAGTGGTTCTCAAGCTTCCTGATCACCAAACCGTTTGAGGAGGTTGAGAAGGAGTTCCGTGCACAGCTTACTTTCCTGAAAGCTATGGGTGCGAAAGTGATCGGCGCATCTGAGCAGAGCTACAGTGTTCAGGGCCAGATGGATACTCCGGTTTTCGGACATAAATATGAGATGAATGACGAAGAGTGGGATACCTTCTGCACAGGTATGAACAAGCTTGGTAAGATCGCAAAAGAGGAGTATGGTATTGCTCTTACTTTCCATCATCATATGGGTACTGTTGTACAGAGCCTTGCTGAGGTTGACCGTATGATGGAGAATACAGATCCTGAATATGTAAGTCTTCTTTTTGATACCGGTCACTTTACATATTGTGGAGAGGATCCTCTTGAGGTCGTAAAGAAATATGTTCACAGGATCAAACATGTTCATCTGAAGGATATCCGTCCGGAAGTTGTTGAGCAGGTTAAGAAAGAAAACATGAGCTTCCTTGCAGGCGTAAGAGCCGGTGCCTTCACGATTCCGGGAGATGGATGCATCAACTATGATCCGATCTTCAAGGTTCTCGAGGATGCAGGCTACGAAGGATATATGGTTGTTGAGGCTGAGCAGGATCCGGCTAAGGCTAATCCGCTTGAGTATGCGATCCGTGCAAGAAAATTCATTGCTGAGAAGACAGGCTTATAATTACGACAGGGAAATAGGTGCATGCTGATGTACAGTTAAGCGGAATAAAGATGTCCGCTTTGCATAGAAAAAGCGGTATCAGCCAGTAGTGCTTTGACACCGCTTTTTTCTGTAAGATGCAAACAGTGTACGATAAACAGGACAGGAGGGCCGAATCATGGCACTTGTGAAAATGAAAGATCTGCTGAGACGTGCCGAAGAGAAAAATATTGGCTGCGGTGCTTTCAGTGTTGGTAATATGGAAATGGTAAGAGGTGCGATCCGCGCAGCAGAAGAACTGGATACTCCGATCATCCTTCAGATCGCGGAGGTGCGTTTGAAAAATTCTCCGCTTCACCTGATGGGACCGATGATGGTACAGGCTGCAAAGGAGGCTAAGGTGGATGTGGCTGTCCATCTGGATCATGGTCTTACTTTTGAGACGGTTGACAAGGCTCTGGAGCTTGGCTTTACATCGGTTATGCTGGATGCTTCTACGCTTCCTTTTGAGGAAAACATCGCCAGAGTAAAGGCCGTTGTGGAGAAAGCACGTAAATACGGTGCTACAGTTGAGGCTGAGCTTGGACTTGTGGGCGGAAGTGAGGATGGAAGCTGTGACCACGGTATCCGCTGCACAGATCCGGATGATGCGGTCGTTTACGCAAGAGAGACAGGTATTGATGCGCTTGCAGTTGCCATCGGGAATGCCCATGGTAATTATCCGGTAGCGCCGACGCTTGCTTTTGATGTATTGGAGAAGATCCATGAGAAAGTGGATATTCCGCTGGTTCTTCATGGCGGCAGTGGCATCACCGATAAAGATTTCCAGAAGGCGATCTCTCTTGGCATCCGTAAGGTGAATATTGCCACAGCAAGCTTTAACAGCCTGACAGCTCATGTGGAGAAATATATGGAATCAACAGACAAGCATAATTTCTTTGACCTCAATGAGGCTATGGTCCAGGGTACTTACGAGAATGTGAAGAAACATATTCTTGTATTTAATGAGCCATATCAGGAGTAGGCCAAGGATTTTCTTGTAAAAAAAGAAAAGGTCTGATAAGATGTTCTCAGTGAAAATAACTGGGAACATCTTTTTTGTGCCCATAAAAGAGGAGAGATAAAAATGGAACAGAAAGAGACTGTCTGTTCAGTTGCGAAGAAATGCGGCGGTTGCCGTTATCAGGGTGTATCCTATCAGGAGCAGCTTCGCAGGAAACAGAGAATTACAGAAGGCCTTCTGAAAAAATTCGGAAAAGTAGAGCCGATCATTGGAATGGAAGATCCCTATTATTACAGAAACAAAGTTCATGCAGCTTTTGGCCGTGACCGGAAGGGAAACGTAATTTCCGGGATTTATGAGGAGAAGAGTCATAGGATCGTTTCCGTAGATGACTGTATGATCGAAGATAAAAAAAGTCAGGAGATCATCCGTACCATACGTGGTATGCTGAAATCCTTTAAGATCAAGACCTATGATGAGGATACAGGATATGGACTTCTCCGCCATGTGCTTGTGCGGAGAGGCTTTTCCACAGGAGAGATCATGGTGGTATTAGTTACGGTTTCTCCAATATTTCCATCTAAGAATAACTTTGTAAAAGCTCTCCGTAAAGAGCATCCGGAGATCACTACGGTGGTTCTCAATGTCAATGACAGACAGACAAGCATGGTACTTGGAGACCGCAATATCGTACTTTACGGACCGGGATTCATCAAAGATCGACTTATGGGACTGACCTTCCGTATTTCTCCATCTTCTTTTTATCAGGTAAATCCTGTGCAGACAGAAGTACTTTACGGAAAGGCTATGGAGTTTGCGGCAATGACAGGAAAAGAGAGGGTGATCGATGCTTACTGCGGCACAGGTACTATCGGGATCATCGCTTCCGGGAATGCCAGGGATGTCATTGGTGTAGAACTGAACCGTGATGCTATCCGTGATGCCAGAATGAATGCCAGGGAAAACAAGATCCGTAATGTTCGTTTTGTTCCGGGAGATGCAGGATGGTTTATGGAAGGAATGGCAGCAGAGGGAGAGAAGGTGGAGGTTGTTCTCATGGATCCGCCACGTTCCGGAAGTGACCGTAAATTCCTTCACTCCCTTTTGACTCTTTCACCGGAAAAAATTGTTTATGTATCCTGCAACCCGGAAACCCTAGCAAGAGATCTTGCCTGCCTTACTAAGAGAGATTACCTGGTAAAGAAGATGCAGCCGGTTGATATGTTCCCGCTCACCGATTCAGTGGAGGTTGTTTGCCTTCTGGAGAATCGTAGGACCAGACCGGGAAGAGCTTAGATTTTTGGCAGCTCACAGTGATATGCGATGCCAAGGGGCGTGACAAGAAGCGGATGGACCGGACGGTATACCGGAAGCTTCAGCCTCTTTTCAAAAACGGTAGTAAATTCCTTAAACATGGAAGAACCGCCAACTACATAAACAGCCGGAACCTGATAGCCCTTTAGAAATTTCTCGGTGATCACAGCCATTTTTTCTACAGTGGCCTTGATCACAGGGAAAATTTCGTCTTCTTTTTCCGGAGTAGTTTTCAATACTTCGGCTTCCTCATAAGGGATCTTATAGTGACCGGCGACTGTCATGGTCATATGGCTGCCGCCAGTAGCCTCATCATCGGTGTAGATAACTTTTCCGTCTTTCAGGATGCTGATACCGGTTGTGCCGCCACCCACATCCACAACAGCACCGTCTGTGATCTTAAGGACAGCAGCTGCGGCAGTAGGCTCGTCCACGATATTTGTAACCTCGAAACCGGCACCCTCCAGAACATAGCCGATGCTTTTGACACTGCCCTCAGAAACTCCTGGAGGGATGGCAGCAGCACCGTAAATAAGTTCTGTGCCAAGCCTTTCCTCCAGCTCATTTTTAAGCTTTGTCACAAGCTGGACAGATTCATAGTAATTGACGATCACTCCATCCTGGATCGCATGGGATGGTGCGGAAATTCCGGCTATGGGACGGTTATTCCGGTCGACAACGGCAAGAACGGTATTGGCAGTACCAAGGTCGATGCCTGTCTTCAGACGACCGCGGAATTTTTTACATTCACCTGTTTCTACAAGTTCTGCAAAATTGGACAAAGTTCTGTTTTTTAATTCCATTCAAAATACTCCATTTCTTTCAGACGGGGACAAAAAGAATTTTGCCCCTGATATAAATTCTAATAATTGCGGTCGGTAAAGATGGCAACGGATCTGGGCCGCATGCAGAAATCGTGTTCAATGCGTGGCTCCTGGCCTTTTTCGTAGAAATAACGGCCATTTCCGTCACCGAACGTGTTGACACAGAGATACCATGCACCGGGACGGGCAAGCTCCGGAAGTGTGACCGTTACGTCCTCCCAGTATGCGTTGATCACAATGTAGATCAGGTCATCAGTGCCTTTGCTCTTATCATAGCCTGCAAAGCTTACAGCGAAGGTGTGGGCATCTCTTGGAATGGTCACATCCCTTGCGTCAATGTTATGAGTGTGGATATTTTCCATACCGCATACTGCGTTGGGAAGCTTCCGGGAGATAACAGGGTGGTCTTTACGGAACCGGATCATAAATTTGAAAAATTCAAAAAGATCGTGATTTTTCTCCAGAAGCTTCCAGTTGATCCATGAGGTTTCGTTATCCTGACAGTAGGTATTGTTATTTCCGTGTTTTGTGTTTCCGAATTCATCACCTGCAAGGAACATCGGGGTTCCGCGGCTGGACATCAGTACAGCACAGGCATTTCGTATCATGCGGAAGCGGAGGGAGAGCACTTCGGGGTTGGTGGAATCGCCCTCTTCTCCACAGTTCCAGCTGCGGTTATCGTTGGAACCGTCGGTGTTATTCCAGCCGTTTGCTTCGTTGTGTTTTTCATTGTAGGAATAAAGATCATACATGGTGAAGCCATCGTGGCAGGTAAGGAAATTGACACAGGAATTGTATCCTGCATAATTGTCATTATGATCAGAATAAAAGCCTCCGTACAGATCACCGGAACCGGAAATACTCCATGCAGCGTCCCAAGCATTCCAGAAATCTCCCTTCAGGAAGGAACGGAGGCAGTCACGGTAACGGCCATTCCATTCAGCCCATCTGCGGCTGGCAGGGAAAGAACCAACCTGATACAGCCCGCCGGCATCCCAGGCTTCTGCGATCAGTTTGACATTTCTAAGGACCGGATCGTAAGCGAGAAGCTCCAGAAGGGGCGGATTGTTAAGTGGAGAACCGTCCTCATGGCGTCCGAGAATGCTGGCAAGATCGAAGCGGAAGCCGTCTACACGGTAGTTGATGGTCCAGTAACGTAAGCATTCAAGGATCATCTGACGTACAATGGGATGGTTACAGTTCAGAGTATTTCCACATCCGCTGAAATTGTAGTAATTTCCCTCTGGAGTCAGCATATAATAAACCTTATTGTCAAAGCCCTTAAAGCAGAAGGTTTTTCCCAGCTCGTTTCCTTCGGCGGTATGATTGAATACAACATCAAGAATTACTTCGATGCCATTTTCGTGGAGCTCACGGATCAGCTCTTTCAGCTCAGTTCCCTCACAGTTATGCTCCGGCTTGGAAGCATAGCTGGTGTTTGGAGAAAAGAAGTTGACAGAATTGTATCCCCAGTATTCCAGAAGCCGTTTGCCATTTACAGTACGGGCATTCATATTCTCGTCGAACTCGAAGATCGGCATCAGCTCTACGGCGTTGATCCCCAGTTCCTTGAGATAAGGGATCTTTTCACGAAGACCGGCAAAGGTTCCCGGGTGCATAACACCGGAAGAAGAATCCTGTGTAAAGCCGCGGACGTGAAGCTCATAGATGATCAGGTCACTGATCTTACGGGTGGACTGCGGCATGTCTTCCCAGTCAAAGGAATCACGTACCACACGGGCATGATAGCTTCCGATCTTTTGCTGGCCCCATTTACGCTGACCGGCAACGGCTTTGGCATAAGGATCAAGAAGAACCTTTGTCTTATCGAAGATGTGACCCTTTTCCGGTTCGTAAGGACCGTCAATGCGGTAGCCGTACTCCAGATCTTCGATGTCCAGTCCCATGACGATCATGGAGTAGACATCACCGATACGACAGGCATTGGGAAAAGGAAGGACTGCGAAGGGTTCCTCTTCTCCGGAGTGGAAAAGAAGAAGCTCGCAGGATGTACCGTGGCGGGTATGTGCGGTAAAGTTGACTCCGTTGGAAAGAGGAGTAGCGCCATTTAATTCAAAAAACCCGGGACGTACAGGAAATCCCGCAATAATATCTGTGGGCCGGGATGTCAGTGTATTCTCAGAGAGCATAGTCTGATTCTGTGTTTTCATTTCCGGTATCCTCCTTGGTGAAAATTTTTTTACAAACAAAAATATTATAACTGATTTTCAGAAAAAAGTACAGGCTGGGTTGTTGAGAACAAAGTGAACAGCAGCATTCTAATAACGCGGGAACCTTCGGGAAAATCTTCTTGAGGTTTTTGACGGGAAGGCTTACAATATGAACCAGAAACTTTGAAAATGTAAGGAAAGGAATAATAGCAGTATGAATGAAGAAACACTGGAGATTTCTTTTGACCAGATAGAGAAAGAACGGGGGAAATATCTTCTGATAGATACCCGTGATAAAGTAACTGTAGAATATGGAATGATCCCGGGAGCAATCTCTGTTCCGGAACAGGAACTGGAAGAGCGGGCAGAAGAACTGAGGGGGGATAAGATACCGGTCCTTTACTGTACAAGAGGGCTTTTCAGCCAGGAGGGTGCAGAGATGCTCCGGGAAAAAGGAATTCCCGCACTGAGCCTGAAAGGTGGATATACAGGATGGCTTTTTCAGCAGATGCAGAAAGAATCCGGTAAAGAGGACAGTGAAGAAGAGGAAAATGATGCAATGGAACAGCGGCGGAAGGATATCGAGCTGAGTATCCGCAAAAAGTTCCATAAGCAGCTGTTTTCCAGATTTGCTAGGGGAATCAACGATTATGAGCTGGTGAAGCCGGGAGATAAGATAGCAGTCTGTATTTCCGGTGGTAAGGATTCTATGCTGATGGCCAAACTGTTCCAGGAACTGAAGCGTCATAACAAGTTTCCCTTTGAACTGGTGTTTCTTGTGATGGATCCGGGATATAATGAGGCAAACCGTGCGGTGATCGAGCACAATGCCAGGCTTCTCGGGATTCCGATCACAGTGTTTGAGACTGAGATCTTCGATGCGGTTTATAATATAGAAAAATCCCCATGCTATCTCTGTGCCCGTATGAGAAGGGGCTATCTTTACAGCAAGGCAAAGGAGCTTGGCTGCAACAAGATCGCTCTTGGACATCACTATGATGATGTGATCGAGACGATCCTGATGGGAATGCTTTACGGAGCGCAGGTACAGACTATGATGCCGAAGCTCCATAGTACAAATTTTGAGGGAATGCAGCTGATCCGTCCTATGTATCTGATCCGGGAGGCAGATATCAAACACTGGAGAGATTATAATGACCTTCATTTTATCCAGTGTGCATGTAAATTTACCGATACCTGTACTACCTGTCGTACAGATGGTACCAGTGTTTCCAAGAGAATGGAGATCAAGAATCTGATCGCAGAACTTAAGAAGGTAAATCCACATGTAGAAAGTAATATTTTCCGAAGTGTGGAAAATGTTAATCTTCATACAGTTATCGCATACAAAAAAGATGGAGTGAAACATTCTTTTCTGGAAGGGTATGAGGACTGACAGATATAAATAAAAGCTGCTCAGGCGTTAGCCCGGGCAGCTTTTACTTTTTCCCGCTGTTTGGTAAGATCATAATATTCATCAGAGATGATCCCGCGACTGGAAAGTGCTTCGTAGGTTTTCTGCTGTGCGGGGGTCATCTTCATTCCGATCGTGGAATTGACATCGGTCAGTACGCAGCTTGTTTTTTCTACCAGCCAGAAAAGTGCGGAATCATCATCGGGGATCATTTTCCAGATTTCGTTTTCTGTATATGGAAGAAGGGACATGAGAGTTTTTAAGTGTCCATCCTGGATCAGACGGTAATCCCCGTCCGGCATGATGATGCCATCGCCATAGAGTTCTTTTTTCTGTTCCATTTTCTGCAGAAGTTTTTCTGTGAGTTTCATGATCGGCTCCTTGATCTTTATTATTTCAACAGTTTTCAGGCACTGCTTTTTTATGAAGTTAAAAAAATAACAATCAGCGTCTATTGTATGAAGCGGCGACAAAAATGTCAAGAGGTTAAAAAGATTTTCGATGCTTATGAATGATTTTTGTTGTGCAATTTGTTTGCTTTTGTGAGGATTAAAGGTTAAAATTATGTAAAAATTATCGTAAAATAAGATCTTCTGTGGTATAATATGAATATTCAAAAAATTCAAGGAAGGACGATGCAGATGTTGAAAAACTGGAACCCGGAACAGATTCCGGAAAAAGAGGATATCAAAGTGCGTTTAAGCGCTGCAAGAACCAGATTATATGAATTGCAGATGGCTCTGAAAGAGCATAAGATTCCGGTGATCGTGTTGTTTGAAGGCTGGGGAGCTTCCGGAAAAGGAAGTACCATAAGCAAGGTGATCAAGAATATCGATCCTCGTTTCTTCAAAGTTGCGACTATGTCAGCGCCTACAGAGGAAGACCTTCGGAAACCATTTCTTTACCGATATTTCAGGGAAATCCCGGAAGCGGGCAAGTTTACATTTCTGGATTCAGGATGGATGGACCAGACCTGTCGTGAACGTATGGATAAAAAGCTGAAGGGTGACAATTATGTAAAACGGATTGACAGTATCCGGAGATTTGAACGTCAGCTGACGGATAATGGATATGTGCTCCTGAAATTTTTTATGCAGATCGACCGGAAAGAACAAGAAAAACGTATGGGCATTCTTCTGGAAAGCAAGGATACCAGATGGAGAGTCAATGAATATGATCTCTGGCAGAATGATCATTATAAGAAGTGCAGAAAGATTTTTGACCAGTATATGCAGGATACCAATACATCTGCGGCTCCATGGTATATTGTCGATGCCGGTGACCGGAAGTGGGCAGAACTGCAGGTGCTGGAAACCATGATCAGCAATATAGAGGTTGCCATGGAAAACAGCAAACATGCCGTGCCGATCCTGCAGAATGTTTTTCCTCTGGTGGAGATGCCCAGATTAAGCGAGATTCCTCTGGATGGAAAAGAAGTGGGGGATGAAGAATACAAGGCAGAGCTTAAGGAACTGCAGGCAAAGCTTGGAAGCCTGCATAACCGTCTTTACCGAAAAAGAGTGCCTGTGATCATCACCTATGAAGGCTGGGATGCTGCCGGAAAGGGAGGAAATATCAAGAGGATCACGGAGGCTCTTGATCCCCGTGGATTTGAGGTACATCCTATCGCAAGTCCGGAGCCTCATGAAAAAGCCCGTCATTATCTGTGGCGTTTCTGGACAAGGCTTCCCAAGGATGGTCACATTGCCATCTTTGACCGGACGTGGTACGGAAGAGTGATGGTAGAACGTCTGGAGGGCTTCTGCAGCGAGAATGACTGGAGACGTGCCTACAATGAGATCAATGAATTTGAGAAGGAGCTTTCTGACTGGGGCGCTGTGATCGTGAAATTCTGGGTCCACATTGATAAGGACACCCAGCTTGCCAGGTTCAACGACCGCCAGAGCAATCCGGAAAAACAGTGGAAGATCACGGATGAGGACTGGAGAAACCGTGAAAAATGGGATCAGTATGAAACAGCAGTAGATGAGATGCTTCAGAAAACCAGCACTGCTTATGCACCATGGCACATTCTGGAATCCGTAGATAAGAAATATGCAAGGCTGAAGGCGCTTCGGATCGTGATCGAAGAAATTGAGAAAGCGCTGAAATAAGAGATAAAAGCTGCGGCAGGATAACAGATATTCTGCTGCAGCTTTTTGTCTGAAGAGAGATGAATCAATTCCGGAGATAGTTTCGCATACTGCGAAGAGCATGTTTTTCCAGTCGGCTGACCTGAGCCTGGGAGATACCAATCTCATCAGCTACCTCCATTTGGGTTTTTCCCTCGTAGAAGCGGAGATCGATAATGTGACGTTCACGCTCTCCAAGCCGGTTCATGGCATCTCGAAGAGAAATATCCTCCACCCAGTTTTCTTCCAGGTTCTTTTTATCACTGATCTGATCCATAACATATAGGGTATCTCCGCCTTCGGAATACACGGGCTCAAAAAGGCTTACCGGGCTCTGGATCGCATCCATGGCATAGACGATCATTTCCTTGTCGATACCGATCTCATCAGCGATTTCTGCAATGGTAGGCTCTTTGAGATGCTGCCGCATATAGTTTTCCCGGGTATAGATGGTTTTGTAAGCGATATCCCGCAGAGAACGGCTGACCCGTATGCTGTTGTTATCACGGAGATATCTTCGGATCTCTCCGATGATCATGGGAACTGCATAGGTGGAAAATTTTACCTGAAGAGTGGTGTCGAAATTATCGATCGCTTTGATCAGGCCGATGCAGCCGATCTGAAAAAGGTCATCCGGATTTTCACTGCTGTTCTGAAAACGCCGGATCACGCTTAAAACAAGCCGCAGATTGCCTTTGATGTACAATTCCCTGGCTTCTTCATCGCCAGCTTTGATTCTTTTAAAGAGCTCCGCCTTTTCTTCCTGATCGAGAACGGGAAGGGTTGAGGTATTTACTCCGCAGATTTCAACTTTATTCAGTGCCATCTTAGAATCCTCCTTGTCTTGTCAGTACATTAAGATGATTCTCAGAGGGCGGTTGAAATATACTTTTTCAGGGAAAATATAAAAAATAAAGGGCCTTGACAATAAGGAGGTATTTATTCTCCGGACAGCAGTTTTTCATTACGGAAATCAACAAGGATGATATCTTCGCCGATCTGGCGGATGCAGTCCCATGGAATGGAATATTCATTTTCTTTGGAAAAACACCAGCAAAATTTTCCCGGTTCCGGCATGATCAGGGCTTTCAGACGTGCGGTTTCACAGCAGAATTCCACATCAAGAGGGCAGCCAAGACTGCGGCAGGTATGGATATTGATCACTTCTTTTTGTTTCAGCTCACAGATGCGCATAAATTCATCACCTGGTATGATTTTATGGAAAATCTGTAAAATTTATGCAAGTCCGATTATTGACACATTATGTGCATTTATTTTATAATAAAAACAAATTTAGTAATGATTTACTGATCCGGAAAGGGGGAGAGTTCTGTGAGATGTCCGTTCTGTAACCAGGATAATACAAGAGTTGTAGATTCCAGACCTGTAGAGGATACCAATTCCATCCGCCGCCGTCTCTGTGATGCCTGCGGAAAGCGTTTTACAACTTATGAGAAGGTGGAAACGATTCCGCTGACTGTGATCAAGAAGGATCAGAACCGGGAAAGCTATAAACGTTCCAAGATCCAGGATGGTGTTCTTCGTGCCTGCTATAAGCGCCCCATTCCCATTGAGAGAGTGGAAGAGATGATCGATTCCATAGAAGGAGATATTTTCCGGTCAGAAGACCGTGAGATCAGCAGTACCAAGATCGGAGAGATCGTTATGGAGCATCTGAAGGATCTGGATGCGGTGGCGTATGTACGATTTGCGTCTGTATACAGAGAGTTTAAAGATGTCAGTACCTTTATGGATGAGCTGAAGAAGCTGATCAATTAAGAGATTAAATGAATAGACCGCAAATGCAGGAGATTTCAGGCCGATTGTCAAAAGACAACCGGCCTTTTTTGAAACATGAATGTTTGATTTTTCAGAGATCGTAAAAGTGGATACAAAAAAACAGGAACCGCCTGGGAAAAATCCTCTGCGGTCCCTGCTATAAATATACATTAATGATTCAGGAAACTTAATTAAACAATACCCTGAGCTTTCATAGCGTCAACAACTTTTTCGAAGCCGGCGATGTTTGCACCTACAACATAGTTGTCTTCCATACCGTAACGTTTAGCAGCGTCATCAGCTTTGTGGAAGATATCGATCATGATGTGGTGGAGTTTCTCATCAACCTCTTCTCTTGTCCAGGAAAGTCTCATGGAGTTCTGGCTCATCTCAAGTGCAGATGTGGCAACACCGCCAGCGTTTGCGGCTTTACCAGGCATGAAGAGAACACCGTTCTCCTGAAGGTATGTTGTTGCATCAAGAGTAGTAGGCATGTTTGCACCTTCAACGACGTATTTGCAGCCATTTGCAACCAGTGTTTTAGCTCCGTCAAGACCAAGCTCGTTCTGAGTAGCACATGGAAGGTAGATATCACATTTGATATTCCAGATGCCAAGTCCCTCAGTGTAGGTAGCACCCTCAACACGGTCTGCATATTCTTTGATACGTCCACGTTTTACTTCTTTGATATCCTTTACGACGTCAAGGTTGATTCCGTTCGGATCGTAGACATATCCGTTGGAGTCGTTCATTGCAACAACCTTGGCACCAAGCTGAGTAGCTTTCTCAACAGCGTAAATAGCTACATTACCGGAACCTGTTACAACGATTGTTTTTCCTTCTACGGAATCATTGTGAGCTTTGGCGATCTCGTTGAGCATGTATACAACACCGTAACCGGTAGCCTCTGTACGGATCAGGGAACCTCCGAAGGAAAGACCCTTTCCTGTAAGGACACCCTCATAAAGGCCACGGATTCTCTTATACTGTCCGAAGAGATAACCGATCTCACGTCCGCCGACACCGATGTCACCAGCCGGAACATCTGTATCTGCGCCGATATATTTGCAAAGCTCTGTCATAAAGCTCTGGCAGAATGCCATAACCTCTCTGTCAGATTTACCCTTAGGATCGAAGTTGGAGCCACCTTTTCCACCGCCGATCGGAAGGCCTGTAAGAGAGTTTTTAAAGGTCTGCTCAAAACCAAGGAATTTCAGGATACCCTGATTTACAGAAGGATGGAATCTTAAGCCGCCTTTGTATGGTCCGATGGCGCTGTTGAACTGAACACGATATCCCTTGTTAACCTGTACAGTTCCGTTATCATCGATCCACGGTACTTTGAAGGAGATGATCCTCTCTGGCTCTACAAGACGCTCAAGGATAGAAAGTTTACGATACTCTTCCTCATTTTTGTCAATTACGACTTTAAGGGAATCGAGAACTTCCTTAACTGCCTGATGGAATTCTGGCTCGCCAGGATTCTGTGCTACAACTCTTTCATAAACTTCTTCTGTGTAAGACATTGTTGTTTCCTCCTCATCACATATTAAATTGCGTTGAAAACTAAATTCGAGTGCTATTATACATTAACATGCTAAAAAAGGGAAGTGCTAAATTTAATTTTTTTAAATTTTTATTTCTTGCGTTGAAAGCCTAAATGTGAGATGATATAGAATAAATATTTTTTGACTATGAAATTAAAATGGTTAAATAATAGTGAAAATTAGAAGAGGAGTGGTTTTTATGAGAACATTCGGGAAATCATCAAAGCTTGACAACGTGCTGTACGATGTGCGCGGACCGGTTGTGGATGAGGCTGCCAGAATGGAAGAAGATGGAATGGAGATTCTGAAGCTGAATATTGGTAATCCGTATCCGTTTGGGTTTTCAGCACCTCAGGAAGTGATCCTGGATATGCTGAGTAATGTTCGTACTTCCCAGGGATATTCCGATTCCAAGGGCATTTTTTCTGCAAGAAAAGCGATCATGCAGTATGCACAGCTTCGCGGGATCCCGGGAGTTACCATTAATGATATTTATACGGGAAATGGTGTCAGTGAACTGATCAACCTCTGTATGCAGGCGCTGCTTGATAACGGGGATGAGATCCTGATCCCGGCTCCGGATTATCCGTTGTGGACAGCTACTGCAACACTGGCAGGCGGAAATGTAGTTCATTATATCTGTGACGAACAGTCTGACTGGTATCCGGATATTGAGGATATCAAGAGCAAGATCACACCAAGGACCAAGGCGATCGTTATCATCAATCCCAATAACCCTACAGGTGCAGTATATCCGAAGGAGATCCTGGAACAGATTGCAGACATTGCAAGAGAAAATGAGCTGATCATCTTTTCTGATGAGATCTATGACCGTCTTGTTATGGATGGATATAAACATACATCGATTGCATCCCTTGCACCCGATGTGTTCTGTGTAACATTTTCAGGATTGTCCAAGTCTCATATGATCGCAGGTTTCCGCATCGGATGGATGATTTTAAGTGGTGCAAAAAGTAAGGCGAAGGGTTATATAGAGGGAATCAATATGCTCTCTTCCATGCGTCTCTGTTCAAATGTTCCGGCACAGTCCATTGTACAGACTGCACTTGGCGGATATCAGAGTGTCAATGAATATACGCAGCCGGGCGGACGTGTTTATGAGCAGAGAGACTTTATTTACAAGGCCCTGAATGATATTCCGGGAATTTCCGTTGTAAAACCACATGCGGCATTTTATATATTCCCGAAGATCGATACTGAGAAATTCAATATTTTCAATGATGAACAGTTTGCTTTGGATTTTCTTCATGAGAAACAGGTGCTTGTTGTTCCGGGCAAGGGATTCAACTGGAACCAGCCGGATCACTTCCGTATTGTTTATCTGCCGGATATCCGCCAGCTTGACAAGGCAATGAAGAAGATGAAAGAGTTCTTTGCTACATATAAGCAGGGCTGATCGCAGATAGACAAGAAGAGATTTGCGATCCGCATTCGCTGCCTGCTCATAACCGATAAACTGTAAAGCAGATATTCGGTTATATTTTCGGCATAGACCGGAACCGAAAAAAATGTTATAATATATCTGAAATATCCCGGCCAGCTACGCCGGGATATACAAATAAGACCAGAATTGCTTGAGAGGGGAATGAGGAGGGACCGTTATCGAACAGCAATAAAACAGAAATCGAAAGGGGAAATAACTGATGAGCAAATTCAACATGAAAGTGACACCTGAGATTGAGAAACTTACCCAGATCTGTCGTGAGAATGACAAACTGGATCTGTCTTTATATGGCAAATACGATGTCAAGCGAGGCTTGCGTGACCTGAATGGAAAGGGTGTCCTTGCAGGACTGACCCAGATCTCCAATGTCCAGGCAACGAAGATCGTGGACGGAAAAGAGGTTCCCTGCGCAGGTAAGCTTTCTTATCGCGGGTATGACATTAAGGATCTGACAAATGGTTTTATCAATGACCGGCGCTTCGGTTTTGAGGAAGTAACCTATCTGCTTCTTTTCGGAAAGCTTCCGGATCAGGAAGAACTGAATGGATTTTCCGGGATTCTTGCGAACCAGCGTATGCTTCCGCGGAATTTTGTAAGGGATGTCATTATGAAGGCACCATCCAGAGATATTATGAACGCTCTGTCAAGAAGCGTGCTGACACTTTATTCCTACGACAAAGACCCGGATAATATTGAACTGGAGAATGTGCTCCGTCAGTGTATCAACCTGATCAGCGTTTTCCCGCTGTTATCTGTTTATGCATATCAGGCCTATAACCACTATGAGAAAGGCGAGAGTCTTTATATCCATCAGCCTAAAAAGGAGCTTTCCACAGCTGAGAATATCCTGCGTCTGTTAAGACCGGATAAGAAGTATACGGCACTGGAGGCAGAGATCCTTGATATTGCTCTGATCCTTCATATGGAGCATGGCGGTGGTAATAACTCTACTTTTACTACACATGTGGTTTCCTCTTCCGGGACAGATACGTATTCTGCGATCGCGGCAGCACTAGGTTCTCTGAAAGGCCCGAAACACGGCGGTGCCAACATCAAAGTCGTAAAAATGTTTAACGATATGCGTAAACACGTACATGACTACAGTGATGAAGAGGAGATCAGTGCATACCTTAAGAAGCTTCTTCATAAAGAGGCCTTTGATAAACGTGGACTGATCTATGGTATGGGACATGCGATCTATTCTGTTTCAGATCCACGTGCAGAAGTCTTTAAAGGCTATGTGGAACAGCTTGCAAGAGAAAAGGGCAGAATGAAGGATTATCAGCTGTATGCTGCAGTAGAGCGTCTTGCACCAAAGGTTATCGCAGAGGAGCGTAAGATCTATAAGGGTGTCAGTGCCAATGTGGATTTTTACAGCGGATTTGTTTACAGCATGCTGGATCTGCCGCTGGAGCTTTACACACCGATGTTTGCTATTGCACGTATCGTAGGCTGGAGCGCACATCGTATGGAAGAGCTTATCAATGTGGATAAGATCATCCGTCCCGCATATAAGAATGTCCTTCCGGAAGCAGAGTATATTCCTCTTTGCGAGCGATAGGAAAGGACTGAGGTGGAATAGATGTTCAGATGCTTTTTTCCGGATGAATATCTGGATTCTGCGTATGGGATCGATTATGAGAAGCTTTACAGAGAAGGATACAGAGGGCTGCTCTTTGATATCGATAATACCATTGTTCCCCACGGTGCACCGGCAGATGACCGGGCAAAGAAACTGTTTGAAAAGCTGAGGGCTCTCGGGTTTCGATACTGCTTTGTATCCAATAACCAGAAACCTCGTGTGGAGCCCTTTGCCAAAGCAGTAGAGGGGGATTTTATAGAAAATGCCCATAAACCGGCTGTGAAAAATTATAAAAAAGCCTGCCAGGTGATCGGAATCGATCTTGACAGGACGATCTTTATAGGAGATCAGTTGTTTACGGATATTTATGGAGCAAAGAGAGCAGGGATCCGGACGATCCTTGTGAAACCGATTCATCCAAAAGAGGAGATCCAGATCGTACTGAAGCGATATCTGGAAAAAATAGTATTACATTTTTACCAAAAAGAGGAGGGAAAGAATTCATGAACCATATTGTAATCATCGGCTTTATGGGTTCAGGAAAGACACGAGTTGGAAAGAGACTGGCGAAGGACCTGGGGCTTCCGTTTATTGACGTGGACAGACTGATCGTGAAAAAAATGAACATGTCAGTAAAGGAGGTATTTGAACGCTTTGGAGAAGCATTTTACCGTGCGCTGGAGACTATGGCAGTCAAGGAACTGTCCACAGACAGCGAACGGAAGGTAATCTCTGTAAGTGCGGGATTGCCTCTTCAGGAGCAGAACCAGAAATATCTCCAGAGTATGGGAACGATCATCTATCTGAAGGGATCTGCTGCAACGTTGATCAAACGTCTGGAAGGAAGTAACAATCCCACATTGGAAGGAACTGAGAATAAAGAAGAGAAGATCAAGAAACTTCTGAAACAGAGAGATCCGGTTTATGAGAAGTTTGCGGACATTAAAGTTGTCACAGGAGTGAAGCCTTTTGATGAGCTGATCGCAGAAATTGAAGAAAAATTGAAGGCTTAAACAAAAAAACAGTTGAAAAATGGCAAAAGGTATTATAGAATAATCCATAGCGAAAAAGAACCGCATATATTAAGGAGGAAATATTTATGATTTCAGCAGGTGATTTCAAAAATGGTATCACACTTGAAATTGATGGAAACGTATGTCAGATCGTTGAATTCCAGCATGTAAAACCAGGAAAAGGCGCAGCCTTTGTAAGAACAAAATACAAGAACATTATCACAGGCTCTGTAGTAGAGAAATCCTTCCGCCCTACAGAGAAATTCCCGGCAGCACGTATTGAGCGTGTAGATATGCAGTATCTGTATCAGGATGGTGGTTTATACTACTTCATGAATACAGAGACATATGATCAGGTTGGTCTTACAGAGGAGCAGGTTGGCGATTCTCTGAAATTTGTTAAGGATAATGAGATGGTTAAGGTTTGCTCTCATAACGGAGAGGTATTCGCAATCGAGCCACCTCTTTTTGTAGAGCTTGAGGTTATTGAGACAGAGCCAGGATTCGCAGGAAATACAGCACAGGGTGCTACCAAACCGGCAACTGTTGAGACAGGTGCACAGGTTCAGGTTCCTCTGTTCGTAAACCAGGGCGACAAACTGAAGATCGATACAAGAACAGGTGAGTATCTCTCACGTGTATAATGCAGCAAAAAACCCGCGTAAGCGGGTTTTTTTGTGCCATAAAATTAAAAGATCATTTTGACAGTATTTAAAATACCAAAGTTTGAATGCATATTCCAGACTGTACAGGTAAGAAAAACTGTACAGTCTGGACTTTTTTTGAAATATCCTTGACACGAAAAATCATTCTGGTATAATTAAACCCAGTCAAAAAACTGACTAAGAAGTTCGTCTGTCCACCAGAGATGACCGGAAATGATCCTGTCACAGAAGTCTTTTAAGGGCTTGTACTGGTTTCGACGGGGGCTTTGAAGTTAGGGAAGCCATCCGCAGACTCCTGGACTGCGTACCAACCGGGAACTAAATATAAACGCAGACGAAAAGTTAGCGTTAGCAGCCTAAGCTGCTCGTCAGCCCCGTTGCACTCACACATCGGGAATCTGGCGTCGACCATGTGAGAAACCTTGCCGGGTAAGCTTTGCCCCGGTAGATGTATCATGAAGCTACTGAAGCAGTAAGCCTGTCGGTGGGCGTACTGCTGAGGGAATGTTAAATCAGCGACTGTGATGGGAGATGCCTTAAGGGATAGGCTTTCGGACAGGGGTTCGATTCCCCTCAGGTCCATTTATGGAACGTCCCGGAAAGACAGCATTTATGCGGCTTTCCGGGAATTTTTTTTACTTTCTTTATTACTCGTGGATATCAGGAAATTCTTCGCAGATACAGAAAGCGATGGTGATAGAATGAAAAAAACTCTGCTTAACAGAAAAAAGCAGAATAAGAAATCTGATTATTATGATTATAATCTGGTAGCTGTTATTGTACTGCTGGTGTGCTTTGGACTGGTCATGCTTTACAGCACCAGTTCATATATGGCAGAAGTGAATTATGGCAACGATATGTTTTATTTTAAGAAACAGGCACTGATCAGTGCAGCATGTCTGATCGGAGCGTTATTTATTTCAAAAATACTGGATTATCATATCCTTCTTCCTTTTACAACTGCGTTGTATGTGGCTTCGCTGATCCTTATGGGACTTGTGCGGACTCCGCTGGGACATTCCTCTCATGGTGCTACCAGATGGCTGTATATCGGACCGATCAACTTTCAGCCTGCCGAGCTGGCAAAGATCGCGGTTATTATCATGATGGCTTACATGATCGGAAAAATGGGACGAAAGGTGAAAACTTTAAAGAGCTGTATGATCCTGGGACTTCCGGGGGCAGGACTTGCGCTTGCGGCTTATATACTTACAGATAACCTGAGTACAGCCATGATCATTTTGGGAATAACAGTTGGAATGGTGTTTGTGGCACATCCGGATATGCGTCCGTTTATTGCTGTGGCAGCGGCAGGAGTGATCCTTATTGTGATCGGAGTACTTTTTCTGGTTGCGACGACCAAGAATAGTGACAGCTTCCGTGTTATGCGAGTACTTGTATGGCTTCAGCCTGAGAAATATTCCGATGAAGGCGGTTATCAGACGCTGCAGGCATTGTATGCCATTGGCTCCGGAGGGCTTTTTGGCCGCGGGCTTGGAAATAGTATCCAGAAGCTTGGAAGTGTTCCGGAAGCACAAAATGATATGATCTTTTCCATTATCTGTGAGGAGCTTGGAATTTTCGGAGGGATTTTTGTACTGATCCTGTTCGGATATCTTTTGTACAGGTTGTTTTTTATTGCGCAGAATGCACCGGATCTGTTTGGCTCACTGATCGTTACCGGGATTTTTATACATATTGCGCTGCAGGTGATCCTTAACATTGCCGTTGTACTGAATCTGATGCCCAATACAGGTGTCACCTTGCCCTTTATCAGTTACGGAGGAACGTCCATTGTGTTCCTGATGCTGGAGATGGCAATAGCTCTCAGCGTGGCCCGTCAGATAAAATTTCAAGAGTAAAATAGTTTTAAAATCAAAATATTTTTGCTCTGGAGCCATTTTTTGGGAAAATCCTCTTGACAACTGTTTTTGCAGACTATATACTTTGCTCAAAAAGAGGAAACAGATTCGATCTGTAACGATTAAAGGAGAGAATAAGACATGTTAGAAAAAATGAAAGAAATGCTTGCAGAGCAGTTAAATTGTGAGGCATCTACAATCACACCGGAGACATCTTTCAAGGATGATCTTGGTGCAGATTCTCTTGACCTGTTTGAACTGGTCATGGCTCTTGAGGATGAGTACAATGTTGAGATCCCGGCAGAGGAGCTTACAGATCTGAACACAGTTGGAGATGTGATCGATTATCTTAAGAACAAAGGCGTAGAAGCATAAGCAGAAATCTAGGATCCTCTGGGACGACAGTGTCTCAGAGGATTTTTTTGTATATGCGAAGATACATGAGAGGGATGGCAGGGTATTCCGCCGGAAAACCTATGGACATTTTGAAGGATTTGGGTATATAATAGCACCTATAAAGAGAAACAACAAAAACGAGGAGAAAAGAAATGACAAAGATCAGAACAAGATTTGCACCGAGCCCTACAGGAAGAATGCATGTGGGTAATTTAAGAACAGCTCTTTATGCTTATTTGATCACAAAACATGAAGGCGGAGATTTTATCCTCCGTATTGAAGATACAGACCAGGAACGTTATGTGGAGGGAGCTGTAGATATCATCTACCGTACTCTTGAGAAAACAGGACTTCTCCATGATGAGGGACCGGACAAGGATGGCGGATTTGGCCCGTATGTACAGAGCGAGCGTCAGGCAACAGGCATGTATCTGAAATATGCCAAACAGCTTATTGAGCAGGGAGATGCATATTACTGCTTCTGCGGCAAGGAAGAGCTGGAAAGCATGAAACGTACTGTTGCGGGTAAGGAAATCTCTATTTATGACAAGAGATGTCTCCATCTTTCCAAGGAAGAGGTTCAGCGCCGTCTGGATGCAGGTGAGCCGCATGTTATCCGCTTTAATATGCCAACAGAGGGAACCACTACATTCCATGATGTTATTTACGGAGATATCACCGTTAACAATGAGGAGATGGAGGATTTGATCCTGATCAAATCTGACGGTTATCCGACCTACAACTTCGCAAATGTAATTGATGATCACCTTATGGGAATCACACATGTTGTAAGAGGTAACGAATACCTTTCCTCTTCACCGAAGTATAATCGTATTTATGAGGCATTCGGATGGGAAATCCCGACCTATGTTCACTGTCCGCTGATCACAGACGAGACACATCAGAAGCTTTCCAAGAGATGTGGACATTCTTCCTATGAAGATCTGATCGATCAGGGATTTGTGACAGAGGCAGTGATCAACTATGTTGCACTCCTTGGATGGAGCCCGGCAGACAACCGTGAGATCTTTTCTCTTCCGGAGCTTGTGGAGGCATTTGATTATCATCATATCAACAAATCACCGGCAGTTTTTGACATTGCCAAGCTGAAATGGATGAATGGTGAGTATATCAAGAAGATGGATCCGGAGGCATTCTATGAGAGAGCACTTCCGTATCTGAAAGAAGTTCTGAAAAAAGACTTTGATCTTAAGAAGATTGCAGGAATGGTTCAGACCAGAATTGAAGTATTCCCGGATATTCCGGAGCTTGTAGATTTCTTTGAGGCAGTTCCGGAGTATGACAGTGCGATGTACCGCCACAAAAAGATGAAAACAACAGAGGAGACTTCTCTTGCAGTTCTCAAGGAAGTGCTTCCGGTACTGGAAGCACAGGAGGATTATACCAATGATCCGCTGTATGCATCTTTAAGCGCTTTTGTAAAGGAGCACGGATATAAGAATGGTTATGTTATGTGGCCGCTTCGTACAGCAGTATCCGGCAAGCAGATGACACCGGCCGGTGCAACAGAGATCATGGAGATCATTGGCAAGGAAGAGACACTGAAACGTGTACATGCAGCAATCGAAAAGCTTGAAAATAAATAAGAGTGTGATCGATAATCCAGTTATGAAACGAAATCCATCTCAGAAAAGGGCAATCGCCCACCTGTCAGGACCTATGATGGTTCTGGCAGGCCCCGGTTCGGGGAAAACTTCCGTCATAGTAGAAAGAACAGCACATATGATCCAGGAAGGGAAGATACCGGCTTCCTCTGTTCTTGTTGTGACTTTTTCCAGGGCAGCAGCAGTGGAAATGAAAGAACGGTTTCTGAAATTTACCAGTGTTCAGCGAACCGGCGTTACTTTCGGGACTTTTCACGGAGTGTTTTACGGGATCCTCAAACAGGCTTATGGTCTGAATGGAGGAAATATCCTGTCAGAAGAAGAAAAATATGCGATCTTAAGAGAACTGGTGGTAAACTGTGCTGCAGAACAGTCCCAGGAAGGGGATTTTGTGGAAGATATTGCCAAGGAGATCAGTGTTGTAAAAGGTGGAAGGATCTCTCTGGAACATTATTATTCTTCCTGCTGCCCGGATGAAGTATTCCGACAGATTTTTCAGGGATATCGAAAAGTCCTGAATGAAAGAAGAAAACTTGACTTTGATGATATGCTGTTAAGCTGTTATGAACTTCTGAAAAAGCGAAAAGATATCCTATCTGCATGGCAGAAGAAGTTTCACTATATTCTGGTGGATGAGTTTCAGGATATCAATCATCTTCAGTATGATATCGTGAAGATGCTGGCAGCACCGGAGAACAATCTGTTTGTGGTGGGAGACGATGATCAGTCTATCTATCATTTCCGCGGCGCTCACCCGGAGATCATGCTGAATTTCCCGGAAGATTTTAAAAATGCGGAGACGGTGATCCTGAATATCAATTACCGGTGCAGTGGAAATATCTTGGATACAGCCATGAAGGTGATCGATCATAATGAAAACCGTTATGTGAAAAAACTTTCCACACCAAATGAACCGGGAGAGCCGGTGCAGATAAAAGAATTTCGAAATCCCAGAGACGAATATATGGCAGTTGCAGGCCTGCTGCGGAATCGGATGGAAGAAGGGGATAATATTGAAGATACAGCGCTGCTTTTCAGGACTAATCAGGAAGCCGAAGGACTGGTCGCTGCGTTGATGGAGTATGGGGTTCCTTTCACTATGAAGGAAAAACTGCCCAACCTGTTCCGACACTGGATCTGCCGGAATATGATCGCTTATTTGAAAATGGCAGAAGGAGACCGGAGCCGCAGTACATTTCTGGAGATCATGAACCGGCCAAACCGATACATAGCCAGAGATGCTCTGACAGAAAAAAACGTTGATTTTAAAGCATTGGGAGAGTTTTACAAAGACAAAGACTGGATGTGTGACAGGATCACAACGATGGAGACACATCTTCGGATCTTAAAGACTATGGCCCCTTATGCAGCCATTAATTTTATCCGGAATGGCATGGGATACGAAGAATACTTGCAGGAATATGCAAGGTATCGTAAAATAAAACCGGAAGAGCTTATGGAAACCCTGAACCGGATCCATGAAAGTGCCAGAGGAATGAAAACATTGGAAGAATGGATGGCCTATATGGACGAGTATACCAGAAAGCTTGAAGAACAGGCGAAGAAACAGGATGTGAAACGGGAAGGAGTGGTGATATCCACTCTTCATGCGGTCAAAGGTCTGGAATATGACAATGTATATATCATGAATGTAAATGAAGGCAGCATGCCTTATCGGAAGGCAGTCCTGGAGGCACATCTGGAGGAAGAACGGAGGCTTTTCTACGTTGGTATGACACGGGCAAAGAAGAAACTCTGCCTGTATTATGTAAGACAGCAGTATGAGAAGGAACGGGAACCGTCCCGTTTTCTTGAGGAGGCCGGATTATGAATGGGATTATTTATTATACGAAGATCAGAGATGAATATAACAGCAAGAATATGGAGCATATGATCGGGGAAAAACTTCTGGAAATCGGACTTGAGCGGGAATTTGGACGAAAGCTTGCTTTTGAGCCTCGGTCAAAGGGGGAACATGGGAAACCGTTTTTTACCCTGCTTCCAAGAATTCATTATAATATCACACATTCCGGAAAATATGTGATGTGTCTGTTTGCCGGAGAAGAGGTGGGCATTGATGTGCAGATCCACAAGAAGGTAAATTACGAACGGCTCCTTGAAAGAATGGTGCCGGCAGATATGATACGGGAAATCCTGGATGCAGATGATATGGAGAAAGCCTTTTTTGCCCAGTGGGTTTTGAGAGAGGCATATATCAAATGGACCGGAGAGGGACTGTCCAGGGATCTGCGTACGATTTCCATGGATAAGGGAAATTACATAATGCTGGAGCTGGAACCGGGATACAGTGGTGCAATCTGGTCCAGGGACAGCCTGGAATTACGATTTGAATACGAAGACATCATTTTGAAATAGCAAATAGAGACGATGAAATGAACAAAGAGATGAAACGCAGCTTCAGGATTTTCATTCTGAAGATCCTGGCAGTTGTTTTTGTGCTGTGCATATGTTATTTTTTATATGCATTTGTTTACCGTGCAAAAACGGAGCTGCCCACAAAAGCTGTGGTGACAAACCGAGGTGCTGCAGTGTATACACTGCGGGGACAGAAACAGATGCTTTCCCAGAAAGAGGATTTTTCTTATTTTGCCTTTGATGGGAGAGAAAAAGAGAAGGAATATGGAACATATGTCATTCCCGGGCTGAAGAATACCAGGACGCTGCTCACAAAAAAGGGTGCCACTCCTGCCATGTGTACATCCATGACGCCTCAGGGACTGGCGGTTACAGAGGATTATGTGCTGGTCAGCGCTTACTGCAGCACACAGAAACATAATTCGGTCATTTATGTGATCGATAAGGAAAATCATAATTTTATTAAAGAAGTGATACTGCCTGGACAGCCTCATGTGGGAGGACTTGCCTATGACCCGGAGCATAAGTTATTATGGTGTTCCTCCAATATCAATGGGATCGCACAGGCAGTGAGTATAAAGATGGATACAATAGAAGCCTACGATTATGATGACAGCCATCTGCCGGTGGATACTTTCCAGATAGTCAGTCTTTATGGGATCGTGAGAGATTCTTTTATGACCTTTTATAAGGGATGTCTGTATGTAGGCTGCTTTGAAAAATATAACGAAAGTGTAATTGCACGATACGGAGTTGACGAAGAGGGAAAACTGATCAATACCATGGACGAGAAACTGGGCATGGATTTTGAAATGGCAGTTCCGTTGGATTATTCCACCATATCGGAGCAGGTTCAGGGAATTGCTTTTTATAATGATAAGCTTTTGATCTCTCATTCTTTTGGAATCCTGCCATCCAGGCTGGTGTTTTATGAACAATCCGATAAGCGTTTGTATGTAAACGAGAATTCTGCCAGAACTTATCGTTTTCCGGAACGACTGGAACAGATCGTGGTGGAGGGTGACAGTCTTTATGTGATGTTTGAATCCTGTGCCTATGCATACCGTGCGTCCTCCGTAAATATTGTGGATCGGGTCCTGAAGCTGAATCTTTCGAAGATGGAGACCTATGACGAAGAAGAAAGTCTTTTTTTTCTGTCGGAATAAAGAAAAAACGAGAGAGCATCAAAAAAGACAACAGGTACTAAATCCGGCATGTCCGCAATATATTTAAGTGTAAGAGGTGAAAACATGGACGCAAACCAGATCCAGAACCTGTTTGCCAGTAATGTCCGCCAGCTTCTGGTGGATGCAGACCTTGATTATGATAAATTATATGAGATACGTCTCCGCGTGGGAAGACCTCTGTTCCTCACTTATGATGGGGGAGAATGTTTCCTCCGGCAAAAAGATACAGAACCTTATCTGGTTACGCGGGAGGATCTTAAGGAAACACTGGAGTATGTCAGCGGCTATTCCCTGTATGCTTATGAAGATGAGATTCGCCAGGGGTTTTTGAGTGTACAGGGTGGGCACCGTGTAGGAGTTACCGGAAAGGTGATCCTGGACGGAAACCGTATCCGTGGGATGAAATATATTTCCTGCATCAATGTCCGTCTGGCACATGAGATCCAGGGATGTGCAGAAGAAGTGCTGCCATATATCCAGACAAGAGAGCAGATCATGCATACCTTGATCGTTTCTCCGCCCAGATGTGGGAAGACCACGCTTCTTCGGGATATCATCCGGCAGATGAGTAATGGATGGGGAAATATTTCCGGTGTTACGGTAGGAGTAGTCGATGAGCGCAGTGAGCTGGCCGGATGCTATCAGGGGATCCCTCAGAATGACCTTGGAATGCGTACGGATATCCTGGACGGCTGTCCGAAAGCAGAAGGGATGCAGATGCTGATCCGGTCAATGTCGCCGGTTGTGGTTGCTGTGGATGAACTTGGAAAAGAAGAAGATTTCAAGGCTGTGGAATCAGTTATCCACTGTGGATGTCGTCTGATCGCAACTGCACATGGAGCTTCCATGGAAGAAACATTATCCCAGCCGTTTTTCCGGAAATTGTGGGAAGCGCGGGTTTTCCAGAGATATATTTTTCTGGGAAAGCATGAACGTGCAGGAATCGTGGAAGGAATCTATGATGAAAATGGGAAATGCCTATGTACCGGATTGTAGGCTGTATTCTGGTAGTGGCGGCAGGAGCCGGAATGGGATTTTCCGGAAGTATGAGACTTTCGGAGCAGATTCGTATACTGGAAAAACTGCTTCAGATGGTGATCTGCCTGAAAGGCGAGATCCGCTGCGGGAATGCATCACTGCCGGATGCTTTTTATGGAGCAGCAGGAAGAATGAATGGAAAATACAGAGAGTTTCTCATCAGTGCCGCGGACAGGATGAAAGCGGGAACAGGAGAAAAACTTTCACAGATATGCAGGGAATGTGCGGAAAGCGCCCTGAAAAAAAGCTGCCTTACCCATGGGGAAAAGGACGCTTTTTTTTCTTTCGGAGAATATCTGGGCTATATGGATCTGGAAATGCAGATGCGACAGCTTTCCCTGTATGAAAATAATCTGGAAGCAGAGATATTGAAGCGGAAAGCGGAGGTTTCCGGAAAGAAAAAACTGTACCAGGGAATTGGGATTCTTGGAGGCCTGCTGCTTGCGGTTCTCCTGGTATAGTATTGTTTATCAGACAGTAGTAAGAAGGACAGGCTTTCAGAAGAAAAGGAGGGATCATTTGGAGGTCAGTATCATATTTAAGATCGGTGCAGTAGGGATCCTGGTCTCTGTTCTTTCTCAGATCCTGAAACATAGCGGAAGGGAGGAACAGGCTTTTCTGGTGAGTTTTTCAGGACTTCTTTTAGTACTGTTCTGGATCGTGCCGTATATTTATGAGCTTTTTAAAAATATCCAGCAGCTTTTTGTACTGTAGGGGAGGGAAAGAACCGTGGATATTCTGAAGATTTCTGTTCTGGGAGCGGCAGGGGTTCTTCTGGGGATTCTTCTGAAAGACCGCGCACCGGAGTATGTAAGCCTTGTTACGATGGGAATAGGTCTTGTGATACTGGGATTAGCGGTAGGGAAGATCAGCTATCTGTTCCAGTCTCTGGAGAGACTGAAACAGAGTCTTCCGATTGATGGAAGCTATATTACTACTTTGCTGAAGATGATCGGGATCACCTATATCGGACAATTTTCATCCGGTATATGCAGAGATGCAGGATATTCCTCCACTGGTGCACAGATCGAACTGTTCTGCCGGTTATCTGTAATGGTTTTAAGTATGCCGGTTCTTCTGGCACTGCTGGATACCATACAGGGATTTCTTGCATGAAAAGATATTGGTCAGAGATTTGTGCAGCCCTGTTTCTGGCTGTAGTTATAAGCTGTTTTGGCGGTGTGATCGTTTATGCTTCTTCGGCGGAACAACAGATCACAGATCAGATGGAGCTTACCGACCTGCAGTCCATGGTAGATGAGATGCTTGGAGAAAAAACATTTTCTGTTACAGAAGCGTTTCACAGACTGTTGTCAGGGGAAGAGGTGCTTTCGGAGGAGAGTGTGCGGGAATTTTTGCACAGTCTCCTTTTTTACGGTATTGAAAGAGAAAAAGAGCTGATCGTGAAGTTGCTGCTTCTGCTGTTGTTCGCTGCCGTTTTTTCCGGGTTTGCCGGTGCCTTTGATAACGGGCAGGTGGGAGAGATCAGTTTTTATGTGGTGTATCTTCTTGTTTTTACTCTTCTGATGAACAGTTTTTCCGGTTTGAGTGCATCATTGCTTTCAATGCTTGCGTGGATCACGGAGTTTATGAAGGAACTCTCACCGGTGTATTTTATGGCAGTGGCAGCAGCGTCAGGTGCATCCAGTGCAGCTGCTTTTTATCAGGGAGTATTGCTTCTGGTGTGGCTTTTTCAATGGATCCTGGAACGAGTACTGCTTCCCGGAGTGAGTTTATATATTCTTCTGAAATTTGTAAATCATCTTTCCAGGGAAGAAATGCTGGGAAAAATGGCTGAGCTGATCGAGACGGTGATCTCCTGGGGGCTTCGGACATTACTTGGAGTGGCAGCAGGACTGCAGGTGGTGCGTGGGCTTGTAGCTCCGGTAATGGATTCTCTGAAGCGGAGTGCTGTGGGAAAAACTGCCGGTGCTCTTCCTGGGATCGGGAGCGCGGTAAATGCAGTTACGGAACTGGTCCTTACCACAGCTGTTCTTGTAAGAAACAGTCTGGGCATTGCGCTTTTACTGGTGATCCTGGCGGTGGGGGCGGGGCCATTGGTCCGATATGGACTTTTGTCACTGACCTATCGCTTTCTGGCGGCTGCGGCGCAGCCTGTATCAGACAAACGGCTGGTAGAAGCCTTTGGTACCATGGCAGAGGGATGTGCACTTCTGATGAGAATCCTGTTTACTGCGGAAATTTTATGTATGCTTACATTTCTGATCCTGATGGCAGGAGGAGGCTTGGGATGAGAACAGAACTTTATCAGTGGATGAAAAGCCTGGCTTTTTTTCATGTACTTACTACAGCACTTCTGCATATTCTGCCTGATAAGCGTTATGAGCAGTATATACGGCTGTTTATGGGGCTTCTGTTGGTGCTTTTGATCTGTACACCTATATTTGCCGTAGTGGGAAAAAGTGAAGAACTTCTGTCCGGATTCAGCAATAATTATGGGAGAGAAGAACAGGTACGTATGGAGACAGAAGCAGAAGGAATAAGGGAAACATTTCTTAAAGGAGCATATGAACAGGAGTTGAAGGATCAGGTTCAGGGTATCCTCAGGAAAGAAGGGGTTTTTTCGGCAAAAACAGAAGTAGATCTGGAGAAAGAGCTTCAGCTGACCATAACACTTTATGGAACAGTCACAGAAAAACAGAGGGAGGCGGTGAAAAATGAGCTCGAAAGAATCTGCGGACTCAGGAAAGGACAGTATCAGATCCTGGCTTCTGAGGATGGGATGGAAGGAGTGGGGAGTTTTCCTTCTTCTGGGAATCCTTCTTCTGGTGGCAGGACTTCCGGTAACCCGAAAGAACAGTAAAACAGCAGAGGATCAGAATGCGGAGAAAACCCGCCTGGAGAGCCGCCTTGAGGAACTGCTTTCCAATGTGGAAGGAGTCGGAGAAGTGGAAGTGATCATTATGACCGGGGATGAGGGAAATACGGAAAACTTTTCCATAAGCAGCAAAAATGAAGTTACCGGTGTACTGGTGGCGGCCCAGGGAGCAGGCAGCGCAGTGACAGTCCAGAATATTCAGCAGGCAATTATGGCATTATTTCAGATCGACGCTAATAAAATTAGAATAATGAAAATGAAATGAGGAGAGTAGAAGTGAAAAAGATCATGAAGAAAAATCAGGTAATCATCACCTCGCTGGCCATTCTCATTGCTGTGGCCGGATATCTGAATTTCGCAGATGTGGATCTGGGATTTAAGGATAAGGAGACGAGTACAGACAGCAGCAGTATCCTGGATGACGTGGATTATGATCTGACCGATGAAACAGCCCTTCTGGATGAGAACGGGGCAGATGGCACAACCCAGTCGGAGGTGATGGATACCGCATCCCCGGGCGAGGCCGTACTTACCGGTGCTTCGGATTTTGCAGCACAGGCAAAAGTCAGCAGGGAGCAGGTGCGTTCCCAGAACAAAGCGGACCTGCAGGCAATCATCAGTAATAAAGACATCAGTGATGAGGAAAAACAGAATGCCATTAACACAATGGTTTCCATGACAGATCTTACAGAAAAAGAGGCGGCTGCAGAGCTTCTTCTGGAGGCGAAGGGCTTTGAAAATGTGATCGTAAATCTGACGGGTGAAACTGCGGATGTTGTGGTGCCGGATGCAGATCTGGAGGATGCAAAACGTGCACAGATCGAGGATATTGTAAAGAGGAAAACCGGTGTGGCAGCAGAGAGCATTGTGATCACGCCTCTGAGTCAAAGTAAAAATGCATCGGATGTCATAAATACTGCAGATGAAGCTGAAAAAAATACGGGAGGTGCAGAGGATAATGCGGAAAGTACAGGTGATGAGGTGCAGGATACCGCTGCATCTGTGGAAAGCGATCCGGCGGATCAAACATCTGAGGACGCAGAGACGGCTGCAGATATCCAGAACGATCAGACTATTGATACAGAGGGAATTTACGACTGAATTGCCTTGACAGCAAAGCCTTGTCTATACTAGAATAGGAAAGGTTATAGTAAAATAGAGATATCAGAGAATATACAGGAGGCTCACGTGTCGAAGTATACGAAAGAAATAGAAAAAAGAAGAACATTTGCCATCATCTCTCATCCGGATGCTGGTAAAACAACATTAACAGAAAAATTTCTGCTGTATGGAGGGGCCATCAATCTGGCCGGAAGTGTAAAGGGTAAGGCTACGGCCCGCCATGCAGTATCAGACTGGATGGAGATCGAGAAGGAAAGAGGTATTTCCGTTACTTCATCCGTTCTTCAGTTCCATTATGACGGATATTGTATAAACATTCTGGATACACCTGGACATCAGGATTTCTCCGAGGATACCTACCGTACATTGATGGCTGCGGATTCAGCAGTTATGGTCATCGATGGATCCAAGGGTGTTGAGGCACAGACCCGTAAGCTTTTCAAGGTCTGTGTTATGAGACACATTCCGATCTTTACTTTTATCAATAAGATGGACAGAGATGCCAACGATACTTTTGATCTTCTGGATGAGATCGAAAAAGAGCTTGGTATTGCAACCTGTCCGATCAACTGGCCAATCGGCTCCGGTAAGAAATTCCGGGGTGTGTTTGATCGTAATACAAAGAAGATCCTTACCTTTTCCGATACACAGAAGGGCACCAAGGAAGGTGTGATAGAAGAGATTGATATTAATGATCCCCGTGCAGATGAGGTCATGGATCCTGAGCAGAAAGAGCAGCTGATGGAAGAAATCGAGCTTCTGGATGGCGCAAGCGCGGAGTTTTCTCAGGAAGAGGTCAGCAAAGGACAGCTGACACCGGTATTTTTCGGTTCTGCTCTTACCAACTTTGGTGTGGAAACATTTCTGGAGCATTTCCTGAAGATGACCACTTCTCCGCTTCCGAGAACTGCAGACTGCGGACCGGTAGATCCTATGAGTGATGATTTTTCAGCCTTTGTATTTAAGATTCAGGCGAATATGAACAAGGCTCACAGAGACCGTATCGCATTTATGAGGATCTGTTCAGGCAAGTTTGATGCGACCAAAGAGGTTTATCATGTGCAGGGAGACAAGAAGATGCGACTTCTTCAGCCGCAGCAGATGATGGCAGAATCCCGTCATGTTGTGGAGGAGGCTTATGCAGGTGATATCATCGGTGTCTTTGACCCGGGTATTTTTTCTATTGGAGATACCATCTGCGCACCTGGAAAGAAATTTGCCTTTGAGGGGATCCCGACCTTCGCGCCGGAGCATTTCGCACGTGTGCGTCAGATCGATACCATGAAGAGAAAACAGTTTGTAAAAGGTATCAACCAGATCGCTCAGGAAGGTGCGATCCAGATATTCCAGGAGTTTAACACCGGTATGGAGGAGATTATTGTGGGTGTTGTCGGTATCCTGCAGTTTGATGTCCTGAAATACCGTCTGGAGAATGAGTACAATGTAGATATCCGCCTGGAAACACTTCCATATGAGCATATCCGCTGGATTGCCAACAAGGAGACTGTAAAAGTAGATAAGATCGTGGGAACTTCTGATATGAAGAAAGTCACAGACCTTAAGGGAAATCCGTTGCTGCTCTTTGTCAATGCATGGAGTGTTGGCATGGTTGAGGACAGAAACCCTGATCTGGTACTGACAGAATTCAGTAAATAAGCCCTTTTATTTCATAACTTTTTTTGATATAATAGTATAAAATTACGAACAAAAATATTATATCCGTAGGAGGGTTTCCCATGGCAGAAAAAAGAACAACATATAAGATACAGGATTTGGGCGGAATCGGTGAAGTTCACATTGCAGATGAAGTTGTTGCGATCGTTGCAGGACTTGCAGCAACAGATGTGGATGGAGTTGCTTCCATGGCAGGAAATATCACCAATGAGCTGGTAAGTAAACTTGGAAAGAAGAATCTGTCCAAGGGCGTGAGAGTAACCATTCTGGAAGGAGTCGTTACCGTGGATCTGTCACTGAATATCGAGTATGGCAGAAACATTCTTGAGACAAGCAAGAAGGTTCAGGAGAAGGTTAAATCCGCTATTGAGAATATGACAGGACTTGAGGTTGCAGATGTAAATATTCATATTGCCAGCGTGGATATGGAGAACGAAAAAGGAAAGTAAACCTTTCCTTTTTTCCGTCTTAGGAGGAAATTATGAGAAGAAGAGAACAGAGAGAACATGTATTTAAACTTATGTTTATGACAGAGTTTAATTCAGAAGAAGAGATGACAGAACAGCTCTCTCTTTATTTTGAAGGTCTTGGAGAACTTTCAGAACAGGACCAGGAATATATGAAGAAGAAGTACGCACATGTGAAAGAACATCTGGAAGAGATCGATGCACAGCTGAACAGTGCAAGCCGTGGATGGAAGACAAAGCGTATGAGCCGTGTGGATCTTGCGGCACTTCGTCTGGCAGTATATGAGATGGAATATGATGCAGACGTACCGACAGGAGTAGCTATCAACGAAGCGGTAGAACTTGCCAAAAGATTTGGCGGAGATGCTTCCGGCTCCTTTGTAAATGGAGTACTGGGTAAGATCGCATCTGAGAAGGATGAAAAGAAAAACGAGGAGGAGACTGCTGACACAGAAGAGAAGGCAGCAGAAGCCCCGGAAGAGAACGCATGAGAAATGTCTATTCTGTCGGTCAGGTAAACCATTATGTCAAAAATATGTTTACCCAGGATTACTTTCTCCGGAAAGTCTATGTAAAGGGAGAGGTATCCAACTGTAAATACCATACCAGCGGACATATTTATTTTTCCCTGAAGGATGAAACAGGCACATTAAGCTGTGTGATGTTTGCGGGACACCGTAGGGGTCTTGCTTTTCGCATGAAGGACGGGGATAAGGTAGTTGCAGGCGGAATTGTAGACGTATATGAGAGAGACGGGCGTTATCAGCTTTATGCAAAAGAGATCACACTGGAGGGTGCTGGTGCCCTCTATGAGCGGTATCTGGCACTGAAACAGGAACTTGAGGATATGGGGATGTTTGCCCAGGAATATAAGCAGCCCATTCCTCATTTTATTCATACCCTTGGCGTGGTGACAGCACCTACTGGTGCAGCAGTACAGGATATCCGCAATATTGCAGGCAGAAGGAATCCATATCTGCAGGTGATCCTTTATCCGGCACTTGTGCAGGGAGAGGGAGCGGCGCAGAGTATCGTAAAGGGAATCCGGATGCTGGATAAAGCAGGGGTGGACGTGATCATCGTCGGCCGTGGAGGTGGCTCTATTGAAGATCTCTGGGCCTTTAACGAGGAGAGCGTTGCCCGTGCTATTTTTGAGTGCAGGACACCGGTGATCTCGGCAGTGGGACATGAGACGGATTTTACCATTGCGGATTTTGTAGCAGACCTGCGGGCACCTACACCATCTGCTGCAGCAGAGCTGGCAGTGGATGATTTTCGCAGTGTTCTGGAGAGCTTTCATATGTACGGAGACCGTCTGCAGCGTGCCATGAACAGTAAGACAGAACTTTTTGCCGCAAAACTTAAGGCCTATGAGAACAGATTCCAGTATCTGAGTCCGGAGTCCATGCTACGTGAAAAACGTCAGTATGCATCGGAGCTGGAGGAATGCCTGTGTTCTTCCATGAAACAAAAGCTTACAGAGAAAAGACATGAACTGGCAATATGGATCCAGCGGTTTGAGGGACTTTCTCCATTAAGAAAGCTAAATGGAGGATATGCATTTGTGTCCGACTTAGGCGGACATGCGGTGACAGAGATCAGTCAGATAAAAAAAGGTGACAGGATCTCCATTGCAGTAACCGATGGAGTCATAGAAGCAGTTGCGGATCGCATCAGGAAGGAAGAGCGATAATGGCAGAAGCAAAGAAAGAAGAGAAATCCATAGAAGATACTTTTGGGGAGCTTGATCTGCTTGCCCGGAAGCTGGAGGATAAAGAAACACCTCTTGAGGAGTCTTTCCGCCTCTACAGACAGGGAATGGAGCTCCTAAAGGATCTGAACGGAAGACTGGATACTGTAGAAAAAAAGATGCTTCAGATGAATGAGGATGGGACATTTCGTGAATTTTAAAGAAGAACTGAAAAGAAGAACAGAAGAAGCAGAACATGTGATCCGGGAATATCTTCCGGAAGAATCCGGTTTTGCAAAAACCATGGCAGAGGCTATGAATTACAGTATGACGGCAGGTGGAAAGAGACTCCGCCCGATCCTGATCAGGGAAACCTACGAGCTGTTTGGAGGAAAGGATAAGCTTTGTGAGCCTTTTATGGCGGCTATGGAGATGATCCATACACATTCGTTGATCCATGATGATCTCCCTGCACTGGATAACGATGATTACCGAAGGGGAAGGCTGACCACACATAAAGTATACGGAGAGGCCATGGGCGTTTTAAGCGGTGTGGCACTCCTTAACAGAGCTTATGAAGTAATGCTTTCCGCCTTTGATCTGACCGAGGATAAAGACCGTGTGATAGCCGCCATGCGGATCATTGCAGATAAGACCGGCATCAACGGTATGCTAGGTGGACAGAGTGTGGATGTGGAGAATGATGGGAAACCTCTGGAACACAAGATGCTGGATTATATTTACAAAAACAAGACCTCCGCATTGATCGAGGCTTCCATGATGACCGGTGCTGTGCTGGCAGGGGCATCTGAGAAAGAACTTGAGATTGTGGAGCAGGCTGCAGAAAACATCGGGCTGGCTTTTCAGATCCAGGATGATATCCTTGATGTGACCAGTACCCAGGAGGAACTGGGAAAACCGATCCACAGTGATGAAAAAAACAACAAGGTTACCTATGTAAGCCTTGTTGGAGCCCCGGCAGCAGCCAGCAGGGTTAAAGAACTTTCTGACCATGCGGTAGAACTTTTAGACGACCTTGACAGGAAGAACGGCTTTCTGGATCTTCTTGTGGAAAGTCTTGTCAGCCGCAGGAAATAGAAAGAACAAAGGAAGGGTACAAATGATTCTGGAAAAAATTAAAAAGCCAAATGATATTCATAAAGTTTCATTGGAGGATTTTCCGCGCCTTGCTGAGGAAATCAGGAGCTTTTTGATCCAGAGTGTAAGTGAGACAGGTGGCCATCTGGCATCCAATCTGGGTGTGGTGGAGCTGACTCTTGCTCTGCATAATGTGCTTGATCTTCCACAGGATAAGCTGATCTGGGATGTGGGACATCAGGCTTATACACATAAAATCCTTACAGGAAGAAAAGACGGCTTTAAGGATCTTCGTAAAGAAGGAGGTTTAAGCGGTTTTCCAAAAAGGAATGAAAGTGACTGTGATTCGTTTGATACCGGACACAGTTCCAATTCCATTTCCGCAGGACTTGGCTATGTCCGTGCCAGAGACCTGATGGGAGAGAAATACCATGTGGTTTCCGTGATCGGAGATGGTGCGCTTACCGGTGGGATGGCTTATGAAGCATTGAACAATGCGGCTGAGCTGAAGACTAATTTTATTATTATCATCAATGATAATAACATGTCTATTTCCAAGAACGTAGGAGGAATGTCCACCTATTTAAGCGCTCTGCGTACAGCTGAGACTTATACAGGAATGAAGATTGGCGTGACAAAAACACTCAAAAAGATTCCCCATGTTGGAACCGCTGTGGTAGATACGGTCCGAAAGACCAAGAGCAGCATCAAGCAGCTGATCATTCCCGGAATGCTTTTTGAAAATATGGGGCTGACTTATCTGGGACCGGTAGATGGCCATAATATGCGTCAGATGATGAAGCTTTTTAATGAGGCAAAGAGAGTGGAGGGACCGGTTGTTGTCCATGTCCTTACAGAAAAAGGCAGAGGCTATGGACCGGCATCTTCCCATCCGGAGCGTTTTCACGGAACAGGTCCTTTTGACATCCAGAGTGGCAGACCCCTTACAGCAAAAACAGCGCCGACATATACGGATCATTTTTCCGGTGCAATATGTTCTTTGGCAGAGAAGAACAAAAAAGTAGTTGCTATTACAGCTGCTATGCCAGATGGAACCGGACTGAACCGATTCCGGAAGAAATTCCCGGAGCGTTTTTTTGATGTGGGTATTGCGGAAGAACATGCAGTAACCTTTGCGGCAGGCATGGCACTTGGGGGAATGATCCCGGTTTTTGCGGTATATTCTTCGTTCCTGCAGAGAGGGATCGATCAGATCCTTCACGATGTATGTATGCAGGATCTTCATGTGATCTTTGCCATTGACAGGGCAGGATTTGTCGGAGCAGATGGTGAAACACATCATGGATGCTTTGATTTATCCTATCTGTCCATGATTCCCAATATGACAGTTATGGCTCCTAAGAATGGAAAAGAGCTTGAGGAGATGTTGAAATTTGCAGTAGAAGAGCTGGATGGTCCCTGTGCGATCCGATATCCGAAAGGATCGGCATGTACCGATATGGAAGAATGTCATGAGCCACTTAAGAAGGGCAGAAGTGAAGTGATCACTCCAGGCAGTGAGATTGCAGTTCTCGGGGTTGGCAGCATGGTTTCTGTCTGTCAGAAGGTCTGTGAAGAGATAAGAGATCACAAAATAGCAGGAGCTACGTTTGTCAATGTCCGTTTTGTAAAGCCTCTGGATACAGAGCTCCTTGATCGGCTTTCGCAGAACCACAGTCTTTTGGTCACTGTGGAGGAGAATGTAAAAAGCGGTGGGTTCGGAGAACATGTATCTGCTTATATGGAAGCCTGTCATCCGGAAGTAAGAGTTCTTCCACTGGCAATACCGGATCATTTTATTGAGCATGGAACGGTGGACCGTCAGCGAATGAAAATAGGTTTAAATGTACAGGGAATCCTGGATGCGGTAGAACAGAGCTGGGAAAATCTTGTGAATAACAGAAAATAAAGGACATAGCCTTTGCAGAAGAATACGAAGCTGTGAGGCATTTTACAGCCCGGCACATAAAGAGCCGGGCTGTTGGAGGATAATATGAAAAAAAGACTGGATATCATGATGGTGGAACAGGGACTTGCACCGTCACGCGAAAAAGCAAAAGCGTATATCATGGCCGGGGAAGTATATGTCAACGGTCAGAAGGAAGACAAGGCTGGCTCCATGTTTGCTGAGACTGTCAAGCTGGAGGTAAGAGGAAAGACTCTTCCTTATGTCAGCAGAGGCGGACTGAAGCTGGAAAAAGCCATGAAAAATTTTGGCGTGACACTGAAGGATAAGGTGTGCATGGATGTAGGCGCATCCACCGGTGGTTTCACAGATTGTATGCTTCAGAACGGAGCGGTCAAAGTCTATTCCATTGATGTGGGATATGGACAGCTGGACTGGAAACTCAGGAATGATCCAAGAGTTGTATGCATGGAAAAAACAAATATCCGCTATGTGGTACCGGAAGATCTGGAAGGTCCGGCAGCATTTTCTTCGATCGATGTTTCTTTTATCTCCCTTACAAAAGTGCTTCTTCCTGTAAGAAACCTTCTCACAGAGGACGGAGAGATCGTATGTCTCATCAAACCTCAGTTTGAGGCCGGCAGAGAAAAAGTCGGAAAAAAAGGCGTTGTCCGTGATCCGAAGGTCCATGAAGAAGTCATTGAGAAAGTCAGAGATTATGCCATGAGCATTTTTATGGAGCCCTGTCATCTTTCCTTTTCTCCCATCAAGGGACCTGAAGGAAATATTGAATATCTCCTTCATCTGAAGAAACATCCGGAAGGAACAGAAGTACCTGTGAGTCTTGACGTATCCGTAGAGGATGTGGTAAAGGAAGCCCACGGACAGCTGGACTGATGTTTGGAAAGGACTGAAGCAATATGGACAGATTTTATATAATTCCAAACAGTGCCAAGGATCCGGAACTGACATTTTCTAATAGGATCATTGCCTATCTGGAGAAGCATGGTGCCAGGTGTCATGTGCAGAAGATTACCGAAAAAATGGAAGGACCGTATCATTATACGGACCCGGATGGGATTCCGCAGGATACACAGTGCATTATTGTACTGGGTGGAGATGGAACACTTCTGCAGGCTGCAAGGGATGTGGTGCATCTGGATATCCCTCTTCTTGGAATCAATCTGGGAACTCTGGGATTTCTTGCCGAGGTGGATAAAAATTCCGTGTATCCGGCTCTGGATCGGCTTCTGTCAGATGACTATGAGCTGGAAGATCGTATGATGCTGGAAGGAAAGATCTATCGGGGAGAAGAACTTATTGGAAAAGATATCGCATTAAATGATATTGTGATCGGAAGAGAAGGACATCTCCGTGTGATCCGTTTCAAGAATTATGTTAATGATGCATATATGAATTCATACAATGCAGATGGTATCATCATTTCCACTCCGACCGGTTCTACCGGATATAGTCTGTCAGCGGGAGGTCCCGTGGTTTCTCCCAGTGCCAGTATGATGATCATGACCCCCATCGCTCCCCATACCATGAACACCCGAAGTATCATTCTTTCCGGGGAAGAGGCAGTTACAGTAGAGATCGGTGAGGGAAGACATAATACCATTGAGAAAGCGGTGGCCTCTTTCGACGGGGATACCCAGATATCCATGGTCACCGGTGACCGGATCGTGATCCGGAAAGCCACAGTCAGGACAAAAATCCTCAAGCTGAACCATCTGAGCTTTGTGGAGGTTCTGAGACAGAAAATGAGTAACAGCTGATGCAGGAGGTTCAATTTTGAAAGTAGCAAGACATGAAAAAATTATCGAACTGATCCGTCAGTACGAGATCGATACACAGGAAGAACTTGCAGCAAGACTGAATGAGGCCGGTTTTAAGGTTACGCAGGCTACCGTATCCAGAGATATCCGTGCTCTGAAAATGACAAAGGTTGCAGGCAGCAACGGAAAGTCCAGATATGCGATCCTGGAAGAACATACACCGGATGTGTTAAGTGATAAATATTCCAGAGTTTTGAAAGATGCAGTGATCGCTATGAACATCGGACAGAATATCGTAGTGGTAAAAACAATTCCGGGAATGGCCATGGCGGCAGCAGCAGCTCTTGATGCCATGAAATGGCCGGAAATCCTGGGATGTATTGCCGGAGATGATACCATTATGTGTGTGGTGAAAACCTCTGAACAGGCACCGGGTGTAGTTCAGAAGCTTGGCGGGATCTTATCCAGAGGAAAATAAAATGACAGAATATGTAAATGCTTTATACCAGAAAGGAAATCAATGTTAGTACATCTGCATGTAAAAAATCTTGCACTGATAGAGGAATCAGAGGTGGAATTCGGACCAGGCTTAAATATCTTAACTGGTGAGACCGGAGCCGGAAAATCCATTCTGTTAGGATCCATACAGCTTATCCTGGGTGGAAAAACTTCCAGAAGCATGATTCGTGAAAATGCTTCCTATGCCCTGGTAGAGTTGCTGTTTCAGGTTGAAAACACGAAAGCCAGAGAGTCCCTTGCGGCGCTTGACATCTATCCGGAAGACGGACAGGTGCTGATGTCCCGCAAGATCATGGACGGCAGAAGTATCAACAAGATCAACGGAGAGACAAGTACTGTCAGCCAGATGAAAGCAGCAGCAGCCTGTCTTCTGGACATTCACGGACAGCATGAGCATCAGTCACTTCTTTATGGAGACCGCCAGCTGGCTATTTTGGATGTATACGGAAAAGAACAGATCCTTCCTGCCAGGGAGAAGGTCCGGAAAGCTTATCAGGAGTATCGGGACTGTGCGGATCAGCTGAAAGCACTGGATATGGATGAGGAACAGCGCAACCGCGAAAAAGCCTTTCTGGAATTTGAGATCAATGAGATCGAGGAGGCAGCTCTTATTCCGGGAGAGGACGAAACACTGGAGGACCGCTACCGGAAGCTGAGCAATGCCAGAAGAATCATGGAAACAGCACAAATGGTCCGTGGGATGACCGGATATGAACAGGGCGCCGCAGATATGACCGGAAATGCCCTGAAAGAGTTTTCAAGAATTGCAGATTACGATAAGGAGCTTGCACCTTTACAGGAAGCTCTTGTGGAAATCGATTCACTTCTCAGTGACTTCTGCCGTGATCTGTCCTCTTATATGGATAGTTTGACTTTTGACGAAGAAACTTTTTTTGAAACAGAAAAAAGACTGGATCTGATCAATAGTCTGAAGGCAAAGTATGGACAGACGATCCATGAAATTTTGTCTTATCAGAAGGAACAGCAGGAAAAATTAGAAAAACTTCAAAGATTCGAAGAAAATTTCCGGTTACTGAAAGAAAAACTTATGCAGGCAGAAAAGATTCTTGAGGAAGCTTCGCATGAACTTTCAGAGATCCGGAAAGAATACAGTAAGCAGCTAGATGAAAAGATTATCGAAGGATTGAAGGAACTGAATTTTGAGGATGTGGATTTTTCTATTCGTTTTGACCGCAGAAAAAATTATACAGATAATGGTTATGATGCGGTGGAATATGAGATTTCCACAAATCCAGGTGAGAGCAGAAAACCGCTGGGACAGATCGTATCCGGTGGTGAGCTTTCCAGGATCATGCTTGCCATCAAAGCGATCCTTGCAGATAAAGATCAGATCGATACACTGATCTTTGATGAGATCGATACAGGGATCAGTGGGCGTACTGCACAGAAGGTCTCTGAAAAAATGGCAGTGATCGGACAGCACAGGCAGGTGCTTTGTATCACACATCTTCCACAGATCGCAGCAATGGCAGATACCCATTTTGAGATTGAGAAACATGTAGAAGGAACAGAAACTATCACCCAGATCCATCCTCTGGAAGGAGAGGAATCTGTTCGTGAGCTTGCCAGACTTCTGGGCGGTGCCCAGATCACGCCGGCTGTTCTTGGAAATGCAAGAGAGATGAAGGAATTGGCACAGCAACAAAAAAATACAAGACTGAAATAATTTATACGTTACATACTAAGAGAGGACGGCCGAAAGGTCGGTCCTCTTTTTTAACCGAATCAAGTCAGTCCCCTGCTTCAGTTGCGAAAAGCAATAGGCAGTGGGTGGGGATTTGCTTGTATCAGAAAATTACAAAGGATGTGACGTAAGATGAACAGAAAAAGAAAATACCGATGTTGGCTCCTTGTATTTCTTGCGCTGGATCTGATTCTGATGGGATGGCTGGGCTACCGGCTTCTGGACAGAAAGATCCCGGATCAGATCCTGGTGGATCATGAGGACAGCCGGGACGTAGCCAATCTTCTTAAACGCCCTTTTATCAGCTTTGATGATGCGATCACCGTTTCAGGAAAAGACAGCTATAAGTTGCACTGCAGACTCTTGGGAGTGATCCCTTTTAAAGATGTGAAGGTAAAAAATATAACTGCAAAAGAAGTATATGCAAGCGGAGATGCAGTAGGTATTTATATGCAGACGAAAGGAGTTCTGATCATTGATACAGGCGAGATTCTTTCGGAAAGTGGTGAGATGGAAGAACCGGCCCGGGACATTGTAAAGCCGGGAGATTATATTGTGGCTTTTGATCAGAACCGGATCCAGTGCAAGCAGGATCTTCTGGAGGATCTTGCAGATCTTTGCGGAGAATCTGTAACACTGAAGGTCCGCCGGGGAAAGGAGACGATTCCCCTGTCCCTGACGCCTGTGAAAGATGAGAAAGGAAACTATAAGCTTGGCATCTGGGTGAGGGACGATACACAGGGAATCGGAACCCTGACTTATGTGGACGAAAATGGAGGGTTCGGTGCTCTTGGTCACGGGATCAGCGATGTGGATACCGGCGAACTTTTAAGTATCGCAGATGGAAATCTTTACAACGCCCAGATTCTGGGGATCCGGAAAGGAGAAAAAGGAAATCCTGGAGAACTATCTGGTCTGATCCGATACGAAGCTGACAATATCCTGGGTGAGATTTCCGAAAACAGTAAAAACGGCATTTTTGGAACTGTGGATGCTGATCAGGTGAAAAATCTGGATCTGAAGAAGATTCCTGTGGGTTACAAACAGGATCTGAAAATTGGACCCGCATCTGTTCTCTGCTGCACAGACGGCGAAGTAAAAGAATATGCCGCGGAGATCACCAGGATCGATATGAACCATGAGGATTCTAATAAGAGCTTCGTGATCCAGATTACAGATAAAGAACTCCTGGAAAAAACAGGTGGGATCGTTCAGGGAATGTCTGGAAGTCCTGTGCTTCAGAACGGAAAACTCTTTGGTGCCGTGACTCATGTATTTGTGCAGGATTCTACCGGCGGATATGGGATTTTTATTGAAAATATGACAGGCAATGCATAATCTGCAGTTGAGGAAAGAGGCACAAAAACATGGAAAAAGTCCGGGAAAAGTGCCTCTTTTTTATATGGGGAAAAATGCCGGATACAGATTGAAATACCTACATTTTGGTGAATTTTGTGATATATAAGAGAAAAAATGTCGAAAAATATCGTACGAAAGTGTGATAAAATAACTACTTTTATCTTGATTTTACTACAGGATTTCCACTATAATAATTTTGTCGCCAGCAAGGGGAAAGCGCAGGCAGCTAACAGTGTCGGTTACTGCCGTGGTGACAGGGGGTATGTCTGGAAACCCAAGGAGATAGAAGTTAGGAGGGTCCTCATGGACAAATTAAATGTTGCAATTGCTGATGATAACGCGAAAATGACAGACATGCTCGGTCAGATGATCGAAGAAGATAAAGACCTTGAACTGGTCGGAAAAGCACACAACGGAGAAGAAATCTGTAACATAATCAAAGATAAGGAGCCGGATGTGGTGATTCTCGACATCATTATGCCGAAGATGGACGGCCTTTCCGTTATGGAGAAATTTTCCCATAACGCAAATGTCAAAAAAGTTCCAGTGTTTATCGTATTATCTGCAATTGGACAGGAGAGGATTACAGAGGATGCATTCAGTCTTGGAGCAGACTATTATGTTTTGAAGCCTTTTGACAACACCACACTTTTAAACCGGATCAAACATATTCGGAAGATTGGGGACAGAAGAGTGCGGGAGATTGCAAGGCCAGGTATCACAGAAACCAAAAAGCCTCAGCCGGAGAGGAATCTGGAAACCGATGTGACGAATATCATTCATGAGATCGGAGTTCCGGCACACATCAAGGGGTATCAGTATTTAAGGGATGCGATCATTTTGTCTGTCAATGACATGGAAATGCTCAATTCCATTACCAAGGTATTATATCCAACCATTGCGAAACGCCATCAGACAACACCGAGCAGAGTGGAGCGGGCGATCCGACATGCGATCGAGGTGGCATGGAGCCGGGGAAAGATGGATACCATTGATGAATTGTTTGGATATACTGTAAGCACCGGAAAAGGGAAACCCACGAATTCTGAATTTATAGCACTGATCGCAGATAAAATCAGACTAGAATATAAAAATCGGTCTTTAAATTAGATGAATTTTGGAGTATAATCATAAATAAAAACGGGTGTACCCAGGGAGGGGAATACAGATGAAAAAAATTCTGTTTGCTACATCAGAAGCAGTACCTTTTATCAAAACAGGAGGACTCGCTGATGTTGCCGGCTCACTGCCTAAGTGCTTTGACAAAAAATATTTTGATATCCGCGTGATCTTACCGAAATATGCCTGTATGAAACAGGAATGGAAAGACAAAATGGAGTATGTGACCCATTTTTATATGGATCTGGGATTTAAGAACTGCTATGTAGGCATTATGCAGATGCAGTATGACGGGATCCAGTTTTACTTCATTGACAATGAATATTATTTCAGCGGTCCGAAACCATATGACAGCGCACCATGGGATCTTGAGAAATTTGCTTTCTTTTCCAAAGCTGTGTTATCGGTTCTTCCGGTGATCGGATTCAGACCGGATATCATCCACTGTCATGACTGGCAGACAGGACTTGTTCCGGTTTACCTTCACGATTCTTTCCAGGAGAATGAATTCTTCCGTGGAATCAAGACTGTTATGACAATACATAACCTGAAATTTCAGGGTGTATGGGATGTTAAGACTGTTAAGGATATCACAGGCCTTTCCGATTACTACTTTGCGCCGGATAAACTGGAAGCATACAAGGACGCAAACTTCCTAAAGGGCGGTATGGTATTTGCAGATGCCATTACCACAGTAAGTAATACCTATGCAGAAGAGATCAAGACACCGTTTTATGGTGAGAAGCTGGACGGACTTCTCAATGCGAGAGCCAACAGCCTGCGTGGTATTGTAAATGGTATTGATTACAATGAATTCAATCCGGAGACAGATCCGAATATCACCAAGAACTACAATGCAAAGAACTTCCGCAAGGAGAAGATCAAGAACAAGATCCAGCTTCAGAAAGATCTTGGACTTGAGCAGGATCCGAAAGCTATGATGATCGGTATTGTATCCCGCCTGACAGATCAGAAGGGATTTGATCTGATCGCTTATATTATGGACGAACTGTGTCAGGATGCGGTTCAGATCGTTGCTCTTGGTACCGGTGAGGAACGTTATGAGAATATGTTCCGTCATTTTGACTGGAAGTATCATGGCAAGGTATCTGCACAGATCTACTATGATGAGGCAATGTCTCACAGAATTTATGCAGCATCTGACGCATTTCTGATGCCGTCACTGTTTGAGCCATGTGGCTTAAGCCAGCTGATGAGCCTTCGTTATGGAACTCTTCCGATCGTCAGAGAGACCGGTGGTCTGAAGGATACAGTTGTCCCGTACAATGAATTCGAGGGAACCGGAACAGGATTCTCCTTCGTAAATTACAATGCACATGAAATGCTTGCTACGATCCGTTATGCAGAGAGTGTATATTATGACAAGAAACGTGAATGGAATAAAATGGTAGATCGCGCGATGGCTGCAGATTTTTCCTGGAACAATTCCGCACGCCAGTATGAGGAAATGTACAATTGGTTAATTGGTGAGTAAGGATTCACCGAAGCGGTTCTCGCAATAAAAAGGCGCAGACGACAGATAATATGTCGTTTGCGCTTTTTTATTGCGGGAATATACATGGATGTTATTGTATGTCTGAAAAAAATATGAAGATGTTTGTTTATCAAACAGGAATTGTGCTAAAGTGAGAAAAAATATAAATGTTAATGATAAATAACTTTTGAATTGGTATTATTTATATGAAACTTATCAGATTAATCAGTTATTGTCAAATAACTTAAATTGTGTTACATTTATATTAATACATCGTTTTTGAAATAACTATACCATTCACTTGTCTGTGAATCCGATTGATATAGTTATTTACGAAACGATGTACCAGTGGATAATACAGATATATGTATTGACCATGTAAATTGTACTTATGATGAGGTGACAATATGACACTGGACAAATTAAAGACTGGAGAATGTGGCAGAATCATCAGTGTTCGTGGCGAGGGGGAGCTGAGACATCATCTTCTGGATATGGGGCTTACACCGGGGACAGAAGTGTCTCTTCGTAAAACAGCTCCTATGGGAGATCCGGTACAGCTTGTGCTGCGCGGATATGAGCTGACATTGCGGCTGGCGGAAGCTGCAAAGATTGAGATCGTATCGATCGAATCCATGACGGAAACGAAGAAAGAAAATGAACGGCATCAGCCGATTGCTCATCCTGGTGTGGGAGAACTTGGAAAGGCTCGAGATTATCGCAAGAACCGGATCGGTGATACGATTCCCAAAGGGGAACCGATCACGTTTGCACTGGCAGGTAATCAGAACTGTGGAAAGACAACTCTTTTTAATCAGCTGACAGGCTCCAATCAGCATGTTGGTAACTTTCCGGGTGTAACTGTTGACAAGAAAGAAGGAAGCATCCGGAGGCATCCGGAGGCAACGGTAACGGATCTTCCTGGAATCTATTCACTTTCCCCGTATTCCAGCGAGGAGATCGTAACAAGAGATTTTCTGCTGAATGAGAAGCCGACAGGAATCATTAATATTGTAGATGCTTCCAATATTGAGAGAAATCTTTATCTTACCATGCAGCTGATGGAGCTTGGAATCCCAATGGTGCTGGCCTTAAATATGATGGATGAGGTAAGGGCAAATGGAGGCTCTGTTCGGATCAATGAACTGGAGGAGATTTTAGGAATTCCGGTTGTACCTATTTCAGCAGCGAAGAATGAAGGAATTGATGAGCTGATCGATCATGCAGTCCATGTTGCAAGATACAGAGAAGCACCAGGAAGAATTGATTTCTGTACTGACAATCAGTCACCGAAGGATCCGGTAGGCGCACTTCACAGATGTATCCATGCAGCCGTTCATCTGATCGAACCCTATGCAAAAAAAACAGGACTTCCTGTACGTTTTGCAGCTACGAAGATCGTAGAGAAAGATTCTCTGATCGAAAAACGTCTGGATTTGCCTGAAGGTGAAAAAAAGGTTCTTGATGGGCTGGTACATGTTATGGAGAAGGATGGCGGTCTGGACCGTGAGGCAGCTCTTGCGAACATGCGCTTCAATTTTATTGAAAAGCTTTGTGAGAAAACTGTGGTAAAACCGGCAGAAAGCCGTGAACATAAACGAAGTGTCGCCATAGATCGTATCCTTACCGGAAAATATACAGCAATTCCCTGTTTTGTGGGAATTATGGCAATTGTATTTGTGATGACGTTTAATTATCTGGGAGCCTGGCTTTCAGACGGAATGACTATGGTCGTGAACTGGGTAATTGCACTTATTGGCAGGGGACTGGAGGTGGCAGGTGTCAGCTCAGTACTGCAGTCACTGGTTGTGGATGGAATTTTAAGCGGTATCGGAAGCGTGATCGGATTTCTTCCTACGATCGTTACTTTGTTTTTCTTCCTGTCAATCCTGGAAGATACCGGATATATGGCTCGTGTAGCCTTTGTTATGGACAAGCTCCTTCGAAAGATCGGACTTTCCGGAAGAAGCTTTGTGCCGATGCTGATCGGATTCGGCTGTTCGGTGCCGGCCATTATGGCAACCAGAACATTATCCAGTGAACGTGACCGGAAAATGACGATCCTGATTACTCCGTTTATGAGCTGCAGTGCCAAGCTTCCGATCTACGGACTTCTCACCAGTGCATTTTTCCCGAAGCAGTGGAGAGGAGTTGTGATGATCAGCCTTTATTTTGCAGGAATTCTCTGCGGGATCCTGTATGCGCTGATCCTGAAAAAGACGAAATATAAGGGAGAGCCGGTTCCGTTTGTCATGGAGCTTCCCAATTACCGGCTTCCTTCTGCAAAAAGTGTAGGACAGCTGATCTGGGAAAAGGCGAAGGACTTTATCCAGAAAGCGTTTACAATTATTTTTGCGGCAACGCTGATCGTGTGGTTCCTGCAGAACTTTGATGCAGGTCTTAACCTTGTTACCAGCACAGATCAGAGCCTTCTGGCAAAGATCGGAAGCATCGTGGCACCACTTTTTGCTCCGCTGGGCTTTGGTGACTGGAGAGTATCCACCGCATTGATCACGGGCTTTATGGCAAAAGAGAGTGTTGTGTCTACGCTGACAGTCCTTCTGGGCGGAAATACGGCGTTGCTTCAGACGTTGTTTACACCGTTTACTGCTTACGTATTTTTGATCTTTACCTTGCTCTATACACCCTGCGTTGCAGCTATTGCAACTGTGCGTCGGGAGATGGGAACTGTAAGAGCTGCCGCTGGTATTGTAGCAGTACAGTGTGCCACTGCATGGATCGTTGCGTTTGCGGTACATGGTGTGGGAATGATGCTTGGATTATAGAAAAAACACCTTACATATGGCTTTTCACAAACTGCAGAAAACATTTTGCAGAGGTTGTGAGAGCCATATTTTTTTTATGGGCAATTCCAACAGATAGCTTTTTCAGTCCATTAACCGGGACAGCAACAAGCGAAGGCTGACGAAAGAACTGAAAGCTGCTTTCTGTAAGAAGGCTGATCCCTTCGCCAATTTCCACTGCGCTGACAATAGATTCTGCACGGGCAGTACGCAGAAGCTGAGGGTGGATCCCTGCATTATGAAAACTTTGCATACAGAAACGGTAAATGGAGGTGTGCGGAGGCATCAGGATAAAAGATTCTTTTTTCAGTTCGGAAAGAGAGACCGATTTTTTGGATGCAGAGGGATGAGCTTCAGGAAAAACAGCAACCAGACGGTCTGCTGTGAGAGCATGAAAAGTATAGAGCTCCGGGTTTATCATGTGTTTTCGTACAAAGATCAGATTAAAAAAGCCTTTTTCAAGACCGGAAAGAAGTTCTTCGTCTTCTACCTCCTTCAGAGAAAAAGAAAGCTCCGGGTGTGTATCACAAAAACTGTGTATCACAGAAGTAAGATGGTACTGAGAAAGAAAAGGAAGTGTTCCAATATGAAGTGCCTGGAGCTTACTATCCTTAAAATGGTACACTGCTTCCAGAGAGCGATGATACTGTCTGGAAATCTTAAGTGCTTCTTTGTAAAAAAACTCTCCTTCAGGAGTAAGCACAGCAGTACGCTTGCTGCGGTCCCATAAGGTAAGCTCCAGTTCTTTTTCCAGTTTCATGATCTGCTTGGAAAGGGAGGACTGGGAGATATGCATAGCTTCTGCAGCATCAAAAAAAGTCCGGGATTGAGCTGCACAGATAAAATAGTCGATCTGTTCAAGAGTCATGGTAACACCTGCCTTTTAGAAAATAGTGATGAATCATTCCATATTGGAAACAATTATATCATAGAAAGAATTGATTCACCATGTAAAAAAGAGATAAAATAACATAAGAAAATAAAGATGTTACTGAGAACGGAGTGAACAGTAATATAAAGATAACGCAGGAGGTTTTATATGGCAGAAAAAGTAAGAGATCTGAGAAGTGCTCTGGCACTTCTGGAGCAGATGCCAGATCAGCTGATCGAAACAGAGGTGGAAGTTGATCCGATGGCAGAGCTTGCAGGGGTATATCGTTATGTAGGAGCCGGTGGAACGGTGAAGCGTCCCACAAAGGAAGGACCTGCCATGATCTTTAATCGTATAAAAGGACACCCGGATGCAAGAGTAGCTATCGGTCTTCTGGCAAGCAGAAAAAGAGTTGCTGCTTTACTTGACACTCAGCCGGAAAATCTTGGAAAGATGCTCTGCAAAAGCGTGAAGAATCCAATTCCACCGGTCGATCTTGAAGGTGATGCACCGTGTCAGCAGGTGGTGCATAAGGCAGCAGATCCGGATTTTGACCTCTATAAGCTGGTTCCTGCGCCAACGAACACACCGGATGATGCGGGCCCGTATATCACACTTGGCATGTGCTACGCCACACACCCGGATACTGGAGTTCACGATGTGACCATTCATCGTCTTTGCATTCAGGGAAAAGATGAGCTTTCCATTTTCTTTACACCTGGTGCCAGACATATCGGAGCAATGGCAGAGCGTGCTGAGGAGCTGGGACAAAGGCTGCCGATTTCTATCAGTATCGGAGTTGATCCTGCTATTGAGATCGGTTCCTGTTTTGAGCCGCCTACAACACCACTGGGGTATGATGAGCTGTCTGTAGCCGGTGCACTGCGCAAAGAGCCGGTGGAACTCTGTAAATGTTTAACCGTTAACGAGCGTGCCATCGCCAATGCGGAATACGTGATCGAGGGAGAAGTGATCCCGGGTGTGCGTGTAAGGGAAGATCAGAACAGCAATACCGGATACGCCATGCCGGAGTTTCCGGGATATACAGGGCCTGCAAGTGATCAGTGCTGGCTGATCAAGGTTACAGCAGTGACACATCGTGAAAATCCGATCATGCAGACCTGTATCGGGCCAAGTGAGGAGCACGTATCCATGGCGGGAATCCCTACAGAGGCCAGCATCTATGGCATGGTGGAAAAAGCAATGCCTGGAAGGCTTCAGAACGTATACTGCAGCAGTGCCGGAGGTGGAAAGTATATGGCTGTCCTTCAGTTTAAAAAGCTTTCTCAAAGTGATGAGGGAAGACAGCGTCAGGCTGCACTTCTTGCATTTTCCGCCTTTAGTGAGCTGAAAAATGTATTTCTGGTAGATGAAGATGTGGACTGCTTTGATATGAATGATGTACTTTGGGCGATGAATACGAGATTCCAGGGGGATGTGGATGTGATCACCATTCCGGGTGTCCGTTGTCATCCTCTTGATCCGTCCAATGATCCTGCATTTTCTCCAAGTATCCGTGATCATGGAATTGCATGCAAGACTATTTTTGACTGTACGGTGCCTTATGATCTGAAGGAAGATTTTCACAGAGCCCGTTTTATGGAACTGGATCCGGAGAAATGGCTGAAAAAATGAAAAAGAGAATTATAGTTGGTGCGACAGGTGCAAGCGGCCTGCCGCTCCTTGTAAAATGTCTGGAGATCATCCGGGAGAATCCGGATTTTGAGTCTTATCTGATCATGAGTTCCAGTGCAGAGCTGACTCTTCGCCAGGAGACGGAGCTGGAACCGGAGGATGTGAAACGATTGGCAGATCATGTATGTGCACCGGGAGAAATTGGGGCAAAACCGGCCAGTGGTTCTTTCAAAACAGAGGGGATGCTGATCGTGCCCTGCAGCATGAAGACGATCGCGGGGATCCACAGCGGCTATGCGGATAATCTTATTCTGCGTGCGGCAGATGTGACGGTCAAGGAACAGAGAACACTGGTGCTGGCAGCCAGAGAAACACCGTTAAGCGGGATTCATCTCCGAAATCTTTATGAGCTTTCTATGCTTCCGGGAGTGCGGATCATTCCGCCGATGCTGACGTTTTATCATAAACCGGAGAGCATTGATGATATGGTGTATCATATTGCGGCAAAGCTTTTGGAACCGTTTGGGATCGAAGCAAAGGAGTATCGCAGATGGAATGGATTGTAAAAGAGTGTGTGGAGACTGCAGGCTGTAAGCTGGAGGTCAGTGCTGCATTTGTCGGAGAGGATGTGCTTATCTGTCTGAAAGGCGGAGAGAGACCTCATCTGGGATGTGTGGTGCAGACGGAACCGAGAGTGTCTCTGACAGGGGATGGTTCTGTGAGTGCGACTTCTTCAGTTTTGAATTTTCCGGGACATAAGGACGAGGTGATCTGCCGGTGGATGGCGGAGCAGGTTTCGAAAAAGCTGGGAAAGAGAGTGGTTTGCACCGGGGGATTTCATAAGAATGGTATTTCGGAGAAGGAGATCCGGGAGGTGCAGGGAAGTGTTGTGCGTCTGACGGAGAAGGTGATAGAAGGATTGCAGCGGTAGTTGAGTAACGAACGGCTGGAATCTGCTAAAGTTATTTTCCAAAAGTCCGAGACTTGCTTCGCTCAAACAGCGAATTTTTGAAAATAACGCAGATTCCAGCCGTTTAAAATGTTTCTGTATTCTATTTATTTTCAAATATATTCTCGCGGGTAATATTCTTAGCCCACTTCCCACTGAGATACCTTTTGATCACCCATGGCCACTTCACAAATTCATCCGTACAGAGCAGAAAATACACCCACATAACCGGCAGCTTCAGTACAAAAGCAGCGAAGAATCCAAGGGGTACTGCATATACCCACATATCAATGGTATCACAGATCAGACCAAACTTTGTATCACCACCTGCTCGGAACACACCGGCGATCAGGGTTGTATTTACGGCAGACCCCATAATATAGTAGCTGTTGATCAGAAGCATATATTTCAGATAATGCATGGCAGTGGGTGTCAGGGACGCAAATCTCATTACAAACGGTGTGATGGCAAGAACGATAAGTCCGCCCAAAAAACCTGCAATAACAGTAAGCTTCAGTGTTTTGGAAGCATAACGCCTGGAACGTTCCAGATCGCCCTGCCCCATAACATTGCCTAGAAGGATACCTCCTGCACTGGCAATACCGAAACAGAAAACAGAGCCGATATTACGGACTACTACAACCAGAGAATTGGCAGCAACCGCATCCGTACCAAGATGCCCCAGGATCACAGAGTACATGGAAAAACCAATACTCCAGGAAATATCATTACCAAGAGCCGGCAGGGAAAGCCGCACGAAATCACTGAACAGCAGTTTGTTTTTTGTGAACATACATCGGAGATCCAGTCGGACATTTTTGCTGAAAGCAGAAACAATAAAACAGGCGATCAGCTCGATCATTCTGGAAAGTGCAGTAGCAATAGCCACACCGGTAGCACCAAGCTTGGGTGCTCCGAACAATCCGAAGATAAAAGTCGCATTCAAAAGGATATTCAGTCCAAAGGCCAGCATATTCATCGCCATGCTGGTAGTCACCCGTCCAATGCTTCGAAGAACAGCCAGATAAACCTCCGTCATACCCCAGCAGATATAGGTGATACCCATAATGCGGATATAGGAAGAACCAATGGCCAGAAGCTCCGGATCGTTGGTGAACAGTTTCATCATCATCTGTGGCATGGTAAATGCAACGAGTGCCACGAGAACAGAGATGATCATGGAAAAACGAAGAGCGATTCCCTCGATGATCTGAATGGCTTTGTAATCTCCCTTTCCATAATACTGGGCACAAAGCAGGGTGGCTCCCGTACCAAGACCGTAATAAACCATAAACAGGACATTGGAATAATTCGCTGCCAGGGATACTGCGGAGATGGATGACTGACCTACAAAGTTCAGCATGATAACATCGGCGGAATTGACCGCTGCACTTAGCAGATTCTGAATGATGATGGGGATGACAAGCTTAACGATCTGTGGATAAAAATCATCCCGCTGTGAAAGTTGATTTCTCATTTCCTCCTCCAAAAAAATACAATTACAATGACGTGAAAAACAGTAAATCACATACATGGTAACTGTGTCAGCTTTTGTAAAAATGAAAGCAGACATGATTGCACGATAACATAGTTTATAGGCAGTGTCAATCGGCAAACTGTGGAACTGTTTAAACAACTTACGGGAAAATGACGAATACAAAAAATGAATAAAAAATGCATAAAAAACCATATCAGCAGTTGTTGAGATTTCCAATCCATGATAAACTGAATGAAGATATTTTTCAGAGAAAGAGGAGTAAAAAATATGCCAGTTTTTGATTTCAGCGCAGCACCGGCAGATAAAAAAGAGACAAAAAGCCAGTGCACATATACAACATTTCGTTCTAATGAAACAAAAGCCACACCGGAGAAACCGGTGCTGATCCTGGATAACAGCAAAAGAGAGTGGAAACATCATTCCTGCGGATATTTTTCCAATCCTGCGAAGCAGACTGCATTTGAGTTTAAGGAAGAGGACGGTGTTTTTCCGGCAGACATCCTGAAGATCGATTCCCGTTTTACAAGCCTGATCAAATGGCTCGGAGAAAATCATATCAACATCCGTCTTTCCGGACAGAACACAGAGGAAGGATATGCTGTTTACAAAATCCGTGAGATCGCTTTTGGCGGAGGCACCAAGCTTTCTGCTGAGGACGGATTTCTTCAGTTTATGATCGAGCGTCTGTTTGCAAGCAGTGCGCCGGCAGAAGAAAATGAGAATGATGAGGAGGAAGAAGACGGTGACGATATGAAGCTTACCAGTATTCAGAGTATCACCGACTTTATGAACTGTGCCGGAAAGACTATGCCGGATAATATCCGTCTCTGGGCAAGAAGAAATCTGGCAGTTGCCCGTTCTCATGAGGTTTCTCAGGAGGAAAGACGCCATGCCCAGAGAGCACTTTCCATCATGATGAATATTCAGTGGAAGCATAATTATTTTGAGTCTATTGATCCGAAGGAAGCACGCCGTATCCTGGATGAGGAGCTTTATGGAATGGAGCGTGTAAAACAGAGGATCATTGAGACGATCATTCAGATCAACCGTACTCATACACTTCCTGCTTACGGACTGCTTCTTGTAGGACCTGCAGGTACCGGTAAATCTCAGATCGCTTATGCAGTTGCAAGAATCCTGAAAATGCCGTGGACAACCTTGGATATGAGTTCGATCAATGATCCGGAACAGCTTACAGGAAGCTCTCGTGTTTATGCAAATGCCAAGCCTGGAATCATCATGGAGGCTTTTTCCATGGCAGGAGAATCCAATCTGGTATTTATCATCAATGAGCTTGACAAGGCTGCATCAGGTAAAGGAAACGGAAATCCGGCAGACGTGCTTCTGACACTGCTGGATAACCTTGGTTTTACAGATAACTATATGGAATGTATGGTTCCGACAGTTGGTGTCTATCCTATTGCCACAGCCAATGATAAGGCACAGATCAGCGCACCTCTGATGTCACGTTTTGCAGTGATCGATATTCCGGATTACACACCGGAGGAAAAGAAGATCATCTTTTCCAGATTTGCACTTCCTAAGGTTTTAAAACGCATGAGCCTGAAACAGGAAGAATGTATCGTAACGGATGAGGCGCTGGACGCAGTAATTAAGAAATTTGAAGATACCACAGGAATCCGTGATCTGGAGCAGGCTGCGGAGCATATTGCGGCCAATGCCCTGTATCAGATCGAGGTGGATCATGTGAAGGCTGTAACCTTTACCCCCGAGATGGTACAGGAGCTTCTGGACTGACAAAGGGATCTGTTTTGCAATGATAAAAATGCTTCCGGAGATTTTTTCGGAAGCATTTTTGGCTGAGGGAATGCACCTGTTTATGCCGGGCCTGTCTGATCGTAAAGGAAAATTATAAAAATAATGAAATCAGGGATTGCCCGAGAAAGTGTAAATGTGTATAATGAGACAAAAGAGCGTGCGCGTGAACACAAAGCACACAGGAGAGGTTTTGGAGGGTAAAATATGGCAGTAACATTACAACAGATTGCGGAAGCAGCAGGAGTTTCAAGAGGCACTGTGGACAGGGCACTGAACAACAGAGGTCGTATCCGCCCGGAAGTAGAGGAAAGGATCAAAAGGATCGCCCGGGAGATGGGATATCAGCCCAGCCGTGCCGGTCGTGCCCTTGCCATGGCAAAGAGGAAAATCCGTATCGGTGTGATCCTTCAGTATATGGAGACTCCTTTTATGCAGCAGGTTTTAAAGGGAGTCCTGGAAGCAAAAGAAGAAGTGGAGAGCTTTGGCGGAACAGTAAAGATCTATGAGATCGAGGGCGTGGAACCAGAAAAAGTAATGGCTGCAATGGAAGAACTCCGGGAAGAGGGCTTTAATGGAATCGCGCTGACTCCATCAGAAGATCAGCTTTTGAGAGCGAGGATCAATCAGTATCAGGAAGAGTATGGAATTCCGGTAGTTACCTTTAATGCGGATCTGGAAGATACAAAAAGGTTATGCTTTGTGGGACAGGATACCTTTCAGGCCGGTCGTACGGCAGCAGGCCTGATGGGGGAGATGACAGGCGGAAACGGGCAGGTTGCCATAATTTCCGGACAGGTTGCCAATCCTGGTCTGATCAGCAGGCAGAAAGGATTTACGACAGAGATTAAAGAAAGCTTTCCGGGAATCGAGATCGTGGATATAAGGTATTCTTATGATGACGAATGGGTGGCATCCAAGATCGTGGAAGAATTTCTGGAGCTTTATCCGGAGTTGACCGGGATCTATATTACGGGTCATGGTGTAAAGGGTGTCTGCCAGACCTTGCAGAAGCTTGGAAAGGATAAAACCATGCATGTGATCGCCAATGATTTCCTGGAAGAAAATCTGAAATGGCTGAAAGAGGGGACGATCAATTTCCTTATCGGTCAGGATGCGGCTGTACAGGGACATTCTCCGGTGATTATTTTGTTCCAGCTTCTCTTTGACAGCAAGGCACCGGAAAAGGAATACCAGTATACAGATATTGTGATCCGGACGAAATATAATATGGGTTAAAAAGTCAGTATAAACATTAAAATTGCTGTTGTGCACGGAGTCTATAGTCAGATTATATACCAAGGTTCTGTACAGAAAAAAAGCAGATTCAGGAGGAAAAATGAATTATAAAAATGTAAAGATCGCAGAAGGTGCCAGGATTGCAAAGCAGTCTGTGATCCTTGGAAATGTAACGATCGGCCGTGACAGCTGTGTATTATATTATGCGGTGATCCGCGGAGATGATGCGCCGGTAGTGATCGGAGAAGAAACAAATATCCAGGAAAACTGTACCATTCATGTGAGCCACAACATGCCGGTCCATATCGGAAACAACGTTACTGTGGGACATAATGCGGTGATCCATGGATGTACCATCGGAGACCGGACATTGATCGGAATGGGAGCCGTGATCCTGGATGGTGCAAAGATCGGAAACGACTGTATCATAGGAGCCGGAAGCCTTGTGACTAAAAATACGGTGATCCCGGATGGCTCCCTGGTAATGGGAAGTCCGGCCAGGATCAAACGAAACCTTACCTGGGAAGAGAAGCTTGGTATCGTGGAAAACAGCAAAGAATATCTTGCTGTGTCCGAAGAGATGAAAGCGCAGGATGTATTATAAAAAAGTGAAGAAGACATTTGTAAACGGACAGCTCCGACTGCTTTGTAATATGAGAAGTAGTCGGAGCTGTAACTTTGTTATATAAAATGCTTATATTTATCGTTTTTTTATTTATCGATCACTTCCACCGGTGTGTCATCCCGTGCATCCAGATCGTTAATATATTTTTTAGTCTCTTTTACGATCACATTGGAGAGCAGTAATACTGCGATCAGGTTTGGAATAGCCATCAGTGCATTCAGGATATCCGCTACGGTCCATACCAGGTTCAGAGAAATAACAGGGGAGATGGCAGCTACCGCAATGTATAGCACACGATAGGGGATGAGTCCCTTTTGGCCGGAGAAATACTCCACGCACCGCTCGCCATAATATGCCCATCCAAGGACTGTAGAATATGCGAAGGAAATGATACCCACTACAAGGATCACAGGACCAAGAACCGGGATCTGCTGAAAAGCCAGTGTAGTAAGAACACCGCCATCAGTGATATTTCCCATGTCGATCGAAGGATTTTTCATAACACTGGTTACCAGAACAAGACCGGTCATCAGACATACCACAACGGTATCCCAGAATGTACCGGTGCTGGAAACGAGAGCCTGACGAACCGGATTTCTTGTCTGTGCAGCAGCAGCGGCGATGGGGGCAGAACCCATACCGGATTCATTGGAAAAAAGTCCTCTTGCGATTCCATACTGCATGACCATCATGATACCACGTCCTACAAGACCTCCTGCAGCAGCACCAGGGGTAAAAGCAAATTTGCAGATGGTTTTTACTGCGGGAATGATAAAATCGAAATTGATCCCCAGGATGATGATACATCCAATCACATAGAAAAATGCCATAAACGGAACAAGACGTTCACATACATTGGCGATGGATTTGATCCCGCCGAAAATAACAAGGGCAGTAAGAACTGCCACAGCAATGCCGATCGCTGCCGGCGGAATATGAAGGTTCTCATTACATACCGTTGCAATGGCATTGACCTGGGTAGCACATCCGATTCCAAAGGAAGCAAAGCCACCGAAAAAGGCAAAGATCAGACCAAGCCAGCGCATATTTAATCCGCGCTCCAGGGCATACATAGCACCACCCTGCATACGGCCGTCTTTGGTTTTGACGCGGTATTTTACAGCGATGAGAGACTCACTGTATTTGGTGGCGATTCCGAAGACACCGGTAAGCCAGCACCAGAGGACTGCACCGGGACCACCAAGAGCAATGGCAGTACCGACACCGATGATATTTCCGGTTCCAATAGTGGAAGCAAGGGCTGTTGTCAGGGCGCCAAACTGGCTGACTTCACCTTCCGCATTGGTATCTTTGGTGACAGACAGGCGAATGGCGGTACCAATCTTACGCTGGATCACACCGGTACGGATGGTCATGAAAATATGGGTGCCCAGAAGTAAAATGATCATCCACCAGCCCCACACCAGACTGTCGATCTGGTTTATCACACTTCCGATTGCATTCATCATAGAAATCTCCTCCCTTTCTCAAAGCGAAATATCGCAGGACTGCAGAAATAGCACAAGGGCGTACAGACATAGGAAATATGTGCTGTACGCCCTTGTACGTTACGCTCTTAAGTTTTGATTATTGTGTCAATTATACAGGAATATTCAGAATAATGCAATAAAAATATTCCCTCTGAACAGAAGATTTTTTGCTTCAATATATGTTGATCAAAACACTACAGGACCTTCTTCGCAGTACATATAAAATCCCGGGCGTACTGTGGGAGATAGGTACCTCTTCGGTATGCAATTGTCAGTGTGCTGAAGACGCCATCTTCACCAATGGAAAAACAGGCTGGTTTTACAGGGAGGTCCATATTTTGAACATAGGTTTCCGGGGTGAAACACATACCAAGTCCTTGCATGCAGAGTTTGACACAGGTTTCTGTGTTGCGGCTCTGTATTGGCACATAAGGCTTGATATGGGCAGCTTTCAATGCTTCCAGCGAAAGCTGTCCGGTAGTCTGTTCCGGAAAATGCAGGATAAAAGGCTCTTCTGCCAGAAGTGAGAGATCAAGCTTCGGGTATATGCCGTGAGTGGATACACTGCCGGCAGCAGCCAATGGGTGCTCCGGAGGCATGATCAGAAGGATTTCTTCTTTTTTCAGCAGTTCGTATTCCAGCTTGGGGTGTTTATGTACTTCATTGAAAATGCCAAAATCAAGCTGATCATTGAGCAGAAGTTTTTCCTGGATAGAATATGCCTCTTCCAGGATATTGACCTTTACTTTAGGATATTTTTGAAAAAAAGAGGTCATGATCTGAGGAACCATACAGGTACTCCTCATCAGTGGGAAAGCAACGTTCAGTTCTCCTTCATTATTTTCTGTAAGATCTTTCAGCTCTTTTTCCCAGTCCTGTTGTATCTGCAGGATCTTTCGGGTATACTCCATATATTTGCGGCCCGCAAAGGTAGGTGTATAGCTGTTTCCGCTGCGGCTGAACAGCTTGGTCCCCATTTCTCGTTCCAGTTTCTGGAGATGCTTGGTCAGGGTTGGCTGGGAAATATAAAGCTCCTGTGCGGCTTTTGTAAGATTCTGATATTTGGCAATGCAGAGAATGTACTTCAGTTCATGATAGTTCATGTTTTCCTCCAATTATTCCATTTTGGTATAATTTTTATGTATAATATGAATTTGACTTCCTGATATGCATATTTTACAATACATCCTATCATCATATCAAGGGGGAAAAAATAAATGAAAAACTGGCTGGAAAAACAGTTCAGACTGTCTGAGTTCAATACAAATATAAAAACAGAACTTCTGGCAGGACTGACAACTTTTGTAACTATGGCATATGTGCTTGCCACGATCCCAAATATTCTGGCAGGCGCCGGTTATGATAAACACACGACTCTGACAGCTATGATCATTCTGATCATTGTGACCAGCTGTGCAATGGCATTGGTTACCAATCGACCGTTTGCTCTGGCTCCGGGACTTGGAAGCGTTGGAATTATTGCGTCTATGATTACCAATGAAGGCGTAAGTATGCCGATCGCAGCAGGTGTGATATTCTGGAGTGGTGTTCTTTTTATCATAATTTCATTCTTTGGTCTGAGAGAAGCCGTGGTACGTGTGATCCCGGTAAGCCTGAAACAAGCGGTTAGTGCCGGTATTGGTCTGTTTATCGCACTTCTTGGTGCAAAAAACTGTGGATTGATCGTGGCAAATGATGCAAAAAACTGTCTTTCCTTTGGAGATCTTGCATCTCCATCTGTGATCGTAGCAGTGATCGGATTTCTGATCCTTCTGGTGATCAAGGTACGAAATATACCGGGTGGTATGATTCTTGCGATCCTGCTGACCACTCTGGCAGGAATTCCTTTCGGTGTTACACATGCTCCGGAATCCATTTTTGCATTTCCGGCAGGTATCGGCCATCAGTTCCTGAAAGTTGATTTTATGGGAGCGCTGAATTTTGCTTATATTCCATTTCTGATCGCTCTGTTTGTACCGGATTTCTTTTCTACATTCGGAACAGTTCTGGGAGTGGGAGCAAAGGCAGGCTATCTGGATAAGGATGGAAATCTTCCGGGTATTGATAAATGCTTTAAGGTAGATGCGATTGCAACAAGCTTTGGAGCATTGTTTGGAATGCCGAGTCTTACTACTTATCTGGAGTCATCTGCAGGCGTAGAAGCAGGAGGAAAAACGGGACTTACGGTTATTTTTACAAGCATTTTCTTCGGACTTTCGCTGTTTCTGGCACCACTGGCTCTTGTGATCCCATCTGCGGCAACCGGTCCGGTGCTGATCTATATCGGCATCAATATGCTTGGTGCTATGAGAAATATTGATTATTCGGATATTACAGAGTATATTCCGGCATTTTTATGTGTAACCTTTACGATTTTTGCAAATAATATCGCAAATGGTATCTGCGTGGCGCTTCCGGCTTATCTCGTTATGAAGATCGCAGCAGGAAAGATCAAAAAGGTTGAACCGGTCATGTATGTACTGGTAGCAGTCTGTCTGTTGTATTTTTATTCAATTATCTAAGGATGGTGAAATGGTATGGAGCAGGTTCATCTGCTGATCAAAAACGCAAAGGTATTTAATTCCTATCTTAAGAAATTCATATCTGCCAATGTTGCGGTGAAAGATGGAAAATTTTATTACATAGACAGAAAACAGGATACGGATCTTCAGACTGACAATGTGATCGATGCAAAGGGATCATACATGATTCCAGGACTGACAGATATTCACATGCATATTGAGAGTTCTATGGCCACACCGGCTTTTTTTGGAAAATGTGCAGGAGAAAATGGTGTGACGACGGTGGTTTCAGAGCCTCACGAAATGGCCAATGTCAAAGGGATCCGAGGGATTCTGGAAATGATCTCGGCGGCAAAGAATGCACCTATTGATATTTTTTACGGGATTCCAAGCAGCGTTCCGTCAACCAGTGAAAAGCTGGAAACAACAGGCGGGATCATTGACTGCAGTGCAATGAAGCATCTGCTGGAAGAAAAAGATGTGGTATGTGTAGGCGAAATCATGAATTACCGGCAGATCATCCGGGAAAATGATCTGGAGATCAGCCGGTTTCTGGAATATCTGAAAAAAGACCATCCGGGATATGTGATCGAGGGACACTGTCCGTCATTACTGGATCTGGATCTTGCAAAGTTTCTTTATCTGGGTATTAATGGTGATCATACAGAACATACTCTTGAGGAAGTAAAGCAGCGGATCGAAAACGGAATGTTTTTTGAGATCCAGGATAAAATGTTGAAACCGGAAATCCTGGAATATATCTGCCAGAACCAGCTCTACGAGTATTGTTCCTTTGTAACAGATGATACTATGGCAGATGTTTTGTATGAGCAGGGACCGCTGAATGCAGTGGTACAGAAAGCGATCGATATGGGATTTCCGATGGAACAGGCAATCTACTGTGCCACATATACACCATGTCAGCGGATGCATTTTTATGACAGAGGAGCTATCGCACCGGGAAAACTTGCGGACTTTATGCTGCTTAAAGATCCGTCCGTTCTTAAACCGGAAGCTGTATTCAAAAATGGTGTTCCGATTTATGCAAAGGATGAACCGCAGTTGCCGCTGTCTGCTTCCACATATGAATTTCCGTCAGATTTTTACCGGAGTGTACAGCTTCCGGAGATTTTTCTGAAGGATTTTCAGGTGAATGCTCCTTTTCAGGAAGGATATGCAACGGTTCGTGTGATAGAGATCAATCCGGATCGTACCCATACTACTGAAAAACTGGTGGAAATGCCGGTGAAAGCTGGAAAGATCTGCTGGGAAAACAGCGGATGTCTTCTGGCTATGGTGGTGGAACGTCATGGGAAGAACGGAAATATCGGCTATGGATTTCTTACAGGCTCCTGCTTGAAAAAGGGAACTGTGGCAACAACATATTTTCATGATCATCATAATCTCTTTGTGGCAGGAAGCTCTCCGGATGATATGTTATTTGCTGTAAATAGGATCCGGGAACTGCAGGGGGGATTTCTGACAGTAAAAGATGGAAGGATCCTTTCTGAACTTGCACTTCCGGTATGTGGGCTTTTATCCGAAAAATCAATCAGGGAGAATGGCCTTGCATTGAAGGCGGTAAGAAAAAGCCTTACAGATCTGGGATATGTGCATAATAATCCGATCATGTCAGTGGCAACACTTGGATTACCGGTAAGCCCGGCACTGAAGCTGACTGATAAGGGACTGGTGGATGTAAAAAAAGGAGAAATTGTTCCGCTGATCGTAAACACAAAGAAAAATAAATAACGTTGTTCTTATTGCAGCAATATAAGCCGGACGTGAGTTGCGGAAGGCGGCATAATAAGGCATAATAATCAGATATCGTTGTAAAAAATCTGCATTTTTCAATCTTATGATTGGAATCTGCAGATTTTTTGTTATAGAGAAAAAACAAAAATCATGGTAAAATAAAAATGCATGACAAAAAAGGTTAGATCAGGAGAAAACGTATGAAAAAGAATCACTTTGAATTAAAAAATTATGTTATGGCAACCGGCGTTTTTATCTTGGCGGTTATAGCAGGGATTCTTATTTTTTTCGAGTGTGTGCAGAGGGCTGTACAGGTGAATTCTCAGAATACATTGAAGATAAATGTGCAGAGACAAAGTGAACATTTGCGGACGATACTGGATATTAATTATCAATATCTGAATGAGATTGCCTCTGCAATGGGAAGATCAGAAGAACTTTTTTCAGAAGAAAATAAAGAACGACTGATATCCATTTATGAAAAGACAGACCTGGAGAGGGCTGCTCTTATTGATAAGAATGGAGATGCATACTACGACAATGGAGTAACCAAGAATGTTTCTCATCGCAGATATTTTCAGGAGGCTATCAGTGGAGAGCAGACCATCAGCGATCCCCTGGAAAGCAGTGTGGACCATAAGGTGCGGGTGGTTTTAGGTGTGCCGGTATACAAAGACCATAAAGTGATCGGTGTGTTGGGCGGATCCTGTAATGTTACAGCGCTGAGCCATATGCTTTTTAATGATCTTTTTGATGGAGCGGGAAACAGTCTTCTGGCTACAAGTGATGGAGAGATCATTGCCTTTGACAGTGGTTCGGCGTCTGGTACGGAGATCACATATGGAATCAATCTTTTTAAATATTACGGAGAAAAAAATCTCAAAGGAAAGCATGCTCTTCAGGATATTCAGGAAGATTTTAAAGTTGGCGAAAGTGGTCTGGTGAAGCTTAGTCTCAAAGAGAGAAAAGAAGAGGACCGGTATCTGGCATATATGCCTCTTGGATACAATGACTGGATGATCTGTTATGCAATTCCTGTAAAAAGTGCACAGCAGGCTTATGAATTCATTTCCGGTTATGAAATCCTATTTATGGGAAGCTTCTGTATTCTGGTGCTGCTCCTGCTCCTGTACATTGTTGTAAGAAATAACCAAGAGAAAGCAGAGTTGGTACGTTCTGCCCAGAAGGATGCGCTTACAGGCGTTTATAACAGAGAGAATACGCAGAAGGTGATCGATGCTATTCTGAGAGAAAAAGCTCCGGAAGGCTTTCATGGCTTCCTGATCCTGGATATGGATCATTTTAAAGAAGTGAATGATGTTTACGGACATGTCATGGGAGATAATGTATTAAAAATGCTGGGAGGTTTTCTTAAAGAGCAGTTCCGGGAACAGGATGTGATCGGGCGTATCGGCGGGGATGAGTTTGTGATCCTGCTCTGTAATATCGGTTCACGGGAAAATATGGAGAGCAGAATAAAAAAACTTCATGAAAAGCTCAGGGAGATCCGTATGGAAGGCATGGGAGAGCATACATTTACTTTTAGTGCAGGAATTGCTTTTGCACCACAGGATGGAGATAACTTTATGGAACTGTATCAAAAAGCAGATTTTGCCCTTTATCAGGTAAAACGCTCCGGAAGGGATGGCTATCGGATCTATAAATAACAATAAAAAAGACAGAAGATATCCTGAAGAGAAAAAAGGAAATCTTCTGTCTTCTTTTTGTATAAATTGGAATGGGAAGCTTTGATGTCCTTAGGCTTCCGGAATTTTTTGAATGATCGTTCTGTTTATGACAACCAGGAAAGCTACGGACACGATCAGAGAAATGATCTCCGCAATGGGGAAAGACCACCATACTGCGTGAAGACCGCCGATGGAAGCAAGGATATAAGCAGCAGGTACCAGGACAAACAGCTGACGCATGATAGATACGATCATACTGAATACAGCTTTTCCGAGTGCCTGGAATACAGTTCCCGCAATGATACAGAACCATGCGATCAGATAGTGGATTCCTATGATACGAAGTGCAGGGATTCCGATGGTAAGCATATCTTCGGAAGCACTGAACAGCCCCAGCAGTGTTTTCGGAATAAATTCAAAGGCAAGAAAACCAATGAATGTAAAACAGAATGCGATGAACATGCTGACTTTGACAGTTTTAAGCATACGCTTTCTGTGGCGTGCACCATAATTATAGGCAATGATCGGTGTAATGCCGTTGTTAAGTCCAAATACAGGCATGAAGAAAAAACTCTGCAATTTGAAGTAAACACCAAATACTGCAGTTGCAGTGACTGTAAACTGTACCAGGATCAGATTCATGCAGTAGGTCATGATAGAACTGATGGACTGCATGATGATCGATGGAATACCTACTGCATAAATATGGCCGATGATCTTAAGGTCAGGACGGAAGCCCCTGAAGCTGAGCCGGACTTCATGATTAAATTTATGGTTGCAGATTCCTGCAACGATGCAGGCTACACACTGTCCGATCACAGTAGCTACAGCAGCTCCGGTAACACCCATTTTCGGAGCACCGAACAGACCAAAGATCAGGATCGGGTCAAGGATGATGTTGGTGATGGCACCGCACAGCTGAGAAGTCATGCTGAATATGGTTTTTCCTGTGGATGTGAGTAGACGTTCAAAGAAAAACTGTCCAAGCAGACCAAAGGAGAATATCATAACTGTGCTCAGATATTCAATCCCAAATTTAAGGATCTCAGGGTCTGCGTTATGTACCTGGCTGGCATAAAATGGTTTTACTACTGTAAATCCAAGGATCAGGAAAACCAGATAGCTTAAGCCATACAGGAAAGCAGCATTGCTGGCTGTCCGATCAGCTTTTTTAAAATTCTTTTCTCCAAGGGATTTGGAAAGCAGTGCGTTCATACCCACACCGGTACCTGCACCTACTGCGATCAGAAGTGTCTGCAGTGGAAAAGCCATGGAAACTGCCGTCAGAGCATTTTCGGAAAGCATGGCAACGAAAACACTGTCTACAATATTGTACAATGCCTGCACCAGCATGGAGATCATCATTGGCAGAGACATGTTTAGTACAAGCCTTCCTACGGGCATGGTCCCCATTTTGTTTTCTGCTATGGGAGCAGATGTACTTTTTTGATTCATATTTCCTCCATTTTGTATTTTGTAGTTTTTGACCTAATTATATATATTAGCATGAAAATATAAGAGATTCAAGAAAAGAATATCCTTCTGACATTATTATAAATGGTCCATACTATAAGTATTTAAACGATTTTGATAGTTGACATGAATTTTCAGATATGCTATGCTTATGTAGATTTTGAAGGACAAGAAAGAGTCTTTTCAAAGCAATTATTTTGGACCACTCCATTTTGGGGTCAAGGCCATACGGACAGCCGGGTCCACTGCCGCTGATGGTAACTTTGGTTGCCTTATTGATTGAGTTAGAAGCTCAAATTTTATAAGTTGGTTCCTTTGATAACCGTCATGCGCATGTTGCGCAGACTTGTGAAACGGTCAATAAGAGTAGTAAAAGTATGATTGCTATATAGACTCTGACATATATCATCCGGATTCTGATCTCATGTAAATATGGGGATTCTCATATTTATATGCGATGAAAATAAAATCAGGAAGAATGATCTAAGCAGGTTTACGGTTTTGTATCGGCCTGCTTTTTTTGTGCGGATAAAGGAACTGGAAATGGAGAAGCAATGAACAGAAGTCGTTTTAAACTGGACCAGAATCATGCTCCAATTCATGAAGCTCTGGAAAAATTCCTGCGTATGAGAGTAGTACCTTTCGATGTGCCGGGACATAAAAGAGGAAGAGGAAATCCGGAGCTTACTGAATTTCTGGGACAAAAATGTGTAGGTGTGGATGTAAACAGCATGAAGCCGCTTGATAATCTCTGTCATCCCGTATCTGTGATCCGGGAGGCGGAAGAGCTGGCAGCAGATGCCTTTGGAGCAGCGCATGCATTTCTTATGGTTGGAGGAACTACAAGCTCAGTGCAGACTATGGTGCTAACTGCCTGTAAGAGGGGAGATGAGATCATTCTTCCCCGAAATGTCCACAGAAGTGTGCTGAATGCGCTGGTTCTGTGCGGAGCAATCCCGGTCTATGTGAATCCGGAGGTGGATCAGAGACTTGGGATTTCTCTTGGAATGCGACGTGAACAGGTGGCAAAGGCAATTAAGGAGCACCCAAATGCGGTGGCTGTGCTGGTGAACAATCCCACCTATTATGGAATCTGCAGTGATCTTCGCGCAATTGTACGCATGGCTCATGAAGCAGGAATGCTGTGTCTGGCAGATGAGGCACATGGAACTCATTTTTATTTTGGCGGAGGTCTGCCGGTTTCGGCAATGGCAGCTGGTGCAGATATGGCGTCTGTATCCATGCATAAAAGCGGCGGAAGCCTGACCCAGTCCAGCCTTCTTCTTACAGGACCAGGTGTTCATGCCGGTTATGTCCGTCAGATCATCAATCTGACTCAGACTACTTCAGGCAGCTATCTTCTGATGTCAAGTCTTGACATTTCGCGCCGGAATCTTGCACAGCGAGGACGCCAGATTTTTCATCAGGTAGCAGATATGGCAGAGTATGCAAGGGAAGAGATCAATGCTATTGGCGGCTATTATGCATTTGGAAAAGAGCTGGTGAATGGAGATTCGGTTTTTGATTTTGACATTACGAAATTAAGTGTACATACCCTGGATATCGGACTTGCAGGGATCGAGGTTTACGATATACTGAGAGATGAATATGATATTCAGATCGAATTTGGCGATATTGGAAATATTCTGGCTTATCTGTCGATCGGAGATCGTGCCCAGGAAATAGAGCGGCTGGTAAGTGCTCTGGCGGAGATCCGCAGGCGATTCCAGAAGGATAAATCAGGATTGCTGGATCAGGAATATATCGATCCTCAGGTAGTGACAAGTCCTCAGGAAGCTTTTTATGCAGAAAAATGCAGCCTTCCTCTCAGAGAAACCGAAGGCAAGGTATGCAGCGAGTTTGTAATGTGTTATCCTCCGGGAATCCCGATTTTGGCTCCGGGGGAACGAATCACTCCGGAAATCCTGGATTATATTGAATATGCCAAGGCAAAAGGATGCAATATGACAGGCCCTGAAGATCCGGATATATTGCGTTTAAACGTACTGGCAGGGAGGTAAAGAAAATGGAAATGTGGTTTTCGGAATTTCATACACCGGATGTGAAGCATAGTATCCGGGTAAACCGTCAGCTTTATTCAAAGCAGAGTGACTATCAGAGAATTGATATTTTTGAGACACCGGAATTTGGCAGGGTGCTCACACTGGACGGTAATGTAATGCTCACAGAGCGTGACGAATTTATTTATGACGAAATGATCACTCATGTACCTATGGCTATTCACAAAGAAGCCAAAGATATTCTTGTGATCGGAGCAGGAGACGGCGGAGTTGTACGTGAACTGACCAGGTATGACCGTGTCAGCCATATTGATCTGGTAGAGATGGATCCTATGGTAGTAGAAGCCTGTCGCGCATATCTTCCGGGAAATGCCTGCAGGCTGGATGACAGGAGAGTGCACCTTCATTATGAAAATGCGTTGAAATATATACGCCGCTGCGAAAATAAATATGATCTTATTATTGTAGATTCCTCGGATCCCTTTGGCCCATCGGAGGGATTATTTACCCGTGAATTTTACGGAAACTGCTATAATGCGCTGAAGGCGGATGGAATCATGGTTAATCAGCAGGGAAGTCCTTTTTATTCCGAGGATGCGCATGCCATGCAGCGCAGTCACAAAAGAATTGCCAGTACTTTCCAGATCAGCCGTGTTTACCAGGCTCATATTCCTACCTTTGCTGCCGGCTACTGGCTGTTTGGCTTTGCAAGTAAAAAATATCATCCTGTGGATGACCTGGATTCGAAGGCATGGAATTCACTGAATCTTCGCACCCGTTACTATACTACAAGGCTTCACAAAGGTGCATTTTATCTTCCGGCTTTTCTGGAGGAAATGCTTCAGGAGGTGGAGGACTGATTTATGATCTTACCAAATATTGAAAATTTTATCGGTTGTGACAGCAGCTTTGAGGAAGCAGAAATTGTTCTTTACGGAGCTCCCTTTGATTCGACCACAAGCTTTCGTCCGGGAGCCAGGTTCGGTCCTTCTGCCATTCGTCATGAAAGTTTTGGACTGGAAACCTACAGCCCTTATCAGGATCGTGACCTTATGGATATCCGGGTATTTGACAGTGGAGATCTGGAACTTTGCTTCGGTAGCAGTGAAAAGGCGCTTGCTGATATACAGGATCGTGCAGAGGAAATCCTGAAAGAGGGAAAAATGCCGTTGCTTCTGGGGGGAGAGCATCTGGTGACACTGGCTGCTGTGAGAGCTGTCGCCGGGAGATATCCGGGACTTCATATTATTCATTTTGATGCGCACGCAGATTTAAGAGACGATTATCTTGGTGCCCATTTAAGTCATGCGTGTGTTATCCGCAGATGCTATGATATTCTGGGAGATGGGCGGATACATCAGTTTTGTATCCGAAGCGGGGAAAGAGAAGAATTCCGGTTTGCAAAAGAGCATACAGATTTTCATCCCTTTACCTTTGAAGGCCTGGAAGAAACCGTACAGGAATTGGCCAGGAAGCAGGTTCCGGTATATTTTACCATTGATCTGGACTGTCTGGATCCATCTGTATTTCCGGGAACCGGTACACCGGAGGCAGGAGGCGTAAGCTTTCTTGAATTGCTCGCTGCTATCCGGAAGGTATCAGAATTAAATATTGTGGGAGCAGATGTTAATGAGCTGGCACCTATGCTGGATCCAAGCGGTGTTTCTACAGCTACAGCATGTAAGGTGGTCAGGGAACTGCTGCTGGCGGTGGCAAAATAAAAACAGTTACGAAAATTGAGTATAAAAAAGGAGACAAAAAACATGAGCAGAGTACTTGTAATCGGCTGCGGCGGAGTAGCCAGTGTAGCAATTCAGAAGTGTTGTCAGGCAGATACTGTATTTACAGAACTGTGTATAGCAAGCAGGACAAAAGAAAAATGTGATGCACTTGCCCGGAAACTGGAAGGAAAAACAAAAACAGTTATTACCACCGCAAAGGTGGATGCGGATGATGTAAACCAGCTGATCCAGCTGATCAATAGTTACAAACCGGATCTGGTAATGAACATTGCGCTTCCGTACCAGGATCTGACCATCATGGATGCATGTCTGGCATGTGGTGTAAACTATATGGATACGGCAAACTATGAGCCGGAGGATACGGATGATCCCAAATGGCGTGTTATTTACGAAAAACGCTGCAAGGAAGCGGGATTTTCCGCATATTTTGATTATTCCTGGCAGTGGGCATACCGGAAGAAATTTGAAGAGGCAGGACTTACAGCACTTCTTGGCTGCGGCTTTGACCCGGGTGTTACCCAGGCATATTGTGCATATGCATTAAAGCATGAGTTCGACCAGATCGATACCATTGATATTCTGGACTGCAATGGAGGAGACCACGGATATGCATTTGCAACCAACTTTAATCCGGAAATCAATCTTCGTGAGGTAAGTGCGCCCGGAAGCTACTGGGAGAATGGACATTGGGTGGAAATTCCTCCGATGGCGATCAAGCGGGAATATGATTTTGATCAGGTCGGCGATAAAGATATGTATCTTCTGCATCACGAGGAGATCGAGTCCCTTGCCCAGACAATTCCGGGTGTAAAGAGAATCCGTTTCTTTATGACCTTCGGACAGAGCTATCTGGATCATATGCGCTGTCTGGAGGATGTGGGAATGCTTTCTACTACTCCGATCAACTATAATGGACAGGAAATCGTTCCTATCCAGTTTTTGAAGGCTCTTCTCCCGGATCCGGCCAGCCTGGGTCCACGTACTAAGGGAAAAACTAATATTGGCTGCATTTTCACCGGGGTAAAGGATGGAAAAGAGAAAACCTATTATATTTATAATGTTTGTGACCACCAGGAATGTTATAAAGAGGTTGGAAGTCAGGCAATCAGCTATACGACAGGCGTTCCGGCTATGTGCGGAGCATTAATGATGCTTACCGGAAAATGGATCCGCCCGGGAGTGTACACAGTAGAAGAATTTGACCCGGATCCGTTCCTGGAAGCACTTGACAAATATGGACTTCCACGCAGCGAAAATCATGATCCGGAGCTGGTGGATTAATGGAAAGAACAGATACAAGACCACCCTTTGCAGCGTCCGGCGGAATTATTCCGCCGGAGCTGCGGAAGATCAAAACACCTTGTTATGTTCTCGACGAAGCGGCGCTTATAAAAAATGCAGAATTAATGGGGAATATTGCCAAGAGAACAGGCTGCAAAATGCTCCTGGCACAGAAGGCTTTCAGTAATTATGACTGCTATCATCTTTTGGAACCTTATCTGACGGGAACAGAAGCAAGCGGACTGTACGAAGCCAGGCTTGGTGCCCAGGAGATGCCTGGAAAAGAGGTACATGTATTTTGCGCCGGATATCGTGAGGATGAATTTGAGGAGCTGCTTAGCTTTGCAGATCATATAGTGTTTAACTCTCCTTCTCAGCTTCTTCGCTTTGGAAAAAGAGTGAAGGAGGCCGGGAAAAGTGCAGGGCTTCGGATCAATCCGGAATGCTCTACCCAGGAGGGACATGCTATTTATGATCCCTGTGCCCCAGGCAGCCGCATGGGTACCACAAGAGCACAATGGGAGACTGCTGTGAGAAAGCATCCGGAGCTGATCGGATTATTGGATGGTATTCATTTTCACACCCTTTGTGAGCAGGACTCTTCTGATCTGGAAACTACTCTTACAGCAGTAAAGACGAAATTCGGAGATCTGATTTCTCAGATGAAATGGCTGAACCTGGGAGGAGGACATCATATTACAAGACCAGGCTATGATATTGCACGGCTTGAGAAGTGCATTAGAGCAGCAAAGGAAGAATGGAAGGTAGATGTTTATCTGGAGCCCGGAGAGGCATGGGCCTTAAATGCAGGATTCTTTTTGACAACTGTTCTGGATGTGCTGCAAAATGGTGATACCCGGCTTGCAATTTTGGATGGAAGTGCTGCCTGTCATATGCCGGATGTTCTGGAAATGCCTTATCGTCCTCCTCTTCTTGGAGCAGATGAACCGGGAGAAAATGCAGTCACAATCCGACTCGGAGGACCAACCTGCCTGTCAGGAGATATCATAGGAGATTACAGCTTTTCAGAGCCGTTGAAGTACGGAGATATCCTCATGTTTGGTGATATGGCCATTTATACAACCTGCAAGAACAATACCTTTAATGGAATGCCTTTGCCTGATATATGGCTGAGACATGGCGATAAAACCATGGAACGTCTTACTGATTTTGGGTATGAAGATTTTAAAGGCAGACTTGGACGCTGCAGGAAATAAGAGCAGTTTTTTTGAAAAATAATATTGACAGGTTTAATGAAAAATGGGAGGGAGATTCAAAAATGAGCAAAAACGAAGGAAAAGGGTTAAAGTCTTTTAACAAGGGATTCCAAGTGCCTGATACCTACATTATCATCTTTTTTGTAGTTGTTTTCGCAGCACTTATGACATTTCTTGTACCAAAGGGATTTTACGAAACACAGGATATTTCATATATGATCAATGGTGTTGAGAAAACCCGTACAGTAATCAAAGACGGAAGTTTCCAGTATCTGACAGATGATACAGGAAATGTAGTAACAGAAGGAGTAGCACTTTTTAGTGGAGATGGTGGAACAGGATTTTTTAACTATATGTATAACGGAATCGTAAATAGTTCTGCAATCGAGATTATCGCATTTCTTATGGTAGTAGGTGGTGCATTCGGTATCATGATCCGTACAGGTGCGATTGAATCCGGATTGATCGGATTGATCCGTAAGGCAGAGGGAGCAGAAAAACTACTGATTCCGATACTTTTCGTACTGTTTTCTCTTGGTGGAGCAGTTTTCGGGATGGGAGAAGAAGCGCTTCCGTTTACTATGATTCTTTGTCCGTTGTTTGTAGCAGTTGGATATGATTCAGTTATCGCAGTTCTTGTTACTTATGTTGCAACACAGATTGGTTTTGGTTCATCTTGGATGAATCCATTCTCTGTAGGTATTGCACAGGGTATTGCAGGTATTGACGTATTCTCCGGAGCAGGATTCCGTATGGTAATGTGGGTAGTATTTACAGCACTCGGCTGTGGAATGACTATGTTCTATGCATCAAAGATCAAAAAGACTCCGACAATCTCAATCGCATATAAGACTGATTCATATTTCCGTGAGCAGAATGAAAAAACAGGAATTGACGAAGGACATTCATTTGGTCTTGGACACATTTTAGTTCTTCTGACACTGGCTGCTACAGTAGTATGGGTAGTTTGGGGAGTTATGACTCAAGGATACTACATGCCGGAGATTGCTACACAGTTCTTTATTATGGGAATTGTTTCCGGTGTGATCGGAGTTATCTTTAAACTGAACGACATGAAACTGAATGATATCGCAATATCATTCAAAGATGGAGCAAAAGATCTGATTGGTGCTGCACTTGTTGTTGCTATGGCACAGGGTATCATGCAGGTTCTTGGTGGATCTGATCCGACCACACCTACAGTTATCAATACAATTATGTATAATATTTCAAATGCATTGTCTGGAGTTTCCGGAGCGGTTGCAGCAGTACTTATGTATCTGTTCCAGTCCGTATTCAACTTCTTTGTTGTATCCGGAACAGGACAGGCTGCGATCACAATGCCGATCATGGCTCCACTGTCAGACCTGTTAGGGGTTTCACGACAGACAGCTGTAGTTGCATTCCAGCTTGGTGATGCATTTACAAATCTGATTGTTCCTACATCCGGATGTCTGATCGGATCTCTTGCAATTGCAAAGATTGAGTGGTCTAACTGGATTAAATTCATGTGGAAATTCCTTGGCGTCTTAATGATTGGTGCAATCATTACAGTTCTTATTGCAGTTGGAATTGGATTCTAAAACATGCATTGGATAATTGGGAGTGATTTATGATGAAATTAATTCAGAATATTGATGTTTATGCTCCACAGCATCTGGGGAAAAAAGATGTACTTATGATCAATGATAAGATTGTTAAGATTAAAGATGCAGGTTCTATATCCGCAGACGGATTTCTTTCTGAGGCAGAAATGATCAATGGAGATGGGTTACTTTTAACTCCGGGATTTATTGATAGTCATGTTCATGTACTAGGAGGCGGTGGCGAAGGTGGATTCGCCAATCGTACTCCGGAAGCAACTATGGAGGGACTTACGAAGTTTGGAGTAACAACAGTTGTTGGCTGTCTTGGAACAGATGGGATCGGTCGTGATATATGTGCACTGGTTGCAAAGACAAAAGGATTGAATGAGCAGGGAATGTCTGCATACTGTTATACAGGCAGTTATCAGATTCCGGTTCGTACGTTGACTGACAGTATTGTGAAAGATATTATGATGATTCAGGAAATCATTGGAACTGGAGAAATCGCGATCTCTGATCATCGGTCTTCACAGCCGACTTTTGAGGAATTTGTACGTGTCGTTGCGGATACAAGACTTGGTGGTGTTCTTTCCGGGAAAGCTGGTATTGTAAATGTTCATCTTGGTGACAGTCCGAGATGCTTAGATCTTATTGAACGGGTGGTAGATGAGACAGAGATACCGACTTCTCAAATACTGCCAACACATATCAATCGAAATGAGCTGCTTTTCTGCAAGTCAATGGAATATGCGCTGAAAGGCGGAGCAGTAGATTTTACCGGAAATGAAGATATTGACTATTGGGAAACTATCTGTGATGAGGTACGAGTATGTAATGGTATCAAACGGATGTTAGATGCAGGAGTAAATCCTAACCGCATGACAATTTCTTCTGATGGACAGGGAAGCCTTCCGATGTACAGTAGTGATGGCGAATTTCTTGGAATGGGCGTTGGACAGTCCAGCTGCCTTCTGAAGGAAGTTAAAGAGTGTGTGTTTAAAGCGGATATCCCGTTGGAAATTGCACTTTCAACAATAACATCCAATCCGGCAGAAATCCTTCGCCTTAATGGAAAAGGAAAGATTGAAGAGGGCTATGATGCGGATCTTTGTATCCTGGATCAGGACCTGCAGCTTGTTGAGGTAATAGCAAGAGGTAAAACAGTGTATACAAAATAGAATCAGAAATATCCGGTATAAGAACAGATGTGTTCCGTACCGGATATTTTACTAGCATACATTCTAATAGATGGGGGCAAAATAATGCTGACTTATACATATGTTTCAAAGGGAAAATTTGAACTAATGGAAAAACCGAAACCAGTGCTCATGCATGAACGAGATGCCATTGTAAAGGTGACACTGGCCAGTATCTGTTCCAGTGACCTGCATATTAAACACGGAAGTGTTCCGCGTGCAGTCCCGGGAATTACAGTTGGCCATGAGATGGTAGGTATTGTTGAGGTAGTCGGTTCTAAGGTGACGCATGTAAAACCGGGAGACCGGGTGACTGTAAATGTAGAAACCTTTTGCGGAGAGTGTTTTTTCTGTAAGAAAGGATATGTAAACAATTGTACCGACAAGAATGGTGGCTGGGCACTTGGCTGTCGTATCGATGGGGGACAGGCAGAATATGTCCGGGTTCCTTTTGCAGATCAGGGATTGAATAAAATCCCGGAAGGTGTTACGGACAGACAGGCTTTACTGGTAGGAGATGTTCTTGCTACTGGTTATTGGGCAGCACGTATTTCTGAAATCACAGAGGAAGATACTGTACTAATCATTGGAGCCGGTCCAACGGGAATATGTACTTTACTTAGTGTTATGCTGAAAAATCCAGCGAAGATCATTATATGTGAAAAGGACGAGACACGTATTCACTTTATTAATGAGCATTATCCGGAGATTCTTACTGTTTCACCGGAAGACTGTAAAGAGTTTGTTAAGACTAATAGTGAGCATGGTGGAGCTGATGCAGTCCTTGAAGTTGCCGGAGCAGAATCGACATTTAAACTGGCGTGGGAATGTGCCCGACCAAATGCAATCGTGACAGTGGTTGCGCTTTACGATAAAGCGCAGATGTTACCACTCCCAGATATGTATGGTAAAAATCTCACTTTTAAAACAGGTGGAGTGGATGGCTGCGATTGCGAAGAAATTCTGAAGCTGATATCAGAAGGTAAGATCAACACGGAACCGCTGATTACGCATACATATCCGTTAAACAGGATTGAAGAGGCATATGAATTGTTCGAAAATAAGAGAGATGGTGTGATTAAAGTAGCAGTGGAATGCTGAGAAACAGGTACGGGAGGCTGAACAATAGTGAGTTTATTACAAGTAATTTTACCCGTGATCATAATGCTTATTATTGGGATGATCTGCAGAGAGAAAAAACTGATCCGCCCAGAGAGAATTGAAGGACTTCAGGCATTGGTTATGAATTTTACACTTCCAATCTCATTGTTTTATACCTTTTATCGACAAGTATTAAAGCAGATATTGTGATATTTCCGGTTACCTTCTTCGTAGTGACCGCAGGTGGGATTTTTGCAGGAAGGCTGCTTTGTAAACTTGTAAAAGAAAAAGATGTCTATTTTCCCTTTACACTGACAGGATATGAGGCAGGAATGCTGGGATATGCTTTGTTTGGTATTCTGCTTGGAAATGATAAGATCACGCAATAACTTGCTTAATCTTGCCCCATTTTGCCAAGATGGCAGCTAAAACACACATTTCACAAATCCCCGAAATCCATTGCAAAACAGGGCATTTCCGGGCAAATCAAGGAGAAATAAAACAATGATAAAAATATTTTTCATCTGCCACGGCACTCTTTGAAAGATTCTTCAAAAAGCCGGTAAAATCAAGGTCTGGAAGGCATAGGCGGTTAGAAAATAACCCGAAAATAACCCATGGGATTTTGTGCAGATATTACATGTAAATATAGATGATGTTTGGGATGCAACATGATAGAAGAGCTGTAAGATTTTGAAAAGAAAATCTTATGGCTTTTTTTGCAAACAAATAGAAGAGGAAAATAGTGGTGAAAAAGTTATTGACATACACCACAAATATAGTTATAATTCCAAATGTTTGAATTATAACTATTTATATAATAAAAGAAGGAGCTAAATAATAAATGGATGATTCATTTCACTACCTGTCTATGATAAACCATATGACTATCCAGAAAAAACTAATGGAACAGCTGGCAGACACAGGCCTTACCTTGGGACAGCCCAAAGTATTGGATTACCTGAAAGATCACGATGGTGCCAGCCAGAAAGAGATTGCGGCAGGATGCCTCATCGAGGCAGGATCTTTAACGTCCATTTTGAACCGTATGGAAGAAAAAGGTCTGATCGAAAGAAAAATGCTCAATGGAAACCGTCGTACTTTTCATATTTTTATGACAGAATCCGGAAAGAAAAATCAGAAGCTTGTGGAGGAGGCTTTTAAGAAAATAGAAAAAACTGCATTAAATGGTATTTCCGAAGAAGAGCAGAAGTTGTTTATGGATATTTTTTGCCGAATCTACCGAAATCTTGCAGATATGAAATGATCCGACGATAAAAAAATATGAAATGAGGAGGAAATAAGAAATGGAGAAACTAAAACGATATTTAATATTTCTGGTGGGATTATTTGTAAACTCCCTGGGAGTCAGTCTGATCACAAAGGCAAACCTAGGAACATCCCCGATTTCATCAATTCCTTACGTATTAAGTCTTAATTTTCCATTTACACTTGGAAACTTTACCATCTTTTTCAGTATCTTTCTGATCGTACTGCAGTTGATCATCCTGAGAAAGAACTTTAAATTGGAGCACATCCTTCAGATTCCGGTATCCATCATATTTGGATATTTTATTGATCTTACCATGATTCTTTTTTCCTGGGTCAATCCGGAAGCGTACATCATGAAGATTGTATATCTTCTCATCGGATGTCTGATTCTTGGCGTAGGTGTATATATGGAGGTCTTGGCAGACGTTGTCATGCTTCCGGGAGAATCTTTTGTCCGTGCTATTGTTCTTACATGGAAAACAAATTTCGGAACAACCAAGATCTGTTTTGATGTATCCATGTCAGTGATCGCTGCTGTACTTTCTTTCGTATTTGCAGGAAGACTGGCTGGTGTAAGAGAAGGTACCGTTATTGCTGCCCTTCTGGTAGGCTTTATCGCTAGACTCATCGGTAAGAAACTTGTATTCCTGAAAGATATGATTTTCCCGGAAAGCGTATCTGCAGAAAACGAGAACGAAGCAAAAGAACAGACAGCAGGAACCTATGGAAAAAATGTTATCGCCATTGGAAGACAGTTTGGAAGTGGCGGCCACGATATTGGCAAGATTCTTGCAGAAAAGTTGGGATATGATTTTTATGATGCGGAGATTATCCAGATGACAGCAGGAACCACCGGATACACACCGGAATTTATCAAGAAAAACGAAGAGATCATGACAAACAGTCTCATCTATGATCTGGTTAATCAGATGTATCTGAATGCGGATATGCAGGATGAAGCGCCGAAGGATAAAATTTTCGAGGCAGAATGTCAGGTTGTACGTAATCTTGCGAAAAAAGGCAACTGCGTGATAGTAGGCCGTTGTGCAGATTACGTTCTCAGAAATTCCGGAAACTGTCTGAAAGTATTTTTTTCAGCGCCTCTTGTGAGCAGAATTAGAAGAGTGGCACAGAGACAGAATATCTCGGAGGGAGAAGCCAAAGCTACGGTTCAGAAAAATGAAAAACTCCGTGCAGATAACTACCGTTATTACACCCGCCGCATGTGGGGTGCAGCCGGAAACTTTGATCTCAGCCTGAATACAGATTTGGGAGAAGAATATATTGAGAACTGCATCCGCAGTGCTATGAAACTGTAAAAATATATAAAGCCTTATAATATTTGTCGTAAATGATATAGCCCCTTAAGGAACAGTCAATCTAAAAATCATATTTGAGGGACATATCATTTGCAGTAATATTATAAGGCTTTTTCTTTTCTACTGTATACAGATAAGACACATACAGGACTTATAAAGTATTTCGGTATTCCGCTGGTGTCATATGGAACTTTTTCTCAAAAATTTTATAAAAATGCGTAATGTTGGAATAACCGATCTCTTCCATGACAGCAGTAACAGAACGATCAGGCTGCTTTAACATTTTCGCCGCTCTGGACAGACGGATATTCTGGATAAGAGAAGAAAAAGTCTGTCCCGTATAATTTTTTAGGATAAAAAGCAGGAATCCTCGGCAATTCAATTACCGAGATGAAAGCGTAAACTGTGCATGTCTACACTCATAATGAATGAAAAGATTGCAGAAAAGTACAACACAACACCAGAAGAGGTACGCAGAGAAATGCAGATAGCCATAGATGCAGGATTTGATAATCCTGATCCGGCTGTGCAGGAAGTATTTATGGGAAACCTGAATCCGGTCATAAGGAAGGTGAACCGGATGTAGTAGGAACATTTTCCGTAAATCGGGATGAAAATTTAACCGTGATGGCTAACCGGGGAGATATTGAGGATTGATGTTCGCTGATAATAGGTATCTATGATATCCTGTAAAGTAATCATATTCATTTTTTCTTCAGCAGTTTTTTGGATTTCATTATAGAATTCCTGTAAAGATAACTGAATATTAATGCCAACGCCGCAATCAGGGTTGGTATGAGTATCTAAATGGAGCAGCGGCTTCTCGCCTTCAACTGCTTTATAAATATCCAGCAATGTAATCTGATCTGCTGGTTTTGAAAGAGAAGGACGGGCATGTCCGGCTACACTGGTCATAAGTCCGGCTTTTTTTAGTTTTAACATAAGCTGGCGTACAAAGCCGGGATTTGTATGGACACTTTCTGCAATTGAGGCACTGGAGAGAGATTTTTCCTGGTTGATAGCAATCAGAACCATCACATGAACAGTATCGCTTAATTTTGTTGAATATTTCATGATAAGAAACTCCTTATAGTATGATATAATGATTTTTTTCACATTTTTGAGACAAAAATATTTCTGGTTTGTCTAAAACATTTCAAGTTCTCAACAGTTCTTCTTAATGTGTTGAGAAACTGTGCATATTTATTATTTTGATGATTGTAAATAATATAATTACAACTATAATGAAATTTAAAGGAAAAGTCAACACAGTAATGAAACTTACGGAGGAGTGTATAATATGCTGATCGTAGACAAATCTATGAAACTATGACTGAGGTAATGAGTTTTGTCCAGGAATGGATAAAAGAGAATCCGGACAAAGTTAGATTTATGAGAACACTAAAATCCTTGTATAAACATTGATTATTACATGATACTATAAATGTTCACAAAGGAGAGCTTATGGAATACAAAAATCAAACAGAAAATCGTGCATTTCAGGAAATGTTGCAGGCAGCAGTAAAACGGCTGGAAAATCGTTCCGGAGAGGATCTTGCTGCAAAAAGTGGGGCTGTTTTTCATAGCAGTCGAAATGTGCTTGAAGTACTGAGTTTTTATGAAACGATTGAAATTCAACTCCCTGAGTTTCGTATTAACTCAAACATGGACGAATGGCATTATCTGACATTGCTGCATTATCTGGATATGGCCGATGGAACAGAAGGTTCACAGAAGCTCATTACTTTTGGTAACCTGAAAGATGGAATGATTCGAGGAACCAAGTTTGACCGGACTGCAGAGCAGAAACTGGAAAAGCTTTTGCAGGATAAAGATCCTGAGAAAATTCAGAAAGCATGTAAAAACCTGGGTGCAGAATTCACAGAGACAAAGGTGGATTTGTGTGCTGTTTTTCCAGTCCTGCCAAGATATCCGGTAACTTTAAAGATATGGTTTGCAGATGAAGAATTTCCTGCATCTGGCAAAATATTTCTTCAGGATCATGCCGATCATTATCTGAGTGTAGAAGATGCGGTAACAATTGGAGAAATTTTGCTGCAAAAATTATCGGAAGCATTTTCTTCCCTCTGATCATGGATCAGAAAACTTTCCAGTCCGGCTTTGATAAATTTGTCAATTGTTGTCTGAATCTGTTTCCAGTCATTACAGTGATTGCGTAGCATCAGTCTGTTGATGGAAAGGCAGCCATTCATTTGAAAATAAAAAACCGATTCTGCCTGCTCAAAGGTCAGGAGGCTGTGTGACATAAGCCAGGTCACATAGCCTTCTTTTGTATTTTCTGCTAATTTTTCCAGAAGAATGGGGGCAATTGCATCATCCAGAAACAGTGCCCTGTATTGTGATTCCATCTGTATTTTCTGACAGAACGGATAGGAACAGCTTTTTTGATTTAGACAGAATAAATGATCTACAGTTGTTAACATATCCTGAGTCATATCATTAAAAATATCTGATAATACATCATGGATATCGTAGTAATGAAGATAAAAAGTGCCACGGTTGATTTCAGCATTTTTACAGATCTCTGTAACTGTAATTTTCGTAAAACTCTTCTGCTTTAACAATTCTAAGAACGTATCTTTTATGGTTTGCCTGGTATAGCGGGTACGGCGATCTTGTTTTCTCGTTTTTTCTGACATTATATACTCCTGTATTATTTGGTATCATATGATTCCTCAACAATTTTTCTGATGTGTTGAGTAGCCATACAAATTTCACAGATTGATTATTGTAATTTATATAGTAACAACTATAATGAGATTTAAAGAAAAAGTCAACAGATTGTTCAGAATTTTAGGAGGAAAAACATGGGACATGTAATTGCTGTATCAGGAAAAGGCGGTGTAGGGAAAACAACCCTTTGTGGATTGTTGATTCAATATTTATGTGAAAATGGAAAACATCCGGTTTTAGCTGTAGATGCAGATGCAAATGCGAATTTGAATGAAGTGCTCGGCGTTGAACCGGAGATTACACTCGGAGAACTGAGAGAAGAGATTGAACGTGCAGGAGTTGATCCACGGTATCAGATTCCGACAGGAATAACAAAACAGGCTTATCTGGAAATGCGTCTCTCCGATGCAATTGCAGAAGAAGATGATTATGATTTGATGGTAATGGGGCGAACCCAGGGACAGGGCTGCTATTGTTTTGTAAATGGTCTTGTGCAGACCCAGGTTCAGAAACTGCAAAGCCATTATCCATATATTGTGGTTGATAACGAAGCAGGTATGGAACATATCAGCAGAGGAATCCTGCCAATGATGGAAGTTGCGATTCTTGTAAGTGACTGTTCCAGAAGAGGTGTTCAGGCGGCCGGACGTATTGCAAAGCTGATGAAGGAGTTAAACTTTAAACCACAGAAAACCGGATTGATCGTGAATCGTGTTCCAGATGGAAAACTGGATGCCGGAACTCTGGAAGAAATCCGAAATCAGGGACTGGAACTGTTAGGGGTTGTACCACATGATGACCAGGTATATCAGTATGACTGTGATGGAAAGCCGATCATACGGCTTCCGAAAGATTCTCCTGTAAGAAGTGCACTGGGAGAAATTGTAAAGAAGTTAGGATTGTGAACTGGAGGATTGAAAGTATGAAGATTGAGTAAATAGAAATATTATCTGATTTGGTATAACCAATTGCAAAGAAAGGAAAATCCTCATGAGAAATCATTGGACAGAAATAGAAAAATATTTAGAAGACCAGAAGATAGCGCAGGAACTGATTGGAGAACTGAGAGATTTTCACATGCGTTATGAGGTAAAGGATCAGATAAAGGAACGGGTAGAAAAACCGGATATCTTATTTTATGGGAAAAAGATTCTGGAAATGTCAATAGCAGCGCTTCTTCAGGGAGATAACCTGTTACTTTCCGGTGCGAAAGCTACAGGAAAAAATGTACTATGCGAGACACTGGCATGGATATTCGGAAGACCGGAATACGACATTTCTTTTCATGTAAATACAGACAGTGCCGATCTGATCGGAACGGATACCTTTATAAATAATGAGGTTCGCCTTCGGAAAGGCCCCATCTACCAATGCGCGGAATTTGGAGGATTTGGAATCCTGGACGAAATCAATATGGCAAAAAATGATGCGGTTTCTGTATTGCATGCCACACTGGATCATCGGCGCAGAATTGATATTCCAGGATATAACAGGATTTTACTTCATCCGGCAACACGATTTATCGGCACGATGAATTATGGTTACGCAGGTACCAGAGAGCTAAATGAAGCATTGGTTTCAAGGTTTATGGTAATTGATATGCCTGAAATGGATGAGGATAGTGTCCTTTTTGTATTAAGACAACATTTTCCAGATGGGAAAAAAAGTGCACTGAAAGCCTTTGCAGGACTGTTTCTGGATTTGCAGATCAAAGCTTATCATGGAGAAATCTCAACAAAATCTCTTGACCTGAGAGGATTGGTTTCTGCTGTAAAAGCAACAAGAAGCGGACTTTCTCCAATTGATGCAATCCAGATGGGAATCATAAATAAAAGTTTTGATGTATTTGAAAAAGAGATCGTAGAAGATGTGGTTTCTACCAGAATCCCATCTTCCTGGACCGGAAAAGATATATGGGGGTAAGCTTGTATGGAGGATGTCAGATGGCCGGCGGAACAACTGGAAGAACATCGTCTGGAGATCAGCAATCGTATCAGAAATCTTTTTTGGACAGTCAGTGGTGATTATGATATGGAATTTGAACCGGATACAGAAAAATATGTTTATTCAAAACAAACGGTTCTGTATGAGGCAGTGAAGCAGGGTGCCTTTGCACGATATTTTGATCAGAAGAAACTTGGCATGTATTTGATGAAAAAATTACATTTTTCTGCTGGAGAAGATATGCTTTTGCCTCTTGCCGGATTATGCATGGATGCTGCAGTGAATCGTTTTATCATGCGAGAACGTTTGGGAACAAAGGAAATCAGAGAACAGGCGTTCAGAGAATTGGAAAAGGCCGAGGAAGAGCAGGTATCAGACAAAGCTGGAACAGACCTGATTCACAGGATTAGGCTTCTGTATATAAGGCATGTTCTGGAGAACACAGACGATGAGGGAATGGATCCACAGGCAGAGATTGCATTGTACAAGATTCTTTCTCTGAAGGATGCGGAAAATACGGAAGAGGTCATAAACGTGATAGATGAGATTTATAATCATGTTCTGGATCCCTCTTTTGAAAAAAGGAATGGAAATCTGGAGAAGATTCTGAATTTACCGGATATGGCATTGGCCAATGACGCGTGGCAGGAATGCATGACGGATGAACAGATGGAAGACATCATTCAAAAATATCTTTCTAATCTCAAAAAAAAGATGATGTGTCTGGATATCAGAAACAAAAAGAAAAAAAGATTTTATTTCTCTCCGGAAAATGAAGAAGTTCCGGAAAGCTCGGAGAATATAAATCCACAGGCAGTGCGACGGATACGGGAATATGTGGAACTGAATTACGGAAAATCGTATCTAAGTGAATCGGAGCAGGCCAGAGTCAACCGGAAATTTTGTACAGGAATCCACAAAAACTGTATCCTGTATCTTACAGATGGAATTTTACAGAACCCTGTGATAAAAAATAATCAATACCGTTTTTCTCAGCTGCAGTTTGAAAAAAATAAAGCCTATTATGGAAATAATCACTGGATCATCAAAAGAAATATTTCTGAGTTGGCAGAGTCACTGAAACGGGCATTTATAATCCGAAAGGATGATTTTGTCAGCAGATCTGATGCAGGGCAGCTTGTTCCTGAAAGGTTATGGAAAATTGGAAGAACAGACGATGACAAGTTATTTAATAGAAAAAAGAGATCAGAAGATTCTGAGTTTGTAATAGATGTCCTGATTGATTCCAGTGGTTCCCAAGCTGGCAGACAGGCTCAGGTAGCGGCGCAGGGATATATTATCAGTGAAGCATTAAGCCAGGCAGGAATTCCTCATCGGGTGTCAGGATACTGTGCTTTCTGGGGATATACAGTACTTCAGAGATTTCGGGATTATGAAGATCCAAGGGAAACAAATGAAAGAATCTTTCAATTTCGGGCATATGCCAATAACAGAGATGGGCTTGCACTGAAAACAGTCTGTTCCTCTCTCATGGAGCGACCGGAAAAAAATAAGATTTTAATCGTATTAAGTGATGGAAAACCATGTGATATGAGCATACAACGACCAGGAACCCGCCAGCCCAAGATCTATGACGGAGAAGGAGCTGTGAAAGATACTGCATATGAGGTGCGTCGGGCCAGAAATCAGGGAATTTTCGTAATTGGTATTTTTGTAGGGAATGAAGAAGAACTCTCCGTGGAAAAGAGAATCTATGGAAAAGACTTTGCCTATATTCGTAATATCAGCAATTTTTCCCGTATGGTAGGAACTTTTTTGCGAAGACAAATTGATATGGAATGAAAATGGAGGAATCACTATGGGTAAAATTGGATTTGCCAATTGCCAGGATGTAAGAAATCAGAAAAAGATACGGGAATTAGATTGTCCACGCTGTCATGAACCGGGAGGCATTGAAGCCTTTGTGAAAGACGGGATACTTGCAGAGGATGGAGTATGTGATAACTGCGGATATATTCTTCCAGAAGGAACAGAACTGGAGGAAGTGGAGTAAGAAGCATTCAAGGAGATAACAGATGAAAATTGCTGTAACTGGAAAAGGCGGAGTAGGGAAAACCACGATATCTGCAGTATTAGCACGGCTGTATGCAGAAGAAGGGAAAAAAGTATTTGCTGTAGATGTGGATCCAAATGCAAATCTTGGACTTGCACTGGGCTTTTTCAGAGGAAGAACTGGAGAGTATTACGCCTATCAGTAAAATGAGAAGGTTGATTGAGGAGAGAACAGGTGCAGATAAAAGTAATACTTTTTATAAAGTCAATCCAAAAGTGGATGATATTCCTGAAATTTACGGAAAAGAAAATAATGGTGTTCGACTTCTGGTTCTGGGAACTGGTCCTATGTCAAGATTTAGTACAAGTTAAAAAAACAAAATATCTGCTGTTGGAGCAAACTCATTATACATCAGAAAGCCCTGTACGATATTTTTTTATGAAAAAGTTGTAAAGTGGTGTAAAGATTAATGATCTTTGTATTGGTACCGAAAATATATTTATTTCTCCGCGGCTTTTCTTCCAGGATGTGAGAGTGCCGCGGAGAATTTTTTGCGAAGAAAGAATTGCTATAGCTTTTGTAATTCCGGGAAAACCTTTATTTAAGAAAAAAATACAATATTAACATGAATATCATGAATATAATATTGGAGGCTGTGAATATTCCCAAATACTTCCCTCTCAGATTCCTGTTTTCTTTTGCAATATATTTGAAACTTATCAGGCTTGCCATGGATGCAATCAGAGTGCCGAGACCTCCAATATTGGTTCCGACAATTAAAGCCCGGTAATTATCTGTAAAGCCGGATAAAAGAAGCGCAGCGGGAACATTGCTCATAATCTGACTGGCAAGAACAGCAGTAAGTGTTTCCCTTCCTGCCATGATTCTTTCCAGAAAACTGCTGAATTGCGGAATCCTTCCAAGGTTGCCGATAAAAATAAATAATGCGATAAAGGTGGCAAGCAGGGAGTAATCCACCCTGCTTATATTTTCCCTGTTTCTTAGCAGCATATATATAAGAACCAATACAAGAGGAATCTGGTATGGAATGATACGTGCAACAGTGAGCAGGCAGATTGTAAATAAGATCAGGTAAGCGGCCAGGTATTCCATGTTAAGTTCTTTTCTGTCAGAGAATCCCAAAAGAGTTTTATCTTTTTCGGAACCGCATGCGTGAGGTGCTTTGGCAGCGGCTACCTGTATCCATATCAGAAGAATGATAAGTGCTGTGGCGGAATAGGGAAGCATCAGGGTTATTAATTCTGCCGCGGACATCCCTGCTCTGGCATATAGATAAAGGTTCTGCGGATTTCCGATTGGTGTGAGCATGCTTCCGAGATTAGCAGCGATTGTCTGCATGGCTACTATTTTAAGAAGCCAGTAATTGCCCAGTTCCTTTGGCAGTTTATGCACAATGATCAGTGCAAGAGGAACAAAAGTAATCAATGCCACATCATTGGTGATCACCATTGACAGGAAGAAACATAAGAGTACCAACAGCCTGATCACACCCACAGTTCCCGATGTTCCCATAAGCAATTTTTTGGCAAGTATATCAAAAACACCAACAGCCTTCAAACCAGCTACAATTGCCATCAAACAGAATAGGAGCCCGAGAGTCCTGAAATCGATATAAGTAAAATAAGCCTTATCCGGTCTGACCCAGAACATAGAAAGAAGCGCCAGGATCACTGCAATTGACAAAACGGTTTCTTTCCTGAAAAAAACATATAATTTTTGTAACATAATATTTCCTTTCCGGTCTGATACGATCGCGTATAAGTATATCACAGAAACATCCAGAAAAAAAGAATATCATTTTGTATTGTGGATTGTGTTTGCGATTACCGCCTCATTCCTGTATAATAAAAATGTTATCAATGGCGACATCATTTCAAAAGTTCAGAATATGAAAGGAAAACGTTTTGGAAGAACTATACAGAAAATATCAGGGAAAAACAATAAAAGATGACTATGGGAAAAAATTCCAAGGAATTTATAGATTTTGCAAATGACATGAAAAAGAGCATGAAAATTAATGCCGCAAAATATGGATTAAGGCTTATTACCTTTGAGACGGGGCATTACGATATGTGCGGATATTTTAAGGACAACGAAACAAAAAAAGTATGCATATTTTTCATTCCATGAATGCAGGAACCACCCCATAGATTTCGACATGATGAACTCTAAGGGATTTCTCGTCCGTTCTGCAAAAGGATTGAACGATTGCACTGGAGGATATAACAACTTGTTGCGTATCTGCGTCATCAGAATCTTTATGCGATAAAAGAAAAGTGCCAGTACGGATCCATTCAGGTTCCATACAGTTACTATGACTGCGGTATACCGGATTATTTTACGAGTGTACCGCTGCACTGGCACAGTGAAATGGAATTAAATTACATAAAATCTGGAAATGTTTTTTTCAAATACGAGGATCAGACCATCTCTGCCAAACCAGGAGACATCGTTCTGATCCAGCCCAACGTCCTTCATGCTATCATGTCGGATGAGCACAGCTCTTTTTTTTATGATACCATTGTTTTTCATCAGAATATGCTGGTGGGAAGTTACGATGACCGTTGTTATACAGATATTCTGCTGCCGATCTTTTCTTCCAGACGAAGAGTTCTGGTCCCTGTATCTCAGGACCCCCCGGGGTATCATGAACTCCATGATTCGGTCCGGACTATTATGCAGTGTGCGCACAAAAATCTTGCAACGTCTGATCTGTTACTGAAAAGCGAACTGCTTCGCTTATTTTATCTGCTGGCATCGACACCGGGACTCTGCACCGAACACACGGTTTCGACAGAATCTCGTATGACCGAAACACTTCGGCCTGTTCTCACTTATATACAGAAACATCATTCTGAATCTGTCACCATAGAGCAGCTGGCAAAGATCGCTCATATGAGCAGCAGTTACTTTATGAGCTGTTTCAAACAGAATTTCGGTCTCGGAGCCATTGAATATCTGAATCAGGTACGTATCCGATCAGCATGCGATCTTCTGCGCAATACGGATCGCAGTATCTCCGACATTGCTTTCGATACCGGATTTCATAACCTTTCAAATTTCAATCGACAGTTTCGCACCAAGGTAGGATGTTCTCATCAGACTTACCGAAAAGAATCCGTTCTTTCCTGATAGATCCAGTAAGTGATCATCAACATGATCCAGGCGCCGATCCAGGCAGATACTTCTGCCAGAGCAACACCACGAAAAGCCAGATATGGAGTCAGCAGCTTTACCATGACCACTCGAAGAGACACTTCCAGGACTCCTGAAAGCATCGGAACAAACGTATGTCCCATGCCCTGACACCCGTTGCGGAACACAAACAGCCATCCCAGAGGAAACAGACAGATGCCAGTAACCGCCAGAAAATCTCTTGTGTAAGAAATAATCGACGCATCATTCAACATGAAAGAAGTCAGAAATTCAGGAATACACAGCAACATCAAAGCCAGTGGAATATTTATCAGGATCGTCAGGATAACTCCTTCCCGGATACCGGTACGTATCCGCTCCTTTTTTCCGGCACCATAATTCTGTCCCACAAAAGTAAGAAGTGCCAGGCCTACTGTATTTGCCGGCTGTTCAAAAAGACTGAGGATCTTGGTGCATGCCGCATAGGCAGCCACATAGCTTGTTCCCATATTGTTGACAAATGTCTGCAACACCATTCCACCCACTGCAGTGACAGAATTCATAACGGCAACAGGCAGACCTTTCAATGTCAGTCTTTTGATGATCACACTCTGTGGTTTCCAGTCCGTTTTTTTCGGGATCAGATTTTTTTCCCTTCCTATGTAGTAACAGCAGTAAAGCGCAGACAGAACCTGTGCCAGAACAGTGGCTAACGCTGCGCCAAAAACACCCATATGCAGCGGAAAAACGAATAACAGATCCATCAGAACATTAGCAATGGCGGAAATTATCATTGCAACCAGAGGCACCCGGCTGTTTCCGACGGAACGCAGAAGTGTCATGGCAAAATTATTAAAAATTGTAATGGTGGTTCCCGCAAGAATTGTTCCGAAATATTGCAGTGTTTCCGTCATCAGATCTTCCGGTGTATGGAGAAATGTAAATAATTGCCGCATGAAGGCCAGACTTACCACTGTGATCACAATCCCAATAGCCAGACAGATCCAGACAGACATTGCCAGCTCCTTACGAAGTTTTTCATAATTGCCACTTCCAAAAGACTGAGAAATACAGATTCCCAATCCTCCTGTCAGCCCAATTGCGAAACCAATGATCAGAAAATGTACGGAACCGGTATTTCCGACTGCTGCAAGTGCCGTATCGCCAATTCCTTTTCCCACCACCATAGAGTCTGCAAAGCTGTATAACTGCTGAAACAGATTTCCTGCCAGGATCGGCAGAAAAAACTGTACCAGTAAACGCATGCAGTTTCCCTGCGTCATATCATTTGTCGTGTTCTTACCCATTATGTTACCTCCTGATGTCTAAACGGTACTCTCCAAATACTGTCTGCTTTTAGCCAGTATTTTACTACTGAAATGATACTTTTTCTATGACATTACTATGCTGAAATATTAGCAGAAAGTTTCTTGTTTAAATTTTTTATGATGTTTTCAGAGTTATCTTTTGAATAATATCTCATTTTTGCTGCCGATAAATAGTCCATAATAATACCTCCTCTTCAAAATTAATTCTATCATAAAATGACATATAAATCTAATAAAGATATGCTTAAAAGACAAGAGTTCATAATGATTAGTGAACATCATAATATTTTTAGAGTAGCATCCAAATATCACAAACCGATTTGATGAGGAGAAAATACCAGAGCAAGATCCACCCGTGTATTACAGTATTGTCATTTTGACAATTTTGTATTACTTACGAGTAGCAGACCTTGATTGGGATTACGTCCCCATACCCACTGTTGATTTATACTTAAAACTGACCCAGTTTTAACGAGGAAAATTGACCCACCAACAGCAGTGGCAATGAGTAAGTAGAACTGTACATACAGAAATGACCCACTTGAAAATCAGGGGATTTCTGAATTCAGGTGGGTCAGAATTAAACGTAAAAGTGGGTCAATTTTACTTGACAATCAACAGTAAAGTGATTGTGATATGCCAAAAAGATAGGACAGTAGAAACGATAATCTACTGCCCTGAAAATTAGAATTCCTGTGAGAGTGGCATCCAATGGTCATCTGCCATATCATGTGCGAATTCTGTATTGTTGATGTAAAGCTGATTGTCTTTGTCACGGACGAATCCCCAGTGGAGGGAATGTTCCGTAGCATAGTTCTTGAATGCATTGAATTTGTTCTCAATCTGAATGTCGATATTCTTGTCTTTGCCCTTGGACTCGCCACCCTTGGTCTCAATAACCCAGACAGTGCCGTCTTTCTTCATAATTATATAGTCAGCATAGAAGAGCCACTGATTCTGAAGTCCATCCCTATATACGATAGAGAAGTATTGCTGACCGGTGTCTCCGTTCTTGTAGACCCATTCAATATCATCACGGTTTTCGCAGAATTGTTCAAATAGCATTTCCGATGTACTACGAACAAGGCTTGTGGCATATCCGGAAGTATAATCATGGTATGCGTTGGCCAGGTATTCCACTTCATTCTTTACACCCGGGTCGTACTTATAGAAGTCCTGCTCTGGAATATGGAAGATTGACTTCTTCGGATTGAGAGGTAGTGTCATCTGCGTATTCATATCTGCAGTCACTTCACGGAATTCTTCCTTGAGCCTGTGCTCGTTATTGATGATAAATGCGTAAAATTCTGAGGTATCCAGTAACAACAACTTCTTATAAGAAGAGCCACCTCTGCGGAACAGACGCTCCAGTATGGTTTTTACCTTGGCAGACTGCATGCCGATGGTGCTCTTAATTGCATCTACGGAGTGGAGCAGCTCAATACCATGTTTGTGGGTATTCACATGCTTGCGAGTGGTGTAGTAGGTAGTGCTCTCAGCGACCATATCGGTGCGGACATATTCGCCATACAAAGCATGACCGATAATTTCATCACCGAACTGATAGCCTGCTGCCATAAAGCGGAGCTTATTATCTGTGGTGCTTGTGGACAGATTATATTTTCTCACCAGAGCATCGTAGATTTTATTCAGAACATTACGCTCGCCCAGACTGCCGACATCCAGGTCACGGATTTCCTTTTCTAAGGTGAAGGTCTTGCATTTTTCCTTGAGGAACAATCTGCGAGTCTCGTAGGCCTTATCCATATTGGAGAGAAGTCCTGCTTTGTATTTCTCATCAAAGGTATAGACATAGCAGAAATCCAAGAGGTCATCTTCGTAGTGCTTTGCCTCTGGCATACGGCGAATTCGGCCGATGGTCTGAATTTCAAAGCTCTCGCTCATGCCTTCTCGTAGCTTGACGAGAATCTTGGCACGAGGACAGTCCCATCCGGTGCTGATGGCTTGTTTCATAAGAAGAAACACAGGGATAGCATTATTCACGGTCAGATTGTCTGGCAAGTCCTTTTTATCTTCACTCATCCACTTGCTGACCATGCCATTATCGTAGGTGTACCCCATAGACTCCAGTTTCTGCTCTACAGCGACAATGGTCTCTGGCTGTCCGTTCGGGAACTGTATAAGAACGAGAGGACGGATATTTTTACCGATTTCCTTATATCTGCCAGCGATAGCTTTCCTTTTTGCATCTGCAAGGTCGAGCAGATAATCGTAATCATCGGTAATTTCTGTGTTGTCAGCTACGCCTTCATTGACATAAAGAGCCTTGGTAATAAGGCCTGCGTCGATAACATCTACTTCATCGATTTCAAAGAACTCGTATCTCTTATTTTCAATAGCGGTAGCACTGACACGAACAATGTTCTTGGACGCAAATGCATCGATGATAGTCTTCGCCTTGGCGGTGTTGTTGGAATGCTCCTCATCAATAATGACGATAAATTCCACACCGGCACGATGCGCATCCGCAATACGATCAAAGAGATTCTTACGCTCGCTATCACGAATAGCTGTGTTACCACGTTTGGTTACAAGTTCCCAGTTGATGAATGTAGTGCTGCCGGGTGTAAATCCATTTAGCAGTGCATCGAACAGATTTTGTGTTGTTCTGCCCGGAGCGAACTTCATCATTTTCTCACGGCTCTGTTCCTCAAGATTACCTTTGCCGGGGCAGAGCCAGATAAAAGCAGTATTAGCACTCACGTTGGTAAGGTAGGTATCCACATAATCGATGAGGATGATGGTTTTACCGGAACCGGTTGGCGCCTTCATAATAATTGTTTGTTTACTGTCTTTCTTGGAAGTAAGGTCAATCAGCTTGATAACAGCCTTTTCCTGAAAATCAAATAGCTTTATGGATAATCCGGAAGTTACCATGATTCGCCCACCTCCTGTAACTCAAATTTGAAGTAGTCATCCGGGATAATATGGATGTCAACATCGCCGAATAGCATATTTTGCTCTGTGGTGAATAACACATTTCTGGAAACATACAGAGCTTTCACATCCTTATATTTATCCCAGTGCTGTTCCAGTGCATCGGCCTCCTCATCGGTGAGAACCAAGAGATACTGGCTACCATCTAGATTGATACCATGCTCCAGCTGAATCATCTCTTTAATATGGTCAAGCAGCTCATCAGTAAGAGAATCCGAGTCCTTGGAGACGAAATCGGTGCGATAATATTTCAGATTGGCAGGGATGCCATTTGAGTAAGTGCTTCCATTTTCTCTAATTCCGGAGATTATAGTTTTAAGCCGAGGGTATGTTATATGCGAACAAATATCGTTTTGATTATTAGTACAAAGGATAAATGTTCTGTTGCCGCCATCTGATAAGTTCAATTCGAGTACAGATTCTCCAGTAGTTCCAGACCCAGCAAAAAAGTCCAAAATTGTGCTGTTTGCATTGGTAGTTGCACGAAGAATTTCAGTAATAAATTCTAACGGCTTGGGATAAGGGAAACGTTTGTCTTCAAATATGTTACGCACATGAGAAGATCCCTTTGTTGTGAAAAATTCTTTTTTTGTCCATATAGTGGGTATTTCACTACCTACCGTTTGGTTTTTGCCAAATTTAAGTGTTGGCATATTTTCTTCAGTGCCAATTACAGGAAGTTCTCCTGATTCTATTTTTTTGATAACTCCTTCTGGTAAATACTGCACGCTATATTCGTTAGGGTTATTTTTTGATTTGTTCTTGGAAATCTTTATATAGCCTTTTGCCCAGTCGCTTAGTAAACGAGGTGATATCAGTCTCCAAACACAGTCGGTACCCTTGCTACTGACTGGCCATAATGTAGCTGCTCCATTAGGTGCTTCATCATAATCAAAAACAAAGTCGGTAGGCTTCCCTGTATACAAACCTTCTGCAATACGTTCAGTAAGGGATTTGCCAACACCAATAATGTGCATGGTTTCTCTATCTATAAAAATAGGATATGTTTGATTAGGACGTGTTGTTTTATCAAATGTACTTAAAGTTAACCCTTCAAATGGACTACGCTCAATACCTCCAGTAAAACTCATTGTTTTCGGATTGAAATCTGTAGGCGTAATGAATACTAGATATTCCTGTAAGAATGTAAAACCACCATTTGGTTTGCCGCCTGAGGTTTGCACTGTAACACATGTTACCTGTTTGTTTTCAAACATCTCTTGGCACATAACCATTAAATTGTGAACTTCATGGTAACCTATGCTGATAATAAGCACTCCAGAGCTAGATAGTAGCCTTTTAGCTATTTGAAGTCTTTCATTCATAAAAGACAGCCATTTACTGTGGCGAAATCCATCGTTCTTATCTACAAAAGCGTCATCGTAGATAAAATCTTTATTTTCGGTATTGTAAGGGGGATCAATGTAGATAACGTCAATCTTGCCAGTATGGGTCTTTTCTAACAATCGGAGACTATGAAGGTTATCGCCTTCAAGAAGAAAATTGACTCCGCCTGTGGTAGTGGTGATTTCTTTGTCCGCGCATTCAGTAAATACGGGAATGTTATCCCTCATCTGTACATCAACGGCTTCTTCGTGGCGTTCCCACACGAGGCCGTATTTCTTTGCGTTTAATTCGCTTTCGATTTCTCCGAGGGCAATGAGCACCTCATCATCATCTTTATGTTCTTCACGGATGGTTTCGAGAAATGCCAACATGCGCTGACGTTTCTCCTGCGATAAATTAGCCATCGTTCTCATCCTCCTTATCTGGTATAAATTCAATAATATCGTCCACTTTACAATTCAGCACACGACATATCTTTTCCATGGACTCCAATGATACATAGTAGTCACGGCGGAGCCTTGTGGATATATTGGCACTGTAGCCAGCCTCCTTCTGAAGCTGAGCCGGTGTCATTTCTCTATCAATTAATAAATGAAATAGCTTCTTATATGTAATAGCCATGTTCTTCCTCCATAAATTATCGTCAATAACTGCCCTCTATTTTATCACGAATATGTGAAAATATCTACTAGATAAAAATTACAATATAGCAACATTCTTTATGATTTACTGAAATCGGATGAACAGAAAAATTTCCTTGTGTTTTATAAGGAACACAAGATGATTATTCGCACAGCGTTTGCAAGATATCTGGAAGCGCATCCAGATTTAAGGAGGCGATGTTAAATGACAAAGACAGGAATTAGAAGAGACTCAGAACACCGAGTGTTGCGCAGAGGCGAGTCAATTCGGTGGGATGGAAAATATCAGTTTAAATATCATGTAAATGACAAGGCGTATTTTGTATATAGCTGGCGCCTTGAACCAACAGATAAACTTCCGGCAGGAAAGAAACCATGCTTATCACTTAGAGAACTTGCTGCGATTTTTATTTTCGTAGCAAGGTTCAACACACCGTATCGGTGTGGGAAGTTTTAGTGATATAGAAGAATAGTTGTTTTGAAGGCGCTCTGGCGATGGCTGGGGCGTTTTTTGTTATGGAAATGAGAAAAAAATGACGATATAATAAATAGTATATCAGATATAGAAGAAATGGAAAATGCCCGCAGGAAATTGGAGAAAGGGCAGAAGAAGCTAGTGAGCCAGAAAATGTCTAATTCGGTTTAAGACACAAAAAGGTTTGGATGCGTTTTACGATTATGTAGAATTTTGAAAGTATACTTTAATTTGAAAGGATGAATGTGAATGGCAAAAGGATTATATGATGAATACTACACGAATGGAAAGATTGAGCTGGCTAGAACTGGAAAAAATGTTTCATTAAAAAATCATTTTACAAAAGATGAAATAAAGCAAAGAAATCATGAAATTGCTTCACATTATGAAGAATCAGTAAGCGATATATCAAATTTGGTTGCTGGCATCAGAGAAAAAATAAAAAGGTGTGATCCATTGTTATTGCTTGTTACGGCAAATGATTTAAGTATGGTTCAAATGGTAAATGTTTTGTCTGATGTGCAATTAGAAAATAGCAATGTCGGGAGTTTAAGGTTAGTCGAGTATATTCAGAGTGTGCTGGTTTCAACAAAACTGGATAATAATAAGTATGATAAAGAGACACAAGACAAAATTATAATGGAAATTTTAAGTGATATAGAAGAGCTATATACTAAGTGTCAATATTTTTATTTTATATGGGCTGCAAGAGAATTTGAAAGAGGTGTATTTTCAGATAAAGAAATAGAATATATAGTTGAAGCGCAATTATTCAGTAATGTTAGAGGAAATAGATATCAATTTCAGCAACTCAATGATTTAGCAACTTTAATTTTACCACATAATAGTATTATGGAAGAAATATATGGTATATCCGCAAAGAATTTTATTGAAGGATTAAAGAAATTAGAATATGCATTATCATCTGCTAAATTAGATGCGTTTAAGAATTTGACAGATGAGTTCAAGAAATTTCAAAGTAAGGCTATAAATAAGTCTCAGGAAGAATTAGAAGATTTATTCGACGAAGTCAGAGAATATACGGATTCTAAATCTGTTATGGCAAAGTGCTTTGGATATGATTTGCACGATGTAAAAAAAGTTACAAATTGGGGTGATAAACTGGTACAGAGTTTTTCTTGGAAGATAGGTGAAAATGCGGATTTCTTTGAAAGGTCAGAATATCCTGGGTGGCCAATTCAGGATTTGCCTGTTCAAAAACGCCCATTTATTAATATAAATGGGGTTTGTTATTGTTTTGACTATTATAATTTATTTGATAATGTCTATAGAATTTTGCAAAAAAATATTAGACTCTATAATGATAAATATGCAACTAAATGGTCTAATATTCAACAGGGAGCAAGTGAAGAATTAGTTGCTGATAAATTCAAAAAGTTGATGCCTAATGCAAACGTTTATGTTGGAAATTATTATCCGGAGGCGAATTCGCTAAAGAAAATGGACGAGAATGACATAATGGTAATATGTGATGATATAATAATTATTGCAGAAGTCAAAGCTGGTTCATTTACATATACGCCTGCGATAACTGATTTTGAAGCACATAAGAATTCGTTTAATTCGTTGATAGGTAAAGCTGACTATCAGTGTATTCGTACATATGAGTACATTGAAAAATGTGACCTGGTCAAGTTCTATACAAAAGATAAGAAAGAGAAATTTGAATTTGAACGCAAAAAGATAAGAAAAATATATTCTTTATGTGTTACAGTAGATAATTTTAATGTGTTTGAAGCAAAAATTGAAAAAACAAATTTCTTTAACATTGCTAATGGTACAATAGCTATTAATATTGATGACTTGGATGCATATACATTTTATTTTGAATCTGAATTATGCTTTTTACATTATTTAAAGCATAGGCAGGCAGCAACAAGGCTAAGGACATTAATGCTTACAGATGAATTAGATCATTTGGGCATGTACATAGATAAAAATGCATATGAAGATTTTGTGTATGATAATAGAGATTGCACATCTTTTGTAGCTATTGGATTTAGAGAAGATATTGATAAATATTTTGCAGGAAAACATAATCCTGCACTTCATATTGATAAGCCAGAACAACCAATTCCGGAATACATCAATGAAATTTTAAAATATCTAGAAAGCAATAATGTTCCAGGAAGAGTAAAGTTTGCTGAATTTTTATTAGACTTATCCTATAATACTCGAGTAGACTTTGATGAAGCGGTAAAAAACAGAATTCATAGAGAACAGGAACTAGGACGTGTAACACCTGTTTGGTTTGAAGGAGATTTTGCATATTGTGCAATTGTTAATATTCCGAATATTCAATTGCTTGATAAAACTTTTTGTAAAAAATATACATATGCGAATATGTTGGAAAGAAAATATGATAATTGCTGGTTTATATGGTTGGAATTAAACAATGCGGGAAAAATAGTAAATATTTTTGCAGAAGAATTAGAATATAAAAACCATAGTATAGACGGATTTTCGGATAGAGAATTAAGAGAGCTTGTTGATTTTGTAAAGAAACAAAGAAGAAAAAGTGGAATAACAATGCCTAGTCCGAGACGTAAGAAGATATATCCTAACGATATATGTCCATGTGGTAGTGGAATGAAATATAAAAAGTGCTGTGGGCGAACTAAGTAGTACCCCATCCACTTTTTACTCCGTTTCTACTACGATTGCTGTACACATCCTGCAAAATTTTGCTAAGATTTGCATTTTATGTACAGAAATGACCAATACATAAAGAAAAATTAATACCGCGCAAAACGCTGCAAATGGCAGCAGAAAAGCGCCTTTTGAAAGGAGTTTATATGAGTATTCGAGTACTTTTCGTATGCCACGGCACTACCTTAGCAAAATTCTGAAAAACCTTGATTTTACAGTATATTTTTGAACCAGTAGGGATGTTTTACTAAGTTTTTACTAAAGAGGAATCCCTAGCACGAATTTAGAAAAGTAACATATAGTATGACCTTATTAATTGGTAGAACAATTGGTAAGGTCCTTTTTTATTTCAAGGAGGTTCAAAATGAAAAGTACAGCGTTAGGAGCAGAAAACATTATTTTTATCAGTGATGCACATGAAAAATTCTACTATGAAAAATTACAAGAAGTACGGTATCAGGATGTGTACCATAAGGCATTGTGTTATTGCCTGGGTATTAATGGAGATACCAGAAAAAATGCTGACAGAATTTATAATTTTAAAACGGGGTCTGTTAAAACGAAATGTTTACATGAAGGATGGCAGACAAGCGGTAGCTTAAAAGTGGTAAGGATGGCATTTAATCTGTACTGTAACAGCACGCCAAGCGTTTGGGATTATGAAGATGCAGAGGAACAGGTAAACGAGTGCAGACAGTATACAGTAGAGGATATCTTCTGCTGTGTATATGCACCATATTTTTGGCAGGCAATACAGATCCGTTATCCGGAATATGTAGTGTACAATCAAAAGTTACATGCCATGCTTGGAGGAATAGATTAATGCTGAAAGTGAGACTGATGGGAACAAAAAATGATATTGCATGGTTTCAGAAAATCCTGCAGCGTCATCCTAAAATTGAAGTTATGGAATTATCGGAACTTTATTCCAATAAAGGGACGAGCAAATATTATAGAGCTTATGCTGAAATTGAAAAAAGTAATGTAAATAAAAAATAGTAGAAAAACAGGAGAATTATATCATGTGCAAAATAATCGCAATCGCAAATCAAAAAGGTGGAGTAGCAAAGACTACAACCACTATTAATCTTGGAGTAGGACTGTCTAAGGTTGGAAAACGTGTAATGCTGATAGATGCTGATCCACAGGGACATTTGACAATGGGACTTGGTTTTCCAAAGAACTTAAGGGTAACATTGAAAACAATGATGGAAAATATCATTATGGGATTAGAATTTGATCCCAGGGAAGCAATTTTACACCATGAGGAAGGAATAGATGTAATTCCATCTAATAAACTTCTTTCAGGAATGGACATGTCATTATTTACGGTAGAGGACAGAGAAAAAGTCTTAAAAGAATATCTGGAACTTTTGGAAAATGATTATGACTATATCCTGATTGATTGTATGCCCTCGTTGGGAATGATGACAATTAATGCGTTAAGTGCAGCTGATAGCGTTTTGATTCCGGTGCAGCCTCAATACTATGCGGCAGATGGTCTCATGGAATTACTGAAAGTTGTGAAAGGCATTCATCAGAGATTTAATCCTGATTTACAGATTGAAGGGATTCTGTTTACAATGGACAGCAGTCATTATAATAATTCAAAGAGAAATAAGCAGGCAGTACGAGATGCTTATGGAGCAGAGATTATAATTTTTGATCAGACAATTCCAAGAACAGAAGCTCTTGCCGAAACTGCATCAGAAGGTGTCAGTATTTTTTCTTACGATGCAAAAGGAAAAGGTGCGTACAGTTATCAAGCACTTGTCCAGGAGGTGCTGAATCATGCGTAAACCTAAGAAAGAAATTCAGCTTACTTCTTATGATGAATTGCTTGGAATCAATGAAGCCGAACAGAATACTCTTAATCAGATTGTTGAAGTGCCATTAAATGAGTTACATCCTTTTAGAAATCATCCATTTCATGTAAATGATGATGAAAAAATGGCTGAAACAGTAGAAAGTATCAAGAATTATGGCATCTTAAATCCTGCATTGGTACGTCCTCGCGCAGAGGGAGGATATGAACTGATTGCTGGTCACAGGAGAAAACGTGGTTGCGAACTGGCTGGAAAAAGTAAAATGCCAGTACTCATACGGAACTATACCGATGATGAAGCCGTAATCGTTATGGTGGATTCTAATATACAGAGAGAAAATTTGCTTCCAAGCGAAAAGGCATATGCTTATAAGATGAAGATGGATGCAGTAAAACATCAGGGCATAAAAGACGAAAACGCAGCTTCTGTTGACAGTGCAGATCTGGTTGGACAGGCTGCCGGTGACAGTGGAAGAACCGTTCAGCGTTACATACGCTTGACCTGTCTTATTCCGGAATTGCTGAAATTGTTGGATGAAGGAAAGATTAATTTTACAGTAGGTGTTTCATTAACCTATTTATCAGAAACGGAGCAGATTTGGGTGAAAGACTGCATAGTGTCTGGAGCAAGCTCTGTTACAGGTTCAATGGCAACAAAACTGAAGCAATACAGCGATGAAGGTAATCTGACAGAATTAGCGGTACAGCTTATTCTGAATGAAAAGAAAACAGAGACAGGAAAAGTTACTTTAACTGAAAAGAAAATACGAAAGTATTTTCCAAAGGAATATAACAGAGAACAGATTGAACAGGTTATCTATGAACTGCTTGATAACTGGAAGAAAAGCCAATAACGAGGGAAGGAGGGAAAGCAAAATGGCAAAATCCGAAAGCACAAAAATAGAGTTTGGTTATTTTCACGATTATGAATCGGAACAGTTTGCTTTTTACCGTATTCCCAAAGTATTATTCACAGATGAATATTTCCGTAATCTGTCCAGCGATGCAAAGGTTCTTTATGGGCTGATGCTGGACAGAATGGCTTTATCTATCAGACATCAGTGGTTTGATGAAGAGGGTAAGGTTTATATTATTTTTACTGTTGAACAGGTTATTCAGTATATGAATTGTGGAAGAGATAAAGCAATGAAAACGCTTGCAGAACTGGATACCAAAAAGGGAATCGGATTAATTGAAAGAGTCAAACAAGGATTTGGTAAACCGGATATTATTTATGTAAAGAACTTTATTTTAAGGACATCAAAAGATGTTAAAAACAATGATGAATCCGAAGAGAGTATTCAACAAAATCGAGAGGTCGAAGAAGTCGACTTATCGGAGTCGGAAAAATCGACTTATCGTGGTCGGAAAAATCGACTTCAAGGGGTCGGAAAAACCGACTTCAAGAGGTCGGAAAATACGACTTATCGTGGTCGAAAAATCAGAACTACAGAAGTCGGAAAAACCGACCCTAATAATACTAATTATAATTATACTGATATTAGTAATACTGACAGAAGTAATACTGATCTTATCAATCTTTCAGATTCTTCCGAACAGCAGTCAATGGATTTGATGGAAGAGATGGAGTTATTCCAGATGAATACTGCACTTGTAAAAAGAAATATTGAATATGACTGTCTTGTACAACGATGCAGACTGGGGGAACAGCAACAGTTGGATGAAATTGTGGCACTAATTGTGGAAACAATCAGCATAGAACGGGAGAATATTACGATCAGTGGAGTGAAATACCCATATCAGTTCGTAAAAAGCAGATTATTGTTGCTGGAAGAAAGCCACATAGAGTATGTACTTGACTGTCTGCATGAGAATACCAGGGAAGTAAAGAACATAAAAGCGTACTTGCTTACCTGTCTTATGAATTCAATAACGACAATAGGCAATTATTACCAGGCAAAAGTAAATCATGATATGTACGGAGGTGGCATATGAGAGGAAAAGAAATTATAACAAAATTGATAATTCCTGGTGCAATAGCTATGATTATCTGCTTAATTGTTCACCCTATGTGCATGAATGGTGAAATATTAGACTGGAGAAAATTATTGCTTTTTGTGGGAATACCTTTCGGAATCCAGAAAATGTTTTTGTTGGTCGTTCCAAGAAATGTGGGGACAGGGGAAATGCTTGGTTTGGTGGTACTTAAACTGATGGTAGGAAGTTTGATTGGAATAGGGGTTCTTGCCTGGAGATTATTAGCTGTAGCAGGCATTTTGCTAAAAAACGGCATTTCTGGAATTATATGGATCATAAAAAGACTGAAAGAAATGGTGATCAAAAATGAGCGAAAAGCAACTGGAAAAATTGTATTATAGCATTTATCCAATGAATCAATGTGAGACACAAAGTAAAAGTTATGAAGAGACAAAGGAACTGTGTGAAACATTAGAAAAGGAAATGATAAGTCTAATGAGTCCGGATCTGCAGGCAATGTTTGAGGATTACAAGGAATATACTTTAAATCTTAAACAAACAGAACAGAGAGACGCTTACATAGATGGATTAGCGTTTGGGATTCGCACAATTTCGGAAGCCTTTTTACATGAGAACAAAAATAGAATATGGTGATTGAAAAAGCAGTCTGTCAAGGCTGCTTTTTCTGTACCGCTTACATAGGAGAATGAGATGTGATTGATTTGATAATTATTATTATGGCAGGAATAGTGCTTTTGTTTTTGCTGTCTTGTTGCTTTATGGTTGCAAGGCTATTGGATGAGGAAATATCTATGTATGGATATGAAGGAAAAGAAAACTGGGAAAGGGAACAACTTCCCGACAAATTGTCGAGAAGTTCAACAGATGAAAGACATGGAGATAAATGAAAAGATTCGTTATTTTCGGAAACAGAGAGGGCTATCGCAGGAGCTGCTTGCAGAACGAACAGGAATTAATGTGAATACAATTCGGAAGTATGAAATAGGCATACGAAAGCCGAAAGTAGAACAATTAAAGAAAATTGCGGATGGACTTGAAATTAGTGTAATAGAATTTTTGGATATTGAAATAGAAAATGAAGTGGACTTGATTGCTATGCTGAAAAAAATCAGTCCGTTTTTTAAGTGGGACGGATTGCTTCATGTATTGGAGGGGGAAAAGTTTTTATGATTGGTGTAGGAAGTGCATTGATATCACTGTTTCTGGTTTGGGTTTGTTATTCATTAACACTGACAGCGAAAAGAGCAGATGAAAACTTATTGATGATCTGTGAACAGAATCAGAAAATTGAAAAAGAGAAAGGAAAGCAAGAAATGGAATCAAAGAGAGACATTTTGAGAGTGATTGAAAAAGAAATCAAAAAAGGAAGTGCGCCAGTTGCATTTGCGGGTTTGGGGTTTTCCGAGGAATGTTATCATTTGGTAGATAGTCAGGCTAAGATGAACCAACTTTTAGATTATTTTTTTCGCAATGAAGAATACGCAGCTTTGACAGATCGGCAGGTGAAAAGTAATATCTATGCAGAAATGGGCAAAAGGCTGAATTTCCGTAGTGCCAGATCTAATCGAGACAGAAAGAATATGGAGGTAGCGGCGAAACGATGGATTAAGAAAAAGCATCCAACATTTGATGGTGATGTATATGTCGAAAATATCCGGTGTTTTCTGGATATTTCCCGGGAAGAGTTAGAAAAACGTAAATGTACTGTTAATGAACAGGATATCACAGCACTTATTTTCAGTCAGAAACATCTGGAAGCATTATATCTGCAATGCCTTATGCACAGGCGAAACGCAATGCAAGAGGTCCCAGAATTAAAAGGTTTGTCAGAAACGTGCAATCGGATTTATAAATTGCAGGATGTAGATGTATTATTTCAGTGTTTACTGATGGATCAGATGGATTGGGAAGAAGGAAAGTTGTATGTGCAATTCAGTACTGTATATTTATTACTGAGTTTAAGAAATAAATGACAGAATAAGTATGATTGGTTATAATAAAATAAATTGACAAATAAGTAGAGGGAGGGTCTGATGAATAAAGAAGATCATTTTATAGATACAGATAAATTGGGTGATGTGTTACTTGAGTTTTCAAAAAAAATAAGTCGTTTCTCACAAAATATACCAGATACTTTATTTGGAAGTTTGACAGAATTTTTAAAAAATATACCAGATGATGTTAAGAATACGCAACTTTTTGCAAACGTTCAAAAACTAAGTAATTATGATTTGAATTATGAAGATGTCTGGTGGTTGGTAGACAGTTATGGGCTTATTGATAAAGAAGATGCGGAAGAAGAACTTATGGAGTATTATGAGCAAGAAAATAAATTACATTGTTATATAAAAAGTATTATAAGCAATCCGTCCATAAGTGAACGTGAAAAATTAGTAATATTGTTATCACATATAGAACCGTTAATATATAATACTTTAAATTACACGAAACAGCCTTATTCAAAAGTGAAACAAATAGTAAAACGAATGTCTATAGATGAAAATGAGGGAATGTCTTCTGAGAGTGTGGGAAAACTTTACGTTATGGGAATTACATATGTAGTGTTTGCAAATACTGACGCTTATACAAAGGAAATTGATAAAAGAATTCCGTTTAGAAATAATATTCTGCATAATGGAATTGTTGAATATGGAACGGATGATATACATAGTGCATATGAGTTGTTAGTTGAGTTCATTTCAATGCTGGTATTCATAAAAAAACAGCTTATTAATGAAAAAACGAAATAGAGAATTTGTAGCCGGTTGGTCCATTTTATTAGAAATTGGAATCAGCCGGCTTTTTATATTTTAAAGAGTACTTCTCGACAATTTGTCGGGAAGTGGAAAGGAGCCAAATTCCGATGAAAATATATCTCCCCCATCTGTTAGTTCCACCATAATTTGCTGATCGGAATCGAAAGGAGGCGTGCAAATTGCAGGAAGAAGTTACTCAGAAAACAATCGCATTGTCGGTTAAAACTGCAAGAGTGACTGCCGACGTGTTAAAAAATATGCTGCGGAAGTATCTGTCAGGACAGAAACAAAAAGGAAAGAATCCTTATAAGGTTGGAAAACAGTCATACAAAGAACTGAAAAGCCAGGGTTCTGGTTTATCCAATATTGAAATCACAGATGGAAATATCAAGTCCTTTGAGCGTGTGGCGAAAAAATACCGTTTAGATTTTGCCTTGAAAAAAGACAGTTCGACCAAGCCACCGACCTACTATGTGTTCTTTAAAGGGCAGGATACAGAAATGATGAATCTGGCATTTAAGAAATATTTGGGTGTACAGATGAACAAAAAGGATAAGCCATCTATTATGAAAAAACTTATGCACTTTAAGGATGCTGTGTCTAAAGGAAAGAACAGAGAACGAGCAAGAGAACAGCAGAAAGACAGAGGGCAGAGTTTATGACGGAGAAAAAACAGCAGCATAAGAAGAAAAGAGGAAAAGTTCAGCATATCAGAGGCTCTCCGAAAAAGAGAAAAATATCTGGAAAAGCTGTTTTTTCCTCAGAGAGTATCCCAGGAAAAATGCTTGCAGATGTGAAAAATCTGATTACGGACAAGGTAAGTGAATTGAAGAGGGCAGATCAGAAAAAGCTGTTTTTAGCTAATTTCCCCTATCTGATGTTTGCTTATTTTTTCAATAAGATTGCCTGGTTGTATCGGGTAAACACCGGAGCAACTTCCTGGGATAAATTTATGAATACCATTACTTATTTTGAACTGGCGTTTCAGAATCTCTGGCCAAGTTTGAATCATATAGATTTGTTGTGTGGAATCGCAGGCGGCGTGGCTGTAAAGCTTATTATTATTTACCGCACGAAAAATGCCAGGAAATATCGACTGGGTGTGGAGTATGGTTCTGCCAGATGGGGAATAGAAAAAGATATACGACCATATGCGGATCCTGAATTTGAAAATAATATTATTCTCACAGAAACAGAGAGTCTTACTATGTCAAGCAGACCAAAGAATCCGAAATACGCCAGGAATAAAAACATTCTGGTAATTGGCGGTTCTGGTTCTGGAAAAACCAGATTTTTTGTAAAGCCTAACATTATGCAGATGCACAGCTCCTATGTGATTACTGATCCAAAGGGAACTGTGCTTCTGGAGGTTGGCAGTATGCTGGCAAAAGGCAGTCCGATGACGGATGAGAATGGAAAAATCGTGCGGGACAAAGAGGGAAAAGTTATATACGAACCATATAAAATCAAAGTTTTGAATACAATTAATTTCAAAAAATCCATGCACTATAATCCATTTGTATATATCCGCAGTGAAAAAGATATTCTAAAACTGGTAACAACCATTATTGCTAATACCAAAGGTGAAGGGCAGCAATCAGGTGAGGATTTTTGGGTAAAGGCGGAAAAACTCTATTATTGTGCCCTGATTGGTTATATCTGGTATGAAGGCAGGGAAGAAGAAAAGAATTTTAATACTCTGTTGGAAATGATCAATGTGTCAGAAGCCAGGGAAGATGATGAGAATTTCAAGAATCCAGTAGATCTGATGTTTGATGAGCTGGAGCAGAAAGACCCGAACCATTTTGCAGTAAGGCAGTACAAAAAATACAAGTTGGCTGCCGGTGATATATGCTCTAAGTGACTTCTTAATCATGATTTTGTCATGGTTAGTGAAGCAGTCACTTAGAGCATTTTCATTTCAGGAGGTACAGCCATGAGAAACGAGAAAATCACCCCTCTGTATGAGCGGTTGAGCCGCGATGATGAGTTACAGGGCGAGAGTAACTCCATATCGAACCAGAAAAAGATGTTAGAGGACTATGCCCGCCGGAACGGGCTGCCGAACCCCACCCACTTCACCGATGACGGCGTATCGGGAACCCGCTTTGACCGCCCCGGCTTCCTGGCAATGATGGAGGAAGTCGAGGCCGGACGGGTGGAGGCCGTTGTTATCAAAGACATGAGCCGCCTGGGACGCGATTACCTGAAAGTCGGCCAGGTCATGGAGATCTTACGGCAGCGCGGCGTCCGGTTAATTGCCATCAACGATGGCGTGGACAGTCTGAAAGGCGATGATGATTTTACGCCCTTCCGCAATATCATGAATGAGTTTTACGCCCGCGACACCAGCCGGAAAATCCGCTCTGTGTTTAAGTCAAAAGGCATGAGCGGTAAGCACCTGACAGGCACCGTGATTTACGGCTACTTGTGGGATGAAAAGCGGGAACATTGGCTGGTAGATGAGGAAGCTTCCGAAGTGGTACGCCGTATATTCTCCCTTACGCTGGAGGGATATGGGCCTTATCAGATCGCCTGCAAATTATCCACAGACCGGATTGAAATTCCTGTCGTACACCTTGCCCGCTTCAACGAGGGTGTGAACCGTTCAAAGCCGGTCAAAGACCCATATGGATGGGGATCATCTACCATCGTGAACATTTTGAAAAAACGAGAGTATTTAGGGCATACCATCAATTTCAAGACCCGCAAACACTTTAAGGACAAGAAAAGCCACTATGTTTCTGAGGACAGATGGACGATCTTTGAGAATACCCATGAAGCCATTATCGACCAGCAGACCTTTGATTTGGTGCAGAAAATCCGCAGCAATGTACGGCGTTATCCAAACGGCTGGGGCGAAGCGGCTCCCCTCACAGGCTTGCTCTATTGTGCAGATTGTGGCGGCAAGATGTATGTCCACCGCACCAACAATGGCAAGCGGGTTTCTCAATATACCTGTTCCAATTATACCAAAGTTCCGTGTGGGACACTATGCCCTACACAACACCGTATCAATGAGAGTGCTGTTCTGACATTGGTTTCTGACACGCTCAGGGCTATCGCTGAATATTCCAGAAATGACCGGACGGAATTTATTCACACCGTTCAGGAAACGCAGGTTGCTCAACAGAGTGCCGATATATCGAAAAAGCGCAGGCGTCTGGCTGCTGCCCAAAAGAGAGCCGCAGAACTGGAAAAACTGATTTGCAAAATCTATGAGGACAACGCCCTCGGCAAGCTGCCGGATGCACGATATAGAGCGCTTGATGCACAGTATGCCAAAGAGCAGGACGCACTTGAGATTGAAATTGCAGAGTTGGAAAAGGCTGTTACCGGCTATGAGCAGAGCCAGAAATCAGCGGAGAAATTTATAGCCCTGATTGATAAGTACGAGAATTTTGACACGCTGACAAACACCATGCTCAACGAGTTTGTAGAGAAAATCCTTGTCCACGAACGCGCCAGAAAAGGCAGTCAGGACACCACGCAGGAAATTGAAATCTACTTCAATTTTTTAGGACGCTATATCCCACCATCCTTACAGCCGGTTCCTTTAACACCGGAGGAACAGGAAGAATTGCGAAAAAAAGAAGAACGCAAGGACAGGCTCCATCAGAACTATTTGAAACGAAAAGCCAGCGGCGCACAGAAACGGTATGAGAACAAAATCAAGGCGAAGAAAAAAGCGGAAATGGACGCTAAGAAAGCCCTGATTCGGGCTGAGGATATGAAAAAAGGTGTTTTTTCTACTGTCGGGCAGCTACCAAAAGAAGAACCGCGCAAAGGCGGCATAGCAGCCAGCGCAGCAGTCTAATCATCACGGAGCAAAGGAGAATGAATATGAGTAAGTTGACTTACATTCGTTGTGGAGATTATGATATACCCAACCTAAAACTTTCTGAACAGCCGGAAACTTCTATTGGCAAGTACGGCAGGATGCGAAAATCCTACCTGAAGGAACATCACCCCATTCTCTACAACCAACTACTGATGAGCGAGAAGCTGTATCCGCACCTGATAGAGATTGACCGGACAGCGCGGGAGCGTATGGACGCCATGTTACCTCACATGATGGAGGTTGCGGGTGTCACTGAGGAACTGAAAGCCTGTGATCCTATGCGTTGGGTGGGGCTGATGAACACATTAACGGCACAGATTGAGGAAATTTTAATCAGGGAACTGATTTGCAGATGAATGGGAGGTGCGGGAAATGCTGACCTTTGAAAAGGTTTTGAAAGTGTTTCAGGCATATCTGGATGATGACCCTCTGTATGAGGTGGTTCAGACCAGTCATGGTTATACATTGATGGCATGGGAACCCCACCGGAATGACTGGTACAGCGCAGAAATACAGAAAACCCCGGAGGATTTACGGAACGCTTTGTTGGGTACATACGCCAACTTTCTGGAAGATAAGATTACTGGAAATGACCGTGACCTGACTGTGACAGAAACCGGAGAAATCCAGCAGAGGTGCCGGGAACTTTTGGAAAAGTGCAGGGAAACATGATACAGAAACGCCAGAAGGAGGCCGCGATTATGCGTCCTCCTTCTGCTTCGCAGTCTGTTCCATTTTGAGCGCCCCGTCAATGGCACCTTCGATAATCGGCAGGTATTCTTCAGGGCAAAGCTTCAGCTTGTGGCTGACCCGTTGCCGCTGTTCGCTTTCTTCTCGCATGATCTCCGGGTTAAAATACCGTTCCACGGGAAGTCCGCAGACCTTAATCAACTGGATCATCACAGGCAGGCTCGGAATCGCACCTTGATTCTCAATGTTGGCAAGATACCGCCATTCAATCCCAACCATTTCTGCCAATGTTTTTCGTGCCAGACGCTTTGCCTCTCGTGCAGCTTTGACATCTGCGCCGAAGGTTTCAAAACCGGGACAATCTTCAACTTTCGCCATATAACATCACCCAGTTACATTGTATAATTCATACTTCGCCCGTGGAATGTTGCTATATGCAGGTTGGTTGAAGTTTATAATTCATATATTACATCTTATATTTTTCAAGAACAGGAATTACAATAGAAGGGAAATGAAAAAAGTAAAAGAAAAATTTCTAAAGTTAAATCCTTTTGGGTTACTCAGTTGTATATTAAGTGTAAGGCGTTTTACACATGGAAGGCGGTGACACGGTATCGAAGATTTCATACTAATTAAAAAAATCCAGTCGGGTGACACAGATGCATTTGAGATAATTGTCCGAAAATATTATCAGTCAATTTATCTATTTTGTTGTCGGCGATTGAACGGCAATCCAGATACCGCCGCAGATATTACACAAGATGTTTTCTTGAAATTGTTGGAGAATATTCAATCAGTACGAAAGATCGGGAAATTTCAAAACTACCTGCTAACGATTGCTGTTAATACCTGTAACAATTATACTAAGAAAGCAAAACCCCTGTATATGGATTTAGAAACTCTTGAAGATATAGAAGATACTGATAATGCCTTTGAAAAAATTGAGCTTAACGAACTTAAAGCGCAAATTCAATATGCAATCAACACATTACCGGACTATCAAAAAGAGGTCATCATTTTACGATTTTATTATGATTTGAAAATCCGAGAGATTGCAACCATTACAAAAGCTAGTGTTTCTACTGTAAAATCTAGGCTCCAACAGGGGATTAAAAAACTGGAACGATATTTGGCTGATTTTAGAGGAGGCGATAATGTATGACCCAAAAACAAAATGGTGTATTAGAATGGTTGCAGAGTTGTGAAACGCCTGCTCCATCTGAACCTAAAATTAAAGCAGTAATCGTAGCTGGAAAAAGTTACATGAATAGTTCTGAATTCAATAAAAATTCAATGCGAGATATTATATTGAACCAACTTCAATTTCTGCCGCTTTCTTTCTGGATTGTTCAAATAATACTCACTATATGTGCAGTATTATTAGCATGTATCCTGGGCCAATGGAGGGTTCCATTTTATTATCCATTGACAATCCTTGCAGTTATGGTTCCATTCCTTGCGTTATTAGGTGCAATAGAAATATCTAAAAGCAACATCTATGGTATGTGGGAAATTGAACAGTCTAGTAGAACAACGCTGGTAAAAATTGTAGCAGGTCGTATGCTGATTATTGGAGTAATCAACCTTTTCCTAATAACAGTCATTTTAATTTCAATGGCATATATTTACCAGAAATCAATGATTGAAATGGTGTTGTATGGTTTGATTCCATTTAATATTTCTTGCACTTGTTATCTTTTTATATGTGCGAAAAGCAGGACAAACGATAGCTTGTATCATTTAATCGCTTGTATGATTTTTCTTTCTGGAACATTTTCTCTTGTACTCCATCAGCGATTTATATTTGAAGCGTCTATGTTCTGGGGATGGATTGGATTTTATGTGTTATCTATTATCCTATTAGGGAAAACACTTCAACTGTACTTGAAAAAAGAAAAAATGATTGGAGAATTGATATGGAACTTACAATAAATGATCTTTCAAAAGAATATGGAAGAAAAAAAGCTGTAAATCATTTCAGCGTAAAATTAACAAATGGTGTTTATGGTCTACTCGGGGCAAATGGTGCGGGCAAGACAACTTTGATGCGAATGATTTGCGATGTCCAAACTGAAACGAAAGGAGCCATTTTTTTTAACGGGAAAAACATTCATGATTTGGGCGAGAAATATCGTAATATCTTAGGCTACCTGCCACAAAATTTTGGCTATTATCCTAACTTTACAGCGTATAAATTTTTGATGTATATCTCTGCAATAAAGGGGCTGCCACCTAAAAAAGCCCATAATCGCACAATGGAGCTGTTGCAGGTTGTTGATCTGCTCACACAGAAAAACGAAAAAATCAAAACTTTTTCCGGCGGTATGAAACAACGCTTGGGAATTGCTCAAGCATTACTAAACGATCCCCGTATTTTGATTTTGGATGAACCTACAGCTGGACTTGACCCGAAAGAGCGGGTGCGGTTTAGAAATCTGATTAGTTCTTTGGCAGAAAATAGAATTGTAATTTTGTCCACTCACATTGTTTCTGATGTTGAATATATCGCAAATGAGATTCTGATTATGAAAAATGGCGAGTTAATTCAACATGGTTCTCCAGAAAAACTTTTGAAGCCGATTGAAAAATGTGTTTGGGAATGTGATGTATCTCGAAAAGAGGCCGAAGAATTAGAATTGAACTATGTAACAGCAAATCTGAAACATAATAATGGTGCAGAACGGCTGAGGATTATTTCTCAAGAAGCACCATGCAGAACCGCTTGGAATGTTGATCCAACATTGGAAGATTTGTATTTATACTATTTTGCGGAGGTATCCGAGCATGAATGAAATGATAAAAGCAGAACGAAATAAAATATGTTCGAGAAAGCAAACACGAATGTTGTTTTTAGCTGGTGTGGTTCTTATCGTTGCCTATTTTTTCTTTTTTCAATTTAATTATCAAAATGTTTTCTATGATTATGACCTTGAAAAAATGGCATTAGCAAGCGGTTTTACAGCCATTGAACAACGGAAGGAAGTAGCAGAAATATTTGAAGGAAAACTCTCTCAAAATACATTACTTACTATGCAAGAAAAAATCGACCAAGCAAAACAAGCAACTGTTGGACAAGATGAAAATTCTGCTTTTTCTGCTGTTCATGTTTATCGTGACCAAGCGGCGATTCTGGAATATTTGACAAATTCTGATGGTAGTTTTAAGTCACTCGAAACAGCATATCCAAATAGTCCAACTGTGACTTTAGGATATTGCGATGGCTGGGATAAGCTATTATCTGGAATGGGGAGCATCTTGTCCATAATGATATGTTTAATTGTTGTAATCACTCTATCTCCTGTTTTCTCAGAAGAGTATGCACTTCATACAGATAGCATTATTTATTCGGCTCGGTATGGCCGAACCAAACTCACAACTTCAAAAATTATAGCGGCCTTGGAAGTTGTAATTGGCACATACCTCTTGTATTTACTGCTAAATTTAGTTCTGTATGGCTGTACCTATGGGTTACAGGGGTGGAATGTAAGCATTCAATCTTCATTACATTATGCTTCTTCAATATATAATTTGACCTTTTTGCAAATGTTCTTTATCTCTGTAATATTGAATATTTTTGGGATTGTAGCCTTGACAACTATTACATTGTTTTTAAGTGCTCAAATGAGTTCTCCTGTTACAGCGCTTATTACTTCTTGCGTCATCTGCTTCTTGCCAGTTGTGTTTGATTTTAATGATAGCCTTCCTGTTTTACAAAAAATGCAGGAAATTTGCCCGATTTTTATGCTTCATACAAACGGTATATTTTCTGATATGAAAACATATTTCGGTATGAGCCAGCCGGTCTTTATGATCATCCTTAATGTTGGATTGATATTCGTATTTTATAGACTAACAAAAAATATATCAAAGAAACATCAAGTTACGGGGTAATTTTGATGAAAGAGACAAGTTGGGTTAGTTGTCCTATATGCCATAATAAAACCCGAATAAAAATACGAATTGACACGGAATTAAGGAATTTCCCCTTGTTCTGTCCAAAATGTAAACAGGAAACGCTCATTCATGTAAAGCAACTGAATATATCCGTTATTAGAGAGCCAGACGCATAGACGCAGAGCCGATAACACGCAGGCTAACATGACTGCTGTTATCGGCTTTTCATATTCTTTTAAACCTGCCCCGCCTAATGGGGAAAGAAAAAAACCGTAGCTGGGCAGGTTGATTTTGTGCGCTTACTCTAGATACCCTGGCGGCGGTTTTGAGAAATCAGAGCCGCCGTTTCTTTTCGTCTACGCTAAACCAACGACGACCTAACACCGTGTAAATCCACGGCGGCACATAGGAGGATTGCCGCCGTGTCTATTTTTGCCTTTTTTCACAGTCCCCATGACCTGCACCAGCTAAAAAAAGCCTGTTCCCAGCAGCGGAGCAATGCGGTCAGAAGTATGCACTATACCATGTAACTAAACAGCAAAATATACTCTATTACGCTCGTATGGCTTTATGCCGTCCGGGCGCTTTTTTGTCTCTATGGAGCCGGAACATCGGGTCAGCATGGCCCGAACTTTATCCCCGGTGCCGTTCTCCGCCGCCCCATTCAGATTTTCCCGAAAAAATCTGAATGGAGGAAAGGCAGATGGAAGTTACCATCAATTATAACGGACAAGCTGTGGCCGTGGAGGTCACGCTGGAAGTCTATGAATTTCTTGACCGGGCCGATCACAAAACGGAGAACCTGTTCCATGAACAGCGGCGGCATTGGGATGGCCGGGAGTTTGACGAGTACATCATTACCACCGAGGGTGTAGGAGCCTACGGCGAAACGCCGGAAGAATACCTTTGCCGCAAGGAAACACTGCATGAGCTGATGGCTGTTCTGGACACCTGTACCGAGGCCCAGCGCCGCCGGTTCCTGCTCTATGCGCTTGACGGGCTGAGCCTTGCAGAGATCGGTGTGCTGTGCGGCTGCTCCAAAGTGGCTGTGTATCAAAGTGTGGAGGCGGTCAGAAAAAAATTTATAAATTTCTTTGGGAACAGGCTTAACAAATGACCTGTTTTCTGGCTACCAAGTGAAAGGGATCATTTCCCTTATCTCAGCGAGGGGCGGACAGCGGACGAGCTGCCCGCCTCTCCAATTTTCAGGAGGTAAGCCTATGAAAACAATCAATCTGCGGTGGATGTATCCCCACTACCGGCATGACGAGTTTGTGGATGTTACGGACGAGGTATGGGCAGCGATGTATCAGGCCCAGCGGGAGATGGAGAACTATGAGCGTCGGAAAGTCTACCACCGCGCCTACTACTCTCTGGACGCATACAGCTGGCTGGAAAATTACGCACTGGAACACAGCAGATCGTCGGAAGATATTTTGCTGGAACGAGAAGAAATGACCACCCGCCTGCACCTGATTGCAGCTCTGCCTGCGGCTCTGGCTCATGCCACTCCGACACAGGTCCGCCGTGTTCACGCCTACTACATTGCCGGTATCAAGCAGCCGGAAATCGCCCGGAGAGAGGGTATCCATAGCAGTAAGGTCAGCGTTGCCATCCACCGGGGGCTGCGGAATATGCGCCGCTGCTATGATGACCTTTTTCAAACAGAGTGAGGGCGTGCCTATGCAGACCATAAATCTCAAACAATATTATCCATTTTGCAAAGAGGACATTTTTGTGGAGGTGTCCGATGAGATCGTCGAAGCGTTTCTTCTGGACAAGAGAGCCGAGGGCGCCAGAGATCGCAAGATGTTCCGGTATAAGGCGTTTTATTCCCTCGATTGTAACGATGGAATCGAAAATGCCGCCATCGGCTGGGCGCAGCCATCGCCGGAGGACTACCTGATAGAAAAAGAAGAATTAGCCGAATACGAAGAACTGATACGGCGATTGTACGAAGCCATTTCTTCCCTGCCGCCTATGCAGGCTCGCCGTGTCCATGCCCGCTATATGCTGGGTATGAAAGTGAAAGATATTGCCGCAATGGAGGGTATCACGCCATCACAGGCGGGAAAATCCATCCATGCCGCACTGCGGAGGCTGCGCCGGTACTTTGCTCGACAGAAATGGACGGTCAATCTATGAGTATTTCCAAAGAAAAGAGGTGCCTGACATGAACGAAAAAATTACAGCCCACCCCCAAAAAGAAGAACGGGAGAAAGTCCTGAAGGAGATTCGGCAGCTTGAAAACCGAAAGAAGATTTTGGAGAACAAGCAGCGGAACGAAGAACGCAGGGTTCGCACCCGCCGCCTGATTGAGCGTGGAGCCGTTTTGGAGGGGATTTTCCCGTTGGCTCCCGACCTTTCCGGCGCGGAGGTCAAAGCATTTCTGATTGCCCTGTCCCATCTTCCGGGGGCTGCGGAATTGACTGCAAACCTGCCAAAATCCGGGGACACGCCATAAGTCCCTTGTTTACAAGGGCGCACTTATACACCGTTGCCGGTGCTGTGCGCCCTGCCGGGGGCGTTGCGTACTTCGTCCACGATGGGAAGCTACGCTCCCCAAACCCCTTGTGCGCTCTGCGCAGCCAGACACCCACTTTGCGTTTGTCCGGCTCCACAGAGCCTGTTATCCCCTCACTGAAAGGAGGTGTTCCCCATAGATTTCTGTCATATCCCCATCAGTATCATCAAGCGCAGCGCAGGCCGTTCTGCTGTTGCCGCAGCTGCTTACCGCAGCGGAACCAAGCTGACAAATGAATGGGACGGCATGACCCACGACTACACCCGGAAAGGCGGCATTGTTCATGCGGAGATCATGCTGCCTGCCTACGCCCCGCCGGAATTTGCAGACCGTTCTATCCTCTGGAACAGCGTGGAGCAAATCGAGAAAGCAAGGGACAGCCAGCTTGCCCGCGAGATTGAGGCAGCTTTGCCCCGCGAACTGTCCATAGAACAGCAGCTTGCCCTTGTCCGGTCCTATGTGAAGGACAACTTTGTGGACAAGGGGATGTGCGCCGACTTTGCCATCCATGACAGGGGAACCGGCAACCCCCATGTTCATATCATGCTGACCGTCCGGCCCTTAAAAGAAAACGGCGCATGGGGCGCGAAGTGCCGCAAGGCATACGACCTGGACGAGAATGGACAGCGTATCCCGGATGGGAAAGGCGGCTGGAAGAACCACCGAGAGGACACCACCGACTGGAACGACAAAGGGAATGTGGAGATTTGGAGGGCAGCGTGGGCAGCCTACACCAACCGGGCGCTGGAATCTGCCGGTAGACCGGAGCGCATTGACCACCGCAGCTACAAGCGGCAGGGCATTGATAAAATCCCCTCTGTCCATCTGGGGCCAGCCGCCAGCCAAATGGAAAAGCGCGGTATCCGCACCGACAAGGGAGAAGTAAACCGGCAGATCGCCGCCGACAACAAGCTGCTGAAAGAAATCAAAGCCCGCATTACCCGTCTTTATCGCTGGTCGAAAGCCGAAACGGAAAAACCACAAACACAGCAAAGCAGCTTGACCGCCTTGTGGGAGGCCCAGCAGCAGTTGGACGCTCCCCGCACCCGCACCGGCAAAATCCGGGCTTTGCAAGAAAGCGCTGCACTATTCAGCTTTTTGCAGGCAAACGGCATCCAGTCTATGCAGCAGCTTCATGAAAAAATCGCTGATATGAACAGCCGTTACTATGACCTGCGCGGAAAGATCGTCAAGGCCGAGCGCCGGATCACTACCCTTACCGAGCGCGGGGAGATGTGGGAACAGTACAACCAGTACAAGTCCATCCACAAGCAGCTTGCCAAAGTAAAGCCGGAAAAACGGGAACAGTTTGAACAGCGCCACAGCCGGGAACTGATCCTCTATGACGCAGCAGACCGGTATCTGAAAGAACTGAAAGACAACGGCGAGGCAATCACCCCGAAGGCATGGCAGCGGGAAATCGACCAGCTGACTGCCGGAAAGCAGACGGATACGCTTGCCATGAAATCAATGCGGGAGGATTTGAAAGCAGTGGAACGGCTCCGCAAAACCGCCGAGCAGTTGTCCCGACAGGAACGGGATAAACCTCACGACCGGGAACCGGAGCGGTAAGGGCTACCGCGTTTTGGCGTACTCCTTTTAGGTGCGTCGCGTTTCACGACACCCTTTTGCACACAGAAAAACCGCCGTACAGGTTTCCCCATACGGCGGCAGTCGGTTTATTTGCCGAACAAGTCGCTGTGTGTGCCGGTGCGGGCCAGCGTCAGCACCAGAACATCATCTTCTATGCGGTAGACAAGCAGCCAGTCCGGGAGAATATGACATTCCCGATGGCCTGCCCAATCGCCGGACAGGTCATGGTCACGGTTCTTATCCGGCAGCGGTTCGCCCATCGCCAGCAACGCTACGACCTGCTCCAGCAGCTCGATCTTCAAACCACGCTTGATGGCTCGTTTGTAGTCTTTTTTGAAACTGGTCGTGTACTTGACGGTATATTTGGTTTCTTTCATCTTTTCAGGTCAGCAAACAACTCGTCAAGGTCATTGTAGCCCTTTACAGACGGGTCTTTTGCAATCCTTTCCGCTTCCAGCATGGCAGCAACCGTTTCCTTGTTCGGCTGTTCCAGCCTTACTTCAAAGGGAATGCCGCCTTCACGAAGCGACTGGCGCACAAAGATGTTAAACGCCGTAGTCAGGTTCATGCCAAGTTCAGTAAACAGTGCGTCCGCCTGCGCTTTCAAATCTGCGTCCATGCGGATACTGATGTTTGTGGTATTTCCAGCCATACGATCAACCCCTTTCTGCTGGCAATTATAGTATATGCCATTTGCACGAAGAAAACAATACTTTGCACGAATATTTAACAATAAATTCATTTAAGGAGGTTACCAACTTTATGAAAGAAATCATTTATGAAGAACAATAAGTCTGAACCTATCCCCGTCATGGATTACCGCCAGTACCGCAGAGTGCGGAGGCTGGTGCATGAGTGCTGTAACTACATCGACGGAAACTGTATCGCCCTGGACGATGGGGAGGAATGTGTCTGTGTCCAGTCTATTTCCTACTCCCTGTTGTGCAGGTGGTTTCGGGCGGCGGTATTGCCGCAGGATAAGGAACTGGAAACGGCGCTGTTCCACCGGCTGAATGCAAAGAAATGCGCCGTATGTGGGGCGCTGTTTACCCCCGGTTCCAACCGGGCCAAATACTGCCCGGAATGTGCCGCACGCATGAAGCGGATCAACGCCGCAAAGCGCAAGCGGAAACAACGGGAGAAATGTCACGCTTTAGGGGCTGAAAAACCCTTGTAAATCAAGGATTTTTTCGAGGGTGTCAAAGGCAGGCTGATAGATTTATCTTCCGCCCCCTAAAACGGTCTTAAAATGCGTACAGAATCCCAAGAGAAACCCCAAGGAGGAACCCTATGTCAGACAACCGAAAATATTATTACCTGAAACTCAAAGAAAACTATTTTGACGATGATTCCATCGTGCTGCTGGAAAGTATGCAGGATGGTGTGCTGTATTCCAACATTCTGCTCAAGCTGTATCTGAAATCGCTGAAACATGGTGGACGGCTCCAGCTTGACGAGGACATTCCTTACACGGCGCAGATGATCGCCACCATTACCCGCCAGCAGATCGGCACTGTGGAGAGAGCCTTGCAGATCTTTTTGAAGCTGGGTCTTGTGGAGGTGCTGGACAGCGGCACATTCTACATGAGCAACATCGAACTTTTAATCGGCCAGTCCTCTACCGAGGCCGAGCGAAAGCGTGCGGCGAGGCTCCAAAACAAGGCTCTTTCCGCGCCCCGGACAAACGGCGGACATTTGTCCGACATTCGTCCACCAGAGATAGAGATAGAGTTAGAGAAAGAGATAGAGATAAAGAGAGAGATAGAGAAGGGACGCTCCGCCCGCGCCTATGGCCGTTACCAGAATGTTTTCCTGACGGACGAGGAAATGGCAGACTTGCAGGCCAGCTTTCCCACCGTATGGGGCCAGTACATCGAAAAGCTGTCCGAATACATGGCTTCTACCGGCAAGCGGTATCAGAGCCATGCCGCCACCATCCGGCGCTGGGCCGGTGAGGACGCGAAGAAAGCAGCCCCGCCCACCCGCAACCGGGATTACAGCGTAAAGGAGGATGAAACCGTATGATGGAGATTACCGCAGAAATCCGGGCGCTGATCGACAAGGCAGCCGCCGGTGTGGAACTGGCCGGGGACGAGTACATAGACCCGGCAGACGGCCTCATTCACTGTAAGAAATGCGGCGGCCAGAGGCAGACTGTTGTGCCATGCTTTGGAAAACCAGGCTACTTCATGCCCCGCTGTATCTGCCAGTGCCAGCGGGAGGCCGAGGAACAGCGCAAGACTGCTGAAGAACGGCAGCGCCGCATGGAGCGTATCAAACGCCGAAAGGCACAGGGCTTGCAAGACCGTTATCTGTATGACTACACATTTTCCAATGATAACGGGCAAAACCCATTGATGGACAAGGCTCACGCCTATGTGGAGAACTGGAAAGAGGCATATAAGAGCAATATCGGGCTTTTGCTATTTGGAGATGTGGGAACCGGCAAGTCTTTTTTCGCCGGATGTATTGCCAATGCTTTGCTTGACCGGGATGTGCCGGTGCTGATGACGAACTTTCCCACCATCCTGAACCGTCTGACGGGAATGTTCTCTGAGGACAGGTCGGAGTTTATTGCCAGCTTTGACGAGTATGACCTGCTTATCATTGACGATCTGGGAGTAGAGCGCAGTACCGAATATGCTATGGAGCAGATGTTTTTCGTCATTGACAGCCGCTACCGCAGCCGCAGACCCATGATTATCACAACAAACTTGAAACTGTCCGAGCTGAAAAATCCGCCTGATCTGGTCCACGCCCGTATCTATGACCGTATTCTGGAACGGTGTGCGCCGATTCTCTTTGACGGGAAGAATTTCCGGGAAGAAAATGCCGGTGCTACCCGACAGGCAGCAAAAGACATTGTAAACAGTAAGCAAGACTGATTTTTTACCGGGCGGCACAGACCCGTTCGGAGAAAGGAGCGCCATGAACAAAGAACCCCATACTATGCAGGTGGCAGACGCCGTTACTGCGTCCAGAGCGCCGGAAAACACGCCAGCGATGGTAAAGAAAATCGGCAAGACAACCTACAAGGTTCATGTCCATTTCAGCCAGACCAGCACAGAAACCATGAGCGATAAAATCAAGCGTATGCTCAAAAATGAAATTCAGCAGATGTGACAGACTGATAAACGAAGCCGCCTTGTGCTAAACTGATAATGGTACGCACCAAAATTTTTGTCAAGGAGGACACGAAAATGCTTTACACAGAAAAAGAGAAGCATGAAATTGAACGAGTAAAGGAGGTCTTTGCGGAACATCTGCGGCAAAGCCCTGATTTTGAACTGCTCTGGTCGGACAAGGTAGGCTATGTCTGGCTGGCGATTGGCGTCAATCCGCTTTATGTGGATACTGGCATTAGGATAGAATCAGCTGCTGATCTCTGCGGCAGGTGTTTGGATGATGTTGCTACGGATGTTTTATATATGACAGGCAACGATCATGCACTGGAGAAAGCCGATCCGCTGGAATTGGCGGAAATCAAGCGGCGCTGGGAGCCATATATCAACCAGCTGCCAGACTATGCGTATCTCTGCAAAGACCTGCTGAACGGAAAAATGTAATCTATCAAACGAGGTGTCAGGAGCCATACAATGCTTCTGGCACCTTTTTTGTAGATTTTTTGTGAATTTGATTAAAAAGTCCTTGACAATTTGTCTCTGGTAAGACAGCAAAATCTATTCTAATCAGTTGTGGTGCAAGACTCGCACCCTTTGATATTGCGGAACTGCGGGAGCTTATGAGTTATGACGAGCTAGAATTGGATCTGGTTGGTGACAGGAAAACTGCATTGTTTGTCATTATTTCAGATACCGATGATACCTTTAATTTTATTGTTTCTATTATGTACACACAGCTTTTTAATCTGCTCTGTGACAGAGCTGATGATGTATATGGAGGCAGACTTCCAATTCATGTGAGGTGTCTCCTTGACGAGTTTGCGAACATCGGACAAATTCCTAAATTTGAAAAATTAATTGCTACGATTAGAAGCCGGGAAATCTCAGCTTCTATTATTTTGCAGTCAAAGTCTCAGCTTAAGGCAATTTATAAGGATAATGCCGATACCATCGAAGGGAACTGTGATACGACCTTATTCCTGGGGGGAAAGGAAAAAACGACATTAAAGGAAATAGCGGAGATTTTGGGAAAAGAAACCATAGATCTGTATAACACATCGGATACGAGAGGCAGTCAGCGGTCTTATGGAATGAACTACCAGAAAACAGGAAAGGAGTTGATGAGTCAGGATGAAATAGCAGTTATGGACGGAGGAAAATGTATTCTGCAGGTGAGAGGTGTCAGACCATTTTTCTCAAATAAATACGATATTTGCAAACATAAAAATTACAAATATCTGTCCGATTATGACAAAAAGAATACCTTTGATATTGAAAAATATCTGAGTACTAATCTGATACTGAAACCAGAGGATGAAGTGGAACTGTATCAGATGTAACTTCTCGACAAATTGTCGGGAAGTGGATCATGGGAGGAAATCATGAATAATTTGGAAAAAAGGAACAGTCGGTATCCATCGACGAAAATGAATATACCGACTGTACGTGTGAGGAATTTTCTAAGTAGAAAATCCTATGCTTAGTGTAGCACAAAAGGCAGGGTTTATATAGTGTTTTCTTCCCTTTCTGGAAAAAATCTAAGAAAGGACTGGAAAATGTAAGTTTTCCAAAGGTACACTTATGGCATTTTTTACAACGGCAATTACGACCTTAAAAACATTGGTTTGTGCGATCGGAGCCGGACTTGCAGCCTGGGGAGTGATCAATCTGCTGGAAGGATATGGAACGGACAATCCGGGTGCAAATGCTTATGTTTAGTAAAGAAGCAAAACCAAAATACAAGCATAGACAGTAGCCTACCACTATTCCGCAGCCTAAAAGAACTTGCAAAAATATGCTATAATTTTCAAAACAGCCGCACATTTGATGTGGCTAAACCGTTATACATAATGAAAGGAGGTCTTGAACGCTATGGATTTGGAAGAACAATATGACAAAATATACCGCTACTGTTATTTCAAAGTCCGCCATTGTCAAACGGCAGAGGATATAACGCAGGAAACATTTCTGCGATTTTTCAATAAGCAGTTAAGCCTTAACAGCGACAAAGAACTTCCTTATCTCTACACGATTGCCCGTAATTTATGTATTGAAGAATACCGAAAAGGAAGCAAAGAAAAATCATGTGAGATAAACGAGGAATTGAGCTATGACCCAACACAGGAGTGGATAGACAGCATTGCAATAAAAAACCTCATTTACAAACTTCCGCAGGACGAACAGGAATTGTTGCTGCTTCGATATGCAAATGATGTTCCCATAGCTTCGATATGCAAGATTACAGGACTTTCCCGTTTTGCCATATACCGAAAAACCGCAAGGATATTAAAATATCTCAAAACGGAGTTACAGAAAGGAGGCTTTTCAGATGAATAGAGAACTAAAAAAACAGATTGCTAAAGCGTTTGACGCACCTACGCCGGGTCGCAAGGTTCAGTTTATCCATTCGCTGCCCCGCCCGCATATCAGTACCAAAACATTTATATGCAGCCAAATTCCCTTTATCAAGAAAAGCGTATGGCTAATGTCTATATTGATACTTTTGCCCGTAGCATGGGCGGCTTCTTTTGCAAGTGAAAATACGGTATGGATTGTATCTGCATTTACCCCTTTTCTTGCATTGCTGCTTATTGCAGAAAGCACAAAATCTGCCATATACGGAATGAATGAGTTAGAAATGTCTGCCCGGTTTTCCTTAAAGAGTGTTGTTTTGGCAAGGTTGATTATTTTAGGTGTTTTCAACTTTGGGATTTTTTGTATCATAATTCCGGTCTGCCATGTTGCAAACAGTATTTCCTTTATGCAGACAGGTGTATATTTGTTTGTTCCGTATCTATTGACAACAAGTATCAGCCTATATCTTGTGCGACGTTTCCGTAATAAAGAAGTCATTTATGGGTGCATGGCGGTAGCTGTTTTTGTAAGCGGGGTAAATATGACGCTTCGCTATATGGCAGACTTTTTATTCCAGACAAATTACTTGGTATGGTGGATAGTAGCAGCTTTATTCCTGTTTGGAATTACTGCAAAAGAATTTTACCATACATTCAAAAAAACGGAGGGATTTATATGGAACTTTGCATTGACAGACTGACAAAACAGTATGAAAACAAAATAGCCGTTGACCGGGTAAGCCTACAACTGACAAACGGTGTCTATGGTCTGCTTGGGGCAAACGGCGCAGGGAAAACTACTTTTATGCGTATGCTTTGCGGTATTTTGAAACCCACAAGCGGTACGGTTACTTTTGACGGAATGGACGTATCTTCCGAGGAATACCGGGCGGAATTGGGATATCTTCCGCAGGACTTCGGTTATTACCCGGATTTTAACGGCATGGATTTTCTCTTATATATGGCTTCATTAAAAGGACTGACAAAGACAGAAGCAAAACGAAAATCAAAAAAACTTCTGGAATTGGTGAGCCTTTCCGACGTAGCCAAAAAGAAAATTGCGACCTATTCCGGCGGCATGAAGCAAAGGCTTGGTATTGCACAGGCACTTTTGAATGACCCAAAGATTATTATTTTAGACGAGCCTACCGCTGGGCTTGACCCGAAAGAACGTGTGCGCTTCCGTAATCTGATTAAAGAATTGGGTACGGAAAGCATTGTTTTACTGTCTACCCATATCGTATCAGATATTGAGCATATCGCAGATACGGTGCTTATGATGAAAGCAGGACAGATTGTATTTAATGGCTCTGCTGATGAAATCGACGACTTGGAGAAATTTTATCTTGATGAATTTGAGGAGGAGTGATTATGCTTACGCTATATAAGTTTGAACTGCGAAAGATTATCAGCAGAAAAATTGTTTGGATTACAGGCGGCGTCCTGCTTGTAGGACTTGTTATTTGGGGTATAGCAAGTGCTGTACTTCCGCAAAATAGGGAATATTCCGACAGTTCCCTAAATGGATATGCAGCAAATCGGGCAGAACAGGAAGCCGCAGAGCAGATCTCCGGCAGAGCGATAGACCAAAAACTGATTGACGAAATGCGCCCTGCGTATGAGGATTTTATTTTTAACGGAAATTACAAAGAAGCACTCCCGTACTTAGATGTATATAATTTCATTGGCAGAACATTGGGGACACAAGCAGGCGCGGAAATATTAGTATGTGATAGCGAAGCATTTTATGAAAAATTAAATGCACAGTTAGAAGCAAATACCCCGGCAGGGCTGACCGAAAGTATTTCATTTGACGAGCCGATTGTTTATCACGGATATTTTGACGGTTGGCGGCAAATTGCAGATATGATGAAATTGATTACCTGTATGGAAATCATGTTTATTGCAATCTGTCTTTCAACGGTATTTACCGTGGAGCATACCCGAAAAACAGACCAGGTAATCCTTTGTACCCGCCTTGGGAAGAAGAAATTATATGCAGCGAAAACCCTTGCGGGATTGACGGTAGGTGTAGGTTTTACGCTGCTTCTTTCTCTGCTCATGTTCGGAATAATTGCTTTTTTATATGGATTTGACGGATATGATACGATACTGCAATTTGTTCTGTTGCGCCCGTTTAATCTTACCGTGGGACAGGCAGCTTTGATTTTAGTTGGATTGTCCTTTGCCGGAGCTGCATTGATTAGCATATTTACCATGATGTTATCAGAGGTAACGAAAAATAGCATTGCTACCATTGGAATTATAACGGGTGTTCTCCTTGTTACAATGTTCATTATGGAAATGCCCGCAAACCTCAAACTGCTTTCTGAAATTTGGTATCTGCTTCCGAGTAATCTTGTTTCGCTTAACGGGGCATTTCGTTATTCTATGTTTCATGTGGGCGGCAGTCCTTTAGCAGCTTATCAGTATGCGCCGATTGTATATTTGGTGTTGGCTGTCATTTTCGCTTTGATTGGAAAACTGACATACAATCGCTATCAGATTAACGGTAGATAAATGTAACTCCGTAACGGGTAGCGCAACCAGGCGAAGCAGTCAACGGCAAACTTAACGGGCATAAATGCCCGCCGTTGACAGCCCCGCCCGTCTTTGCAGGAGGGTAATCAAGGGGCGACAGCAAGGAGTGCTGCCGCCCCCTATGATTATAATACAGCCCGTCAACCATGCACAGCCCATTGTGGAGGAAAGGGGGATTTTCTATGACCTGCACAGAAGAATACAAGGAGCATATCGAGTACACGTTCCATGCCTTTTGCGTTGTCGTTATCCGCAACGCCAAGTACACCGCCTTGCGGGATTGGAGCCGGAAATACAAAAGAGAAATATCCCTTGAATACCTCACAGAAGAAAAGCACCACCCATTAGGCACAAATGATAAATGTTTTCAAGCCCCGGAGCCGGACGAGGAATACATACTGAACCTTTGCGGTGATACAGTTATCTTAAACAACGGGCTGCTGGTACAAGCCCTCTCCCGTCTACCGGTTGAGGAACAGGAAATGCTTTACCTGTCCTTTTACCACCGTCTTTCACAGGAGAAAATCGGGAAACGGTACGGGCGCAGCCGCAGCGCCACCGGCTACCATATCCGCAAATCCCTACGGCGGCTTTATGAGGAAATGGAGGGAATGACGCATGAGGAATAGCAGACTTCTCCCCTATGAAACAATCGTGCAGGCCGCCAGCGGCGAGCCGGAGGCGGTCAATACCATTTTGCAGCATTACCGGCGGCACATATATTTCTCCGCTTTCGTAAACGGGCAGTTTAACCCGGACGCAGAGGACTACATCACACAAACGCTGCTTGCCGCAATCTTCAAATTCCGTTTTAGAGAATGACGGCACAGCCCACAACTGAATACCCCACCGTCACCGGCGGCAGCGAAAAGCAGTAAGTCTGAAAAAGATTTGCTGCTTTTTTCTTTGTCCGTTTGGCAAAATCGCAATCCGTCCGTAGTAGGTAGGTGAAGCCGGAAATAAAAAATTTTCTGCGGCGGTAGCCAAATCTGCATTTCCTGTATTTCTAAGGTAAAGGAAAATTTGAGAAATTCCCGGCAAGCGGGTAGCTGGCGGCCTTTGAAATGTATCTTTAGCGGAAAGAAAGAACTGCGGGTAAAACTCGCTCCACGCCGTAAGATTTTTGCAGAAATCCAGCCAAAACGGGCGGCGGCTATACGAGTAGTAAGTGCAAGGGGAAATCTGCGGCTTACTTAGAGCAAGATTCTACCGAGGTGCCAAAATTCGCTTTCCGCTCATTTTGCCCCTGCGGGAATCTTGTTGGGGAGTGCCTTCCCCAAACCCTGCTTATACGGCTTGCGCCGCTGAAAAACCCCTCAAAATATTTTTTCGGATTTTTCAAAAACAGTTCCGCTTCACACCCTGTTTTTCTCCTATTAGTGAGAGGACACCACGCATAGAAAGGAGGTCTGCCGACCATGAAAAGATACAACACACCGCACCGCAGCCGGGTAGTCAAGACACGCATGACCGAGGAAGAATACGCCGAGTTTGCCCAGCGGCTTTCTGCTTACAACATGAGCCAAGCCGAGTTTATCCGGCAAGCCATAACCGGGGCAGCCATACGCCCCATCATAACCGTTTCCCCCGTCAATGACGAGCTGCTTGCCGCTGTCGGGAAGCTGACCGCCGAATACGGCAGGATCGGCGGCAACTTAAACCAGATAGCCCGGACGCTGAACGAGTGGCACAGCCCCTACCCGCAGCTTGCCGGGGAGGTACGGGCGGCGGTTTCCGACCTTGCTGCCCTAAAGTTTGAAGTCTTGCAGAAAGTGGGTGACGCTGTTGGCAACATTCAAACATATCAGCTCTAAAAATGCTGACTATGGCGCAGCGGAAGCCTATCTCACATTTGAGCATGACGAGTTTACCATGAAGCCCACCCTTGATGAAAACGGGCGGCTGATACCGAGGGAGGATTACCGCATTTCTTCCCTTAACTGCGGGAGCGAGGATTTCGCCGTTGCCTGTATGCGAGCCAATCTCCGCTATGAGAAAAACCAAAAACGGGAAGATGTGAAAAGCCACCACTATATCATCAGCTTTGACCCACGGGACGGGACAGACAACGGCTTGACCGTAGACCGGGCGCAGGAGCTGGGCGAGCAGTTCTGTAAAGAACATTTCCCCGGACACCAAGCCCTAATCTGCACCCACCCGGACGGGCATAACCACAGCGGCAATATCCATGTGCATATCGTCATCAACTCCCTGCGGATTTACGAAGTCCCGCTTCTGCCCTACATGGACAGACCAGCCGACACACGGGAGGGCTGCAAGCACCGCTGCACCAACGCCGCTATGGAATATTTCAAGAGTGAAGTCATGGAGATGTGCCACCGGGAGGGGCTTTACCAAATCGACCTCTTGAACGGCAGCAAGGAACGGATAACCGAACGGGAATACTGGGCGGCAAAGAAAGGGCAGCTTGCCCTTGATAAAGAGAACGCTGCCAGAGAAGCCGCCGGACAGCCGACCAAGCCCACCAAGTTTGAAACGGACAAGGCGAAGCTGCGCCGGACGATACGGCAGGCACTTTCCCAAGCTGGCAGCTTTGACGAGTTTTCTTTCCTTTTGCTGCGGGAGGGTGTGACCGTCAAGGAGAGCCGGGGGCGGCTTTCCTACCTCACGCCGGACAGGACAAAGCCTATCACAGCCCGGAAGCTGGGGGACGATTTTGACAAGGCTGCTGTCCTTGCCCTGCTCACGCGGAACGCCCACAGAGCCGCCGAACAGACCAAAGCCATACCCGAATACCCTGCCGCAGTTAAAAAGCCGTCACAAGGGGAAAAAACCACAAAAACCACCCCGGCAGACAACACCTTGCAGCGCATGGTTGACCGGGAAGCCAAGCGAGCCGAGGGCAAGGGCGTGGGCTATGACCGCTGGGCGGCAAAGCACAACCTAAAGCAAATGGCAGCTACCGTTACCGCCTATCAGCAGTACGGCTTTTCTTCTCCGGAGGAACTGGACGAAGCCTGTTCTGCCGCCTATGCCGCCATGCAGGAAAGCCTTGCGTGGTTGAAGCAGGTGGAAAAGACGCTGAACGGGAAAAAGGAGCTGCAACAGCAGGTACTTGCCTATTCCAAGACCCGCCCTGTCCGGGACGGGCTGAAACAGCAGAAAAACGCCAACGCAAAAGCAGCCTACCGACAGAAGCACGAAAGCGACTTTATCATAGCAGACGCAGCCGCCCGCTATTTCAGGGAGAACGGCATTTCCAAGCTGCCGAGCTATAAAGCCCTGCAAGCAGAGATTGAAACCCTTATCAAAGAGAAAAACAGCGGCTACAACGATTACCGGGCAAAACGGGAGGAATACCACCGCTTACAGACGGTCAAGGGCAATATCGACCAGATTTTACGCCGGAGCGAGCCGCAGCGCAGAAAGGAGCAGAGCCATGAACGGTAATATCCCCCGCATGGACTACCGCCAGTACCGGGCAGCCCGCCGCCTTGTGCATGAGTGCTGCAACTATGACAGCGGGAACTGCCTGCTGCTGGAGGACGGCGAGCCTTGCGTGTGTGTGCAGAGTATCAGCTATTCGCTGCTCTGCCGCTGGTTTACTGCCGCTGTCCTGCCCCTTGATGAAGCACTGGAAGCCGCCCTCTTGCGCCGGGGAAGCCGGAAACGCTGCGCTGTCTGCAGGGCGTTCTTTTCCCCCAAATCCAACCGGGGGAAATACTGCCCGGACTGCGCCGGACGCATGAAGCGGATAAACGCCGCCAAACGGAAGCGGAAACAAAGGGAGAAATGTCACGCTTTAGGGCATTTCAAACCCGCATAAATCAAGGCTTTTTGGGAGGGTGTCAAAGGGTGCGTGATACATTTATCCTTTTCCCTTAAAAACGCCCTCTAAAAGCGTAACAGAACCCACAGACAGACACCACAAGGAGGTGAACCCTATCGCTGATTATATGACCGCAGAAACGGAGCTGCCCGCTTACCTGCCTTACCCCCGTTTCCTGCTGAAAATGGACATATCCCACACCGCCAAGCTGCTGTATGCGCTGCTGTTAGACCGTTCCACCCTTTCGCAGAAGAACGGCTGGCAGGACAGCGAGGGACGGACATACATTGTCTACCCCATAGCAGAGATAGCGGAAATGCTGGATAAAGGCTGCACCACCATAAAGGGCGCACTGAACGAACTGGACGCTGCCGGGCTGCTGGAACGCAGACGGACGGGCTTTTCTGCCGCCAACCGTCTGTATGTGAAAGTGCCGCCTATCCCAGTAGTACAGTTTTCCGACCAACTGACGGACAAAAAACCGACCCTCATAAGGGCGGGAAACCGACCAACTGACAGCCGGAAAACTGACCCTATGACGGTCGGAAAACCGTCCCCTAACCAAACTAATATAAACAACCTAATAGAGAGCCAAACAAAAGGAGCGAGTGAGGGGCAGCCCCCCGCCGCTTATGGCAGATATAAAAACGTATTCCTTTCTGACGCAGAACTTATGGAGCTGGAACAGGACTTCCCCGGCAAGTGGGAGTATTACCTTGACCGCCTTTCCTGCCATATCGCTTCCACTGGGAAGCAGTACCAGAGCCATGCAGCCACCATTTACAAGTGGGCGCAGGAGGACGCTGCCAAAGAGAAGCCAAAGAAAGGCATACCGGACTATTCATTCAAGGAGGGAGAAAGCCTATGACCGATACAATCCACAACACCATACTGCCTATGACCGACACCACAGCCGAGCCGGAGGATTACACCGGGGAGGACGGGCTTTTATACTGCGGCAAATGCCGGAAACCCAAAGAAGCCTATTTCCCGGAGGGCAAGACCTTTTTCGGGCGTGACCGCCACCCGTCAGAGTGCGACTGCCAGCGGGCAGCCCGTAAGGAACGGGAAGCCGCCGAGAAGCAGCGCAGCCACCTTGAAACGGTGGAACGGCTGAAACGGCAGGGCTTTACAGACAAGACCATGCAGGACTGGACATTTGCCAACGATAACGGAAGCTGCCCGCAGATGAAGAACGCCGCCGGATATGTGGAACGCTGGGAACAGATAAAGGACGGGAACTACGGGCTGCTCTTGTGGGGCAGGGTAGGCACTGGAAAAAGCTATTTTGCCGGGTGTATTGCAAACGCCCTCATGGAGCAGGAAGTCCCGGTGTGCATGACAAACTTTGCAACGATACTCAATGACCTTGCCGCCAGCTTTGCGGGCAGGAACGAATATATTTCCCGCCTTTGCAGCTTCCCCCTGCTCATCATTGACGATTTTGGAATGGAGCGTGGCACAGAATACGGTCTGGAACAGGTCTACAATGTGATTGACAGCCGCTACCGGAGCAGGAAGCCGCTGATTGTGACGACCAACCTCACGCTGGAGGAATTGCAGCACCCGGAGGACACCGCCCACGCCCGCATTTATGACCGCCTGCTTGAAATGTGTTCCCCTCTCTGCTTTACCGGGGAGAATTTGAGGAAAGCCGCCGCACAGGGGAAAATGGAACAGCTGAAACAGCTGCTTGCCGGAAAGGAGATTTGCCTATGACCGACACCCAGAGAAACAAACGCCCTGCCCGCCGCCCGGACTGCGTGACCGAAACGAGGATAGGCAACACAATCCTTGTGGTGTCCGGCTTTTTTAAGGAGGGGGCGACCGACACCGCCGCTGACAAGATGATGAAAGTGCTGGAAGCAGAAGCCGCCGCCGGATATCTGACCTGTGAGAAGCCTGATTGAAAAACCATCATTTTTACTGACCATAAAGAAGCAGATTTGACGCTTTTGCCGCTATACAGACAGCCGCCCCATGTGGTACAATCAAGGTACGGAATAGTGGGGCTGGCTGTCGGAAACGGAGGATTTTATGTTAAGACAGACCAACCAACAACCAATTACCGCCCTTTACCCAAGACTATCCCATGAGGACGAGCTGCAAGGCGAGAGCAATTCCATTTCCAACCAGAAGCGTATCCTTGAAACCTATGCAAAGCAGAACGGCTTTTCCAACCTGCGCTGGTACACGGACGACGGTTATTCTGGTGCGAACTTTCAAAGACCCGGATTTCAAGCCATGCTTGCGGACATTGAAGCCGGAAAAGTCGGGACAGTTATCGTAAAGGATATGTCGAGGTTAGGGCGAAACTACTTACAGGTGGGAATGTACACAGAAATGATTTTCCCACAGAAAAACGTCCGTTTTATTGCTATCAATGACGGCGTTGACAGCGCACAGGGGGAAAATGATTTTGCCCCGCTGCGGAACATTTTTAACGAATGGCTGGTGAGAGATACGAGCAAGAAAATCAAGGCAGTAAAACGCTCTAAGGGCATGAGTGGAAAGCCTGTCACAAGCAAGCCCGTCTATGGCTACCTCATGGACGAGGACGAAAATTTCATCATTGACGAGGAAGCCGCCCCGGTGGTACGGCAGATTTACAGCCTTTGCCTTGCCGGGAACGGTCCGACCAAGATAGCCCGTATGCTGACCGAGCAGCAAATCCCCACGCCGGGGACACTGGAATACCGCAGGACGGGAAGCACCCGCCGCTACCACCCCGGCTATGAGTGCAAGTGGGCGACCAATACCGTGGTTCATCTGCTGGAAAACCGGGAATATACGGGCTGTCTGGTAAACTTTAAGACCGAGAAGCCGTCCTACAAGCTGAAACACAGCATAGAAAATCCCCCGGAAAAGCAGGCGGTTTTTGAGAACCACCATGAGCCTATCATTGACCGGGAAACGTGGGAACGGGTGCAGGAGTTACGCAAGCAGCGCAAGCGCCCCAACCGTTATGATGAAGTGGGCTTGTTCTCCGGCATACTCTTTTGTGCCGACTGCGGCAGCGTGATGTACCAGCAGCGATACCAGACGGACAAGCGCAAGCAGGACTGTTATATCTGTGGAAGCTACAAGAAACGCACCGCCGACTGTACGGCGCACTTTATCCGCACCGACCTTTTGACCGCTGGCGTACTCTCCAATCTGCGGAAAGTTACCAGCTATGCGGCAAAGCATGAAGCCCGGTTTATGAAGCTTTTAATCGAGCAGAATGAGGACGGGGACAGACGCAGGAACGCCGCCAAGAAAAAGGAGCTGGAAGCCGCCGAGAAACGCATAGCCGAGTTATCTGCTATCTTCAAGCGGCTGTATGAGGACAGCGTAACCGGGCGCATATCGGACGAGCGTTTCACAGAGCTGTCGGCAGACTATGAAGCCGAGCAGAAAGAACTGAAAGAACGTGCCGCCAGACTGCGGGAAGAACTTTCCAAAGCGCAGGAAGCCACCGCAAACGCTGAAAAGTTTATGAATGTGGTACGCAGGCACACTACCATTGAAGAACTTACCCCTACTCTGCTGCGGGAGTTTGTGGAGAAAATCGTTGTCCATGAAAGCGTTGCCCTTGACGGGAAACGCCGGGGCAAGTTACGCAGACAGGAAATCGAAATCTATTATTCTTTTGTCGGCAAGGTAGAACTGCCCGACACCTAACCGCCCGACCTATCCGACATACCTCATGTGCCGGATAGGAACGGCAAAATTTTTTACACTTCTATTACTTCTTTATCACACATAAGCAAAGTCACAAGGAATAAAACAGTTCATGGCTAATTAAAGGGAACAAAAAGAAAGGAAAAGCACAATCCAGACGGTATCAGCGGTAGGCTACAAGAATAAATTGTGATTACACAAGATTGGTGCTATAATAAGAGAAAAGTTCCTGCCGGGGCAGCCGCCCCGGTGGTATGGATAGAAAGGCAGGAAAACAATATGCACATCAGCTATAAACCACTCTGGCACACACTGTTAGAGCGTGACATGAGAAAAGAGGATTTAAGGATTGCCGCTGGTATGACAACGAATATGATTGCCAACATGAGCAAAGAGGGAAAGCACATCAGCATGGATACATTAGCCCGTATCTGCGAAACTCTGAACTGTGAGATTACCGATGTGATTGAGTTAGTACCAGACGAGCCTGCTTCCACAGGAGGTAAGGAACATGAACGAATTGAAATCAAGAATAACAAAAAGCGGAATTGATTATATCCTTGTTGGAGATTACTACATCCCACATTTGAAGCTGCCGGAGGAACACCGCCCTATCGGAAAATATGGACGGATGCACCGGGAATATTTAAGAGAAGTCCATCCAGCCAGATTGAACACATTGATACTGACCGGAGAATTGTGGACATATCTTGCAGACCTGAATGAACAGGCACAGAATCGGTTAGATACCATCATGGAACAGATGAAAGCCGCCGAGGGTGTGACAGAGGAATTGAAGCGAACCCAACAAATGGAATGGGTGCAGCGTTGCAATAATATTTACAACCGGGCAGAAGAAATTGTTTTGTATGAGTTGATTTATTCATAACGATATGGTAGAATAATTATGACAAATCGAAATTGAACAAAATCGCTGCGCGATGGCCTACCAAGGCTATGGCATAGCGATTTTCTT
>NZ_JANGAA010000040.1:0-13802 GCF_024461705.1 Blautia sp. DFI.9.10
CGAACCCACGTATCCAGCTTGGAAGGCTGGTGTTCTACCATTGAACTACACCCGCGCATCGTCGCTTCGGTGATTACCGATCGCTTGACCGCTGCAACGATGATTAGTATATAGCATACTGTTTTATTTGTCAACAGGTTTTTTTATTTTTTTTAATTTTTTTATTTATTGGATTTTTTATCAATACTCCCATACATTTGTGGCAGAAACCTGGGCCTTCGGTTTCTTGATCACAAGCTCCGGACTTTTTGCACTGACCTTGGTATTTGCAGGAATGGATTCTGTGATAAAGGTATTACCACCTATAATCGTATTCTCTCCTACAACCGTCTCACCACCGAGCACTGTGGAATTAGAATAGATCGTTACATTATCACGGATCGTCGGATGACGTTTTACATTGGCAAGCTGCTGTCCTTTTCTTGTAGAAAGCGCTCCCAGTGTCACTCCCTGATACAGTTTTACATTATTTCCGATCTCTGTAGTCTCACCTACAACCACACCGGTACCATGATCGATAAAGAAATACTCTCCGATGGTCGCTCCCGGGTTGATATCGATTCCTGTACGGCCATGAGCATATTCCGACATCACGCGCGGGATAAATGGGATTTCTTCTTTATAAAGAACATGTGCCAGACGATACACGTAGATAGCAAATAATCCCGGATATGAAAAAATGATCTCTTCCTTGCTCTTGGCTGCGGGGTCACCATCAAAACCAGCCTGTACATCTGTCAGAAGCAGTCTCTGGATCTCAGGAAGCTGCTCAAAAAATCCACAGGCAGTTCTGTCTGCATGAGCTGCTGCTTCTTCCGGTTCCTCTCCGTGATAAAGAAGTGCGATCTCGATCTGATTCTTCAATCTGTCATAAAGATCATTCAGTCTGTGTCCCACATAATACTCCGGAAATACGGTAGCACTGGTATCCGTACTGAAATATCCCGGAAATACAATAGATTTCAGATCTCTTACTATATCAATGATCACCGAACGGTTCGGCAGACGTCTACCGCTCTTCGGCATAAAAAGTTCTTCTGAAGCATAATTCTCAGTAAGACCCTTCGCCACTCTGAGAATCGCTGATTTCTTATCGCTCATAATTCCCTCCATTTCTGCACATCCACTTCTGTCTGTACACTTTATCTCATTATCATATTATAGTCTGGAAGATTCGTCAATAATACAAAAAAGAAAAGTTTTAAAAAAGATTGACCTTTCTCCGGATACCTTATATAATAATAAAGGTTTGCATCCGGAGATGTACCCAAGTGGCTGAAGGGTCCGCACTCGAAATGCGGTAGGTCGGGCAACCGGCGCGAGGGTTCAAATCCCTCCATCTCCGCTTTTCTGCCGATTTATGACAGGAAGAATTTTTATTTATATTTTATTATACAAAAAGCACTCTCATCTCTTGACAATTGTATATTTTATATGTATAATTGCAACAGTGATGAAAACACAATTTAATATAGGGGATTGGTCAAATGGTATGATAGGGGTCTCCAAAACCTTTGGTGGGAGTTCGATTCTCTCATCCCCTGCTATTAGAATCGCTGAAAAACCTTAATTAAGGATTTTCAGCGTTTTTTATTGTATGGCAGAAAAAGTGATCGCCCGGCCTGTCATATCAACATCCGGGCGATCACTTTTCAATATTTTACTTCTCACTGCATTCATATCGTGAAAATCTCTGCACGTATCCACATGCGCTTATCACTTCAGTTTCTTCAGATTATCCGGTCCAAATCCAAATGGCAACAGTTCCTTTAACGTAAAGATATCATATTTTTCTCTGCTGACTGCCAGTATGATCTGAAAGGTTTCCGGATCACAGAACTCCATCATAACCTGTCTGCATACTCCACAGGGTGCTGCATACTCTGTAGGAACACCATCCTTGCCGCCAACGATACAGATTGCCTGAAAGTCTCTCATGCCTTCACTGACCGCTTTGAAAAAAGCAGTTCTTTCCGCACAGTTTGTTGGAGTATAGGCAGCATTTTCTATGTTACACCCGGTATAATAGGTACCGTTTTTTACAAGAAGTACCGCCCCTACATGAAAATGTGAGTATGGCGCATAGGAATAGTCCATCTGTCTGATTGCCAGATCGATCATTTCTTTGATCTGTTTTTCTTCCATAGTTTTCCCACCTTTCCTGAATCAGGCATGTATACGTTATTCTTCTTTTTTCTGTGCCTGATCTGCACGGATCAGTTCACGGATCGCCTGTACTGCAACCTGGATTGCCTTATCGGTATCATGTACCACAGGATTATCCAAACCCAGCTTTTCTCTTTCCTGATTTGCAAGCACCAGGAAGCAGGAGCCCACACGTACTTTTAAATGGCTTGCCACTATAAAAAGAGCAGCGGATTCCATCTCCGACGCAAGACAGCCGAGACGTTTCCACGCTTCCCATTTATTCATCAGTTCATAGCTGACCGGCTTGGTTTCCGGCTCATGCTGGCCATAAAAGGAATCCTTACATTGTACCACACCTGTGTGGAATTCACATCCTTCTTTCTTTGCTCCTTCCACAAGTGCATTGATCACTTCCAGATTTGCCACTGCCGGGAATTCAATAGGTGCATACTCTTTGCTGGTGCCCTCCATACGGATCGCACCCGTTGCAACAACAATATCACCACTTTTTACCTCCGGCTGCATTCCACCGCAGGTTCCGATGCGTACAAATGTGTCAGCCCCGCACCGATAAAGCTCTTCCATTGCGATAGAAGCGGACGGTCCGCCGATTCCAGTAGATGTCACACTTACCTTCACTCCGTCCAGTGTTCCGGTGTATGTTACGTATTCCCGGTTATCTGCTACCAAAACCGGATCATCAAAATACTGTGCGATCTTTTTGCAGCGTTTCGGATCTCCCGGTAAAATAACGTAACGTCCCACTTCTCCTTTTGCTACCTGAATGTGATACTGTCTGTCCGCATCCTCTGAATAATTTTTCATGTTTGTTTCCCCCTTTCTCAGCTAACAGTTTCCCTATTCCTTATGAATAAAAAAAAGACTGCATTTTCATACAATCCAGTCCTTTATTCTTTTATTTTAACCTTGCTTCCCATCGATCCCTGCAAAACTGTATTGTCTTACATTACAGTCAGATTTTCGTATTTGCTCAGTCAATGTCAAACCTCTTTTGTCTTTATCCCATTATAACATAGATTCATTTTCTTCAAAAGCTTAATATAAACATGTTCCACAAACCACGGTTCTGTTGATCTCATCAATGCTTCTTCCGGTGAAAACCAGGCTACACCGCTGTTTTCATCTGCTTTTATGGAAACAGCCTCTTCTGAATCTGCCTCAAGGAGATATGTTAGGTTAAAGTGCAGATGGCTGGATACATATTTTCCTTTTTTCATATGACCGTCTACAGTCAGGGATTCCAGGGAAAAAATCTCTTCTGACACCGGACGAACATTGGAAATCCCTGCCTCTTCTTTTACTTCTCTGACAGCAACGGACAGTAAATCCGTCTCACCATCTGCATGTCCTCCAAGCCAGGACCAGGAATTGTATATGTTGTGATATACCATAAGGACTTTCGTCCGTTCTCTGTTTACTACCCAGGCAGAAGCTGTCATATGGGCTACTGCATTTTCCCTGGAAAAAGCATTCTCATTATTTCTGATCCAGTCCAGGATCAGGATTTTATCTTTTTCTTCCTGCTCATTGTATGGCTTGTATTTTTCTATCTGATCGATCAGTTTCTGGCGTGTTATCATTATGCACTCTATCTCTTTCTTAAATACCCATAAATGTATTTTTAGTCAAGCGGATAAAAGCATCCGCTTCGCTACTTGCTCATAACCGGATAACTGCTTCACAGTTTATCAGAAGGAGCTTGTAACTATCTTTTTTATTTAATACCCATCCTTTAACCGGACAATATTTTTTAATTTTTTTCCATTCAGATATCGTTCCATATTTTCCATGCAGATGTTCCAGATCATATCCTGGACTTCAGCGTTTCCACCGAAACTCGGGCCTGCAATGTGTGGAGTGATAAGGACGTTTTCCATATTCCAAAGAGGTGATGTCTCCGGCAATGGTTCTGTTTCAAATACATCCAGGACCGCTCCTTTTAAGTGGCCTTCCTCCAGTACTCTGATCAGGTCCTCTGTTGGAATGAGGCTTCCTCTTCCTACATTAACCAGAATTGCATCTTTTTTCATAGAATACAGCCGTTCGTAATTCAGAAGGCCTTTTGTTTCCGGTGTTCCCGGGAGACAGCCGATCACAATATCCGCTTTCTGAAGCTGCTGATCCAGCGCTGTCAGATCATATACCTCATCAAACTCTTTCATCTGCTGCAAATGCTCCGGGACTGCAGTTCTTTTTATTCCAGTCACATGCGTTTCAAACGCTTTCATTCTATGGGCAATATTTCTTCCTATATCCCCGGTTCCCAGGATGAGAATGTTTTTTCCATATATGGTTTCTGATGGTCTATTCTGTACCCAGAGGTGTTTCTGTTTGTTCTTCCAGTAGTTCGGAAGTTCACGGTACAGCGCAATAATATTCCCGATCACATATTCTGATATGATCTTTCCAAAAGCGCCGGAAGCATTGGTTAATGTAACTCCTGTCGGAAATGCTTTCATTTTTGTATATTTGTCCGCACCGGCCCAGGTCAGCTGGATCCAGCGAAGATTTTCTGCTTTCAGGATTTCTTCTTCCTCTGGCTCTCCGATCACTACTTCTGCTGCTGCGATCGCATCCTCAGTTTCTTTGCCCTGAAATGTAAATTCGCACTGATCTCCGAATTTTGTTGCAAACTGATTTTGAATTTCTGCATTGCATTGTGGTTTTAGTAAAACTTGTATTTTTTTCATGTTTTTCTCCGCAAATCATCTTTATCAGCTATATCCTACCATAATTAACAGCCATCTGCTATTATTTTCTGTTATTTCTGCCGCTGATATCTGGTCACTGCCAGGATCATGCAGACAAAAACTACCACAAACATAGCTTCCAGTCCAATGCCTTTCCACACCGATACAGCTGCCTCACCTGTTAGGTGGCTGTAACTTCCAAGAGTCTCATTTACGTTTTCATACCAGTACACAGGAAGAAACTGAGACACCTTCAGGACGTTTCTGTCCATAATGTTCATGGGAACAAACACACCACACAGAAAGCACATTCCAAGAGACAGGATATTTGCGATCCCGCTTAACATGTTGCTGTTTTTTACAAAAAGACCGATCAGATAGGAAAGTGAAAGTGCCACTGCCATCATTACCAGAGTGTTCAGTACATAGTATCCGAAATTTTCTGAACTGAGAAATGTTTTTCCATACATAAGGATAGCTCCAGCCATACCGATTCCCCATAAGCCCCCACCCATCACAAACATGGCCAGAAGCCCCTCCAGACTCTGTCGTCTTGCAGAGATCGCAGATGCCTGCATTCTCTTTGGTATATCGTCTTTTTTGAAAGCCATCAGAACATATCCCATCACATAGCAAAGTAATGCAAGAAACAGATATGGAATATATCGGAAATAATAGAGCCATCCGGACGTACCACTGTTTTCATCTGTATCCAGCATGGTGACTTCTCCTCTTTTTTTATCCAGGATCGCTGTTGCCGCTTCCTTCTGGGAAAAACCGGCTTTCAGATATGTCCGCATTGTATTCAGGCAGCTCTCAAGCTGTTGATCCACATAATATGCCGAATAAGATCCGGGCACCTTGGTCACAGAAATACTTTCGCCGTTTACCATACAGCTCTCATAAAAATCCTCAGGAATCACCACGATGTACTCCACATTTCTGTAAAAAAGCTCTTCCTGAAGCTTCTCCCTGTTATCCTCCAGCATGGTCACGTGATGCGTACCTTCAAGCCATTTTACCAGTCCTTCTGCAAGTGGTCCGTTGTCTTTATCCACCACTCCGATCTTTATTTTTTCGCTTTCATAGCTGGTATAAGTTTCCTTACCGGCCGCTGCCTGAAGTGCCATTGTCACTCCGAAAAAAATGCCCAGATACAGGAGGATCAGACCTGTATTTTTTTTCATGATCCTCATATAGCCTTTAAATACTGTCATAACGTTCCCTCCTGACCATGAAAAAGGATGCCATCACCAGCACCACGCACATTACCGCCAGTGTGATCAGATTTCTATAGTATCTGGTCATATCATCATATACATTGATACAGTAAAACGCATCTGAGATCAGTGATGCAGGATTGATCCGGTTCACAAACGGAACACTTTTTTCCACGATATCCTTCATATTTCCGTTCATCAGTCCGGCAAGAAAGCTGCTTACCATAGAGATTCCAAGCATGAGCCCGATTCTGACGCCTTCCTGCATTTTTCCGAAGCTGCCTATAAACATTCCCATAGATACACCAATGAGACTTCCGAAAAAAGATACCACCAGCATTTTTCCCATCTGTCCCTGAAAATCCAGATTGAGAATATACCGGAGATACAAGATCAGAATGATCACGTCCACATAGCCCAGAGCAAAAGATGTCAGCTGGTCTGTAAGGATCAGCTTCAGCTTGTGGGTCGGCGTTACACACCTTCTGGCTGCCAGAGGTGTGATATTGGCCTGAATCCCGATCGCAGAGCCAAATCCGATAAAGCATCCATACAGGCAGGCCATGGCGATCAGTGCGTAAAAGAACTGCACATTTCCGTCAATGGTCCGGCCGCCAAGAGAGACTTCCCTTACCAGGCTGTCGGAACTTAACAAGGATTTCATGGTTTCCATATCCATCTGCGGATTTTTTTTCATGATATTGGTGATGGTCGTTCTGGTGTTTTCACAGCTGTCGAGAACTGTCTGAAGGATACTTTCTTCTATTCCGGTTCCTGCTACTGTAAGGGAAGGTTCTTTTCCCACATAATAAATCCCTTCTACTTTTTTATCCTGCAGTGCTTCCAGCGCTTCCTTTTCCGACATTTCTTCTGCTTTTAAAAGATCCGGACTGCTTTTTTCCACTTCATCCAGATAGGTCATAAAAAACGTATCCGCAGAAGCTTCCTTCACCACTGCCACCGGAACCGTCTGAAAATCTGCCTCATTGATATTTCCGAATGCAAAATAGAAAAAAGTTCCAAGCACAAGCGGAAAGACCAGCGGCCAGAATACAATGTTAAAATTCCGGATCTTGGAAAGAAAACTGTATTTCAGTAAATGCAACATCTCCCATCCCTCCTAATCTCTCAGCTGTTTTCCGGTGATCTCCAGAAAGACATCATTTAATGTAGGCAATTCGGAAAAGACTCTTCCAAAAGAAATATCCTGGCTTTGCAGATAATTAAGAAGACGGATCAGGTTATGCTTCGCATCGGTACAGCGCACGACCAGCACCTGTTTTTTATACTGCACATCAAACACATGCTCCAGTGTGCGGATATCCCGGAGATTTTTTTCTTCTAGGGCAATGGCTTCTACAGTGATGGTCTCTCCTGTTTTGATCATCTGCTTCAATTCTTCCTTTGTTCCCTGAGCGATGACTCTTCCGTGATCCATGATGGCGATCCTGGTACAGATCTGCTCCACTTCTTCCATGTAATGGGATGTGTAGATAATGGTGGAGCCCTGGTGGTTCAGCGTTTGGATCCCTTCCAGGATCTTGTTTCTGCTCTGTGGGTCTACAGCTACCGTCGGCTCATCCATAATGATCAGTCTTGGCTTGTGGGCGATCCCGCAGGCAATGTTCAATCTTCGTAAAAGGCCCCCGGAAAGCTTCTTCGGGTACATTTTGCGGAAATCTTCAAGACCTGTAAATTCAATGGCATCCTCCACCAGCTCTTTTCTCCGTTTCCTGTCCCGTATGTAAAGGCCGCAGAAATAATCGATATTTTCCTGCACTGTCAGCTCATCAAAAACGGCTACATTCTGAAGCACGATCCCAATCTGTTCCTTGAGCTTATAGCTGTCCGGCTTCATCTCTTCTCCGAATATCTTTATTTCACCTCTGTCATATTTCAGAAGTGACAAAAGACAACTGATGGCCGTTGTCTTTCCCGAGCCGTTGGGACCAAGTAATCCGAAGATCTCACCCTCCCGGATATCCAGTTCCAGATGATTCAGTGCGGTAAGATCACCGTATCGTTTTACCAGATTTTCTATGTGGACCATACTCTGTGGCATATGTTTTCCTCCTTTTTTACAGTCCGTTAAGCAGGACTTTTATGTCTCTTTCGCAGAAATTCATATTTCTTCTATGATGCCATTATATCCTTTTCTTCTGTCTGCTCCAAGTGTTGAATGTCACCACCTGCGAATGACAAATGTCATGTCTTTTTCAGAAGGATAGATTTTTCTTTGCAGGGAAGGAACCGGTATATTATAATAAAGGCACATTGATTTCAGAAATTTGTGCAGCAAAAAGGGTTCTCCCTGAACAGGACACGATAATTTTAGCCGGTTATCTGCCTGACTTTCGGAAAAGGCTGTAATTCTGAGAAAGGAGGGTATATTTTTTATGCGTTATTTTACAGATTCCATACTATTGCTTTTATACAGTACTTTAACATTTTTTTATGTGCCTGCAGATCAGGCTCTTGTGTTTGCCCTCCTTTTTGCGGTGATCCTTTGCTGCATTACTTATCTGTGCAGGGTATGTAAAACAGAATCCTGTTCACACAATTCTTTGCCAGTATTGGAACCCGCCGGAAATATCATTCCGGTTCTTGCAGGAAGCTATGTGATCTTTGGATTATGTTCCCTGTGGTTTTCGGATCTTCTTCTGTTTTTCCCGCTGCTGCTGTATCAGACCTTATCTGCCGGGCTTTTTCCTCTGGCAGTGGCTGAGCTTCCACTTTGGGGATTTCTGGTTTTTCAGATCAATAGATTTCCGGCAGTTCTTTGTCTGCTTGGGATTTTTGGTTTCGTTCTCTCATTTTCTCTCTGGCTCTATGCCGGAAAATATCAGGCTCTTTACCAGGATTTTCATCAGATCCGGGATGACAGTGAGGAACATACGCTTCTTCTTTCTGAAAAAAACAAGGCACTTCTGGAAAAACAGGATTACGAGATTTATGCTGCTACATTGCGCGAGCGAAACAGAATTGCCAGAGAGATCCATGATAATGTGGGACATGTACTATCCCGTTCTATCCTTATGACTGCTGCCTGCAAAACCATCAACAAAAATGATTCTCTTGATCCTCTGCTTGGAAATCTGGAAGAATCCCTGAACGGTGCTATGAACAGCATCCGTTCCAGTGTACATGATCTTCATGACGATGCGATAGATCTGGAAGATGCCATAAAAGGACTTGTAAAGGATTTCACCTTCTGCCCGGTGAATCTTACTTATGATATGTCCAGGCAGATTCCAAGAGAGGTGAAATACAGTCTGATCAGTATTACAAAGGAAGGGCTTTCCAATGTGATGCGGCATAGTAATGCGGATTCTGTGGATATTCTTCTGCGGGAGCATCCTGCACTTTATCAATTGTGCATTGAGGATAATGGGACACCGGAAAATGGAATTCCGGATATTCAAACTGGATCAGACAGCAATAAGGCCAAAAATATTTCCGGTGGTATGGGACTGTCCAATATCCGTGACCGTGCAAAGGCGCTGGGCGGTACGGTCCAGATTACGCAGGAGAATGGTTTTCGGATCTTTGTGACGATCCCGAAATCTGTTTCTAATTGAATCAGACAGATATTTCTCACTTTGCCGGAAACCTTCCTGATTTGATCAAAGTACTTTCCCGGCATATTGGATCTGTCTGTTTTTTCTGATCTGTAAATTTACTTTTTATAACTCATAAACAGGAGATTTTGACATGAAAATTATAATCGTAGACGACGACTGCCTGGTTGCAGGAGCACTAAAAACCATTCTTGAAGCAAACCCGGATATCGAAGTGACTGCCACCGGCTCTGATGGTGAAGAAGCCTGCTCTCTGTACAGAGAGTATCTTCCGGATATTCTTCTGATGGATATCCGTATGAAAGGAATGGACGGACTGGAAGCGTCCAGAAAGATCCTGGGCGAATTTCCGGAGGCAAAAATTCTTCTTCTGACTACTTTTTCCGATGATGAATATATTGTAAAAGCCCTCCGCCTCGGCACAAAGGGTTATCTTCTGAAGCAGGATCATACCAGCATTCTTCCAACTCTTCAGGCGGTTTACTCCGGCCAGACCGTATTCGGCACAGAGATCATATCCAAAATCCCTGAACTCCTGCAGTCTTCCGACGGATTTGATTATGCTTCCAGAAACATCAGCGAACGGGAGCTGGATATCATCCGGCTGATTGCCAACGGATACAGCAATAAGGAGATTGCCGCAGAACTGTTTCTCAGTGAGGGAACGGTACGAAATTATCTCAGTTCCATTCTGGATAAACTGCAGCTGAGGGATCGAACTCAAGTTGCTGTTTTTTATTATCAGCATAAGTAAAAATCTCCTGCATCCAAATTCCTGTAAATATTTATTAATTTAATAGAATCGGAGGATTCCTCACAATGAACCGCTATCTTACTATCTATATCCCGAAAACAGCTGTTCCGGCACCTGTCTCCCTCTTTCTTCGCACGCAGGCAGGTCTTACAAAAAAGCAGATCAGCCAGGCTAAGTTCCGTCCCGGTGGTATCCGGAAAAACGGACAGCAGTGCCGGGTAACGGAAACCGCTTATCCCGGGGATCAGATCATAGTATGCCTGGAATCGAACGATGTGGATTCTGCCCAGCTGGAATCTTCATCCTTTACTGTCAATTTGTCCAATCACAATTTCCAGTTCTCCGCAGACGCAATTTCATATTCTGATTCCGTAGCTTCAGAATTTGCAGGTTCTGATGTCAATTCTCACAATTATCATTCACCGGCTACAACGTCACAGTTTCTTCCTGAGTTGGCGATCATATACGAAGACCAGGATATCCTCGCCATAAATAAACCTGCCGGGATTGTCACTCACCCTTCCGGTTCTCACTACAGTGACAGTCTCGCCAACCAGGTGGCTTCCTATTTCCGTTCCAAAGGAGAGCCTACCAAAGTCCGGTCTATCGGACGATTGGATAAAGAAACCTCCGGTATCCTGCTCTTTGCCAGGAACCAGACTGCTGCCGCCAGATTACAGAACCAGCGTGAAGAAGGGATTTCAGAGAAAACCTATCTGGCTGCAGTTTCCGGTTTCATGCCTGTGGATGAAGATGGAGCTTTTCACAGGATCTCCGTTCCCCTTGCACCTGACCCGGATAACCGTCTGAAAATGGTCGTATCCACAGATGGCACGCTTCCCGGAAGCAAACATGCAGAAACCCTTTATTCTGTTCTGAAATCTACCGGCCCTGACGCAGCAGCTCCGGCTTCTCTTGTAATGCTCCGTTTGAAAACCGGCCGTACCCATCAGATCCGTGTACACATGGCATCTCTCGGGCATCCTCTTCTGGGTGATTCTCTGTACTGTTTATCGGACATATCGAATCCGTTTTCCCGGGCTGCACTCCACGCATGGAAGCTTAAATTTCAACTTCCATTTTCAATTGATGAATCTGCTTCCGACACCCGGGCTTCCATGCATCATGACAAAAATGACAAAAAAGAAATCTCCCTGGAAGCACCCCTCCCGGAAGATTTCAAAAAATTCTATGAAACAATATTCTGAAGCCATACGCCTTTTTTTACAAGGATAAATCCAATGACACATTTCATCATATCCGCTGCCTGGACCATTGCGTAGATCACAAGTACAGGCAGACCTGTAAAACGGCTTAAGGTAAATGCGATCGTTACACTTACCACCCAGATAAACACACTGTCAAACAGAAATGTAACGATGGTCTTTCCACCGGAACGCAAAGTAAAATATGTTGCATGCAAGAATGCATTCTGCGGCATGAAAAATGCTGTGAGCATAATAAAATATTTCGCCAGAGTACGTGCCTCAGTATTGGTATTGTAAAGCCTTGGAAACAGTGGTGCCATTACAAACATCACAGCTGCCACGCAGGTACAGCAGAACACAGAAAATGCGATCATCTTATTGTCCGTATCTCTGGCTTCCTTCATCTTACCTGCCCCCAGAAGCTGTCCTACAACAATGGCTACCGAATCTCCAAGTGCGATAAATACGATATTAAATACATTGTTGATAGTATTGGAAATATTTAATCCCGCAACCACGTTCAGTCCACGGACTGAATAACACTGTGTCAGCATGGCCACTCCGGCTGCCCATAAAGTCTCATTCAGAAGCAGCGGGGTTCCCTTAATAAGTATCTTCTTTGTCAGGTTCGCCGGAACCTTTAATGTTGAATACAGACCCTGTGCAAAAATATTCTTTTCTGTATGCTTATGTGTCCAGCTCAGGACAATGCAGGCTTCCACATATCTGGAGAGCACTGTAGCAACAGCCGCACCTCTTACTCCCATTTCCGGGAATCCAAATTTACCATAGATCAGAAGATAATTAAATATCAGATTGATCAGCACTGCCACGATCCCGGCCTTCATTGGAAGTACGGTCTCACCGCATTCACGTAAGGTACTTGCATAGACCTGCACCATCATAAATGGCGGAAGTCCCAGAAGCATGATCCATAAATACTGTTTTCCATAAATAAGAGTATCCCTGATCTCCTGTGCGGTCCCGTCACCTTTTAAATACATGCTGATCAGTGAACCCCCTGCTGTCAGAAACAGTATAATAGTGATCGCTGTCAGAATCACTGCCATCCACAATTTATAACGAAGTGTCTGGCGGACACCCTCATGATCCTTCTGTCCGAAATACTGTGCTGTAAAAATTCCCGCTCCGGACACCCCGCCGAAAATACATAGATTATATACAAAGATCAGCTGATTGACGATCGCCGCTCCAGACATCTGTTCGGTACCGATACGACCGATCATAATATTGTCCAGAAGACTGACAAAATTTGTGATTCCGTTCTGTACCATGATCGGTACTGCAATAGACAGGACCATCAGATAAAACCTCTTATCTCCTACGAACTTTCGGAAAAAAGAAGATTTCTCTTTTACCTTCTCCATAAATTCTTCCCCCCTTGTTTTTCGTTTTTCTTCATCCAAAATTCTCCACAAAAAGGAGACTGCCCACCCGAAACAGTCTTCCCTTTCGTAAGCGTTGTAGCTACTACCTTACTACAAACTTCTTTTATTTTCAATAGTCTTTATAACGATAAATCTCCGTTTTTTTGTATCTTTTTACTCCACCATACGACTCTCGTCTGCAATATCCTGATCTTTGAACTTTTATTCCAGCTGTATCACAATTTCAGTGTCAAAGTTTTTCAAAGTGATCTAAGCCGGCAGAAAAAAGATCTGGATCGGCTGAATCTGGTGCTGAATTATATTTCTGAGAATTACAAACGGCCTATTTCTCTGGATGAGATTGCAGGTGTTGCTTATCTCCAGACTGGATATTTCTGCCGTTTTTCAAGAAAAAGATGGGGGTTACTTTTTTGGAATATCAGAATGAATACAGACTTTCTTTTATCTACAAAAATCTGATCAATACGAAAGACCCCGTGCATGTGATCCTAGAACGCTATGGATTCACCAATTATAAGCTGTTTCGACGGATGTTCCAGGAGCACTTCGGGTGCACACCTACGAAGGTGCGGGAGAATATGCGGAAATAACAGTACCTTCTCTTACACCATCCAGTCTTCCCGCAAATACGAAGGAAAGTACCGCAGCAATCACTGCCATGGATACGTCAAAACAGATCTTGGTTGTTCCGAAATTTGTTTTCTATGTGAGGATAACCATTTGACACTCCCCACAGCTAAAGCAGGGGGATTCTTGCTTCTCCCACTACTGCAT
>NZ_JANGAA010000041.1:0-11322 GCF_024461705.1 Blautia sp. DFI.9.10
AAGAAAATCGCTATGCCATAGCCTTGGTAGGCCATCGCGCAGCGATTTTGTTCAACTGGAATTTATATAATTATCTCTCTAACTTTCCCTATTTTATAGGCTTTCCCGCATGTCCATTAGTGAAATGATATGTAGTTTCCCTTATTTTTGCCCTTATGAGATAATCACAAGGGAAATAAGGGAAATTTTTTAGTCATTGCCCACCACTTTATCAAGAAGCCGAACCGATTTTCGTTTCGCATCTCTTGTGGAGTGAGCATAGACGTTCATTGTGGTACTGACATCTGAGTGTCCCAACAATTCCTGCACATCTTTTGGGGCTGCTCCATTTGCTAAAAGGTTGCTTGTATAGGTGTGACGTAACTGGTGGAAATGAAAGCCTTCAAATCCCTCTAATGTTTTTGCCACCTTTCTGCATACCGTTCCCAAAGTAGTCGGAAGTTCCAGGCAACCATCCGGTCTTAAGCAAACAAAAGAAATTTCTTTATAATCTGCTGGGACTTCCTCTGTTCTGTCTAAGCAGTAATATTCGTAGTACACTCTGTTTTTCTCTTTGACCTCTTTGTAGTAGTTCGTGTGATAAAGTTCTCCGTACTGCATTCGATTTTTTAACTGCTCTTTCCGGGCATTACGGAAAATCTCTACCAGTGTATCTCCAAAATCAACAACCCTTACTTTTTTCCGCTTGGTTGGTCCGATGATATATTTGCGCTTTGAGCCATCATATCGGATGCTGCGTCTTATGGTAAGGCATTGTTCTTCCAGATTTACGTCCTGCCATGCCAAACCGCAGGCTTCTCCAATACGAAGCCCGGCATAATAGGCTATCTGGATTGGAAGTATTGCGGCTGGGTTCTTTTTTTGCAGATAAGCAAGCAATCTTTCATAATCTTCTCGTGAAATTGGTTGGACATTTCCGTCCATATCCTCATCGGAAAACAAATCCACTTCATCCGTCTGATACCGCAGTTTAATATACTGCATGGGATTGAACGTAATATACTGCTTTGGAAATACTGCAAAACGGAAGGACTGCTGCATGACTGCGGAAAAAGAATGGATATAATCTTTGCTGTAACCCTTTCTCTCTTTTCCGTCGGGATGAACTCCCCCGAAGGAAAGCAAATCAAAGAAGGATTGCAAATGTTCAGAGGTTACATTTTTCAGTTTCCGTTCTGCCAATGGGTGTTTCTTGATATTTCGGATTGTTCCGAGGTAATTCTCCACCGTACCATTGCTGAGCGTACCTGTTTTTAATTCCTCCTCTGCCCACACATCCAAAAGCTGTCCGACTGTGAGATTTTCCGCTTTGGCAACAAATTTCTTTTTCTCATAATCATCCATTGCCTGACGGAGCAGCTTTTCAGTTTCACTTTTGCTTTCTGTTCCAACGCATTCTTTCTGAACAAGATTGCCGCTTGCGTCCTCTACATAGAAACGGTAGTACCATTTCTTTCCTTTTTTTCTTACAGATCCTTTTGCCATAATCGTATGTCTCCTTTCGATATTAGACAATCGGAACTGATGAAATGCTTCGTGCGTGTAAGTATATCATAACTCCGGTTGTCTTACTATACCGATTCGGAATCTTCGTATAAGACTTCTGATAAAAGATTTGCAAGCCTTTGTTCTGCTGCTTTTGGTTTCTTGGAATAGAGCCTTACAACGTCTGCCATCTCATTAAAAGCATTGATGGTGTGAGTGATTTCCCTTAAGAACATAATCTCATTATATTCCTCATTCGATTCAAACCCTATTGTTTTGGCAATATCCGTCTGACCAGCATTTCCCTTGAAGTTTTTGCAGGCGAACTGGAAGGAATCCAAAAACAGACCATATTGTTTTAACATCAGCAGTAATAAATCTTTTGAAAAAGCATCTTCTTCTTTGGTAAGGGCAAGCGGTAACTGTTCCAGAATATCTCCCATCGCATCACGAATCTGTAACTCTCTCTTATCCGTAATGTCGGTTTCATATTCATCTGTTTCCCCTTTGAGCCATTCCACAGATACATGGAGTGCTTCCGAAAGACCTTCCAGCACCATTTTTTTCGTATTGTCAATCGAACCATTCTCATAACGCAGGATTGTAGAAGCGGTAACACCCATCTTTTCTGCGACATAAGGCTGTGTCAGATTCAATTCCAGACGGCGCTGTTTTACTCTGCTGCCTATCAGCTTGCGTAGTTCTTTATCTTTCATGCTGACTGCCTCCTTTTTCGGTATGTATGAATTATAGCATTGTTTTTCTATAATTGCAATATGCAATATAATATTTGTTTTTAATATTTCGTAACGCTTGACAAAAAGATGTGAAAAGGATATACTTACATCACAAGAATTGCATAATGCAATTTATAAGGAGGTGATTATATGACGCAAAGAAAAATTGCATTATCCATCGAAGAAGCTGCTGACTATACGGGAATCGGCAGAAATACCTTAAGACAGCTTGTAGAATGGAAGAAACTTCCAGTATTAAAGGTTGGTCGCAAAGTCCTGATTAAAACCGATATTCTGGAAATGTTTATGGAAGCTAATGAAGGTCGTGATTTGAGGGATAGAGGAAATGTAAAAGCCGTAACAAGAACTGCGGCAAATTAAAAAGGCGGCTTCCCAAGAAACCGCCAAAGGTTCTATCAGACCGAAGCCATGATATACCTACACGCAAGAAGATTATACCATGTGCTTCTTCTGATACGCAACCGAGAACTTATGTTTGTAAAAGAAAGGGGAATGTAATCATGGCAAAATCAACAAAAAGTTATGAAGAACGAATGCTTGAAATGGAAAAGAAGGAACAGGAAAGCCTTGAAAAAGCAAAACGATATGCAGTACAGAAGAAAGAACTTCTGAAACGAAAGAAAGCCGAAGAAAGTAAAAAACGAACCCATAGGCTCTGTCAGGTTGGCGGTGCGGTGGAATCCGTTCTCGGTGCGCCTATTGAGGAAGAGGACATCCCAAAGCTGATTGGTTTTCTGAAAAAGCAGGAAGCCAATGGGAAATTTTTTTCAAAGGCAATGCAGAAAGAAACAAATACCGATATGGAGGAAGTGTAATGGCGGGGGATGAGTTTTTCATTCCCTTCATTGCTTTTTCATGAAGGGCGCACTTATGGACAACCAGAGGTCGTCCCAATAAGTTTGCCACAAGTGGCAACCGGTCTTCGCTCACGCTTGCCGGGCTCGTTCCGTCGGCGGGGCTTTCAGCCAGACCTGCTCATGCCGCAGGAGGCACTCTTCGCCAGAGAGGCGCATTCCATGCAGGCTGCTATGCGCAGGGCACTCTTACGCAGAGGGCGTTCCGGCAATACTGCTTTTTCTAAAACTGAAAGCAATGTTGCCGGAAATCTATGCCGGATGTGCAGAAAGGAGGAATCCAGACATGGCGATTTTTCATTACACAGTCAAAATAGTCGGACGAAGTAAAGGGAAATCTGTTATCTCCGCTTCCGCATATCTCAATGGGGATGTGATGAAAAACGAGGAAACCGGGAGAATCAGTTATTACACTTCTAAAAAAGAAGTGGTCTACACCAGTCTGATGATGTGCGAAAACGCACCTCCTGAATGGCAGATAGTACCAGAAGAAAATATAAAACGCTTTCAAAAATCTGTCCGATACAAAAGGTCAGAAGATAAAGAAGCTGCTTTAGAAAAATTTAAAATCACATTTCAGAAACAACGGTTATGGAATGAGGTATTGAAGATTGAAAAAAGTGCAGATGCCCAACTTGGCAGGTCATTTGAATTTGCCCTCCCAAAAGAATGGAGCAGACAGGAACAGATTCAATATACAGCCGACTATATCAAAAAAACATTTGTGGATAAGGGAATGTGTGCTGATTGGAGTATCCACGACAAAGGGGATGGCAATCCTCATGTCCATCTGCTTCTGACAATGCGCCCTTTTAACCCGGATCATTCTTGGGGGAAGAAAGAAGTCAAAGATTGGGGTTTTGTCAGAGATAAAAGCGGAAATATCGTGATTGATGAATCCCATCCGAACTGGTGGCAGGATAAGAAAAACCCTGACCGTCATGGAATCCGTATCCCTGTATTAGATGAAAACGGAATCCAGAAGATTGGTGCAAGAAACCGCCTGCAATGGAAACGGGTACTGACCGATGCTACGGGATGGAACAATCCAAAAAACTGTGAACTGTGGCGGAGCGAGTGGGCAAAGGTGTGTAATGAACATCTGCCTTTGCATAATCAGGTCGATCACCGTTCTTATGAAAAGCAGGGAAAACTCCAGATTCCTACCATCCATGAAGGTGCTGACGCAAGAAAGATTGAACAGAAGTTTCTTGCCGGGCAGGAAATAAAAGGTTCGTGGAAAGTAGCGGAAAATCAAATCATAAAACAACAAAACACGTTATTGCAAAAGATACTGGACACCTTTGGGAAAGTATCTGGTGCATTATCATTATGGAAGGAGCGATTAAATGACATTAGAAGAAAGCCGGGAAATTATACCCTTAATGGAATCTATGATTGGGCAAATCGAAGAACAGCAGACCTTAATGGCAGAAATGCTTCTGGAAATGCAGAACCGGGACACCCAACTCTCTCTTATGCAGGAACAGAATCAGAAATTGCAAAAATTAAACAGCGAGTTATCCGAGCTGCTCAACATTTTGCCAAATACCGAGGAACTGCTTTCCAAGATGGAAGAACAGAAAACGAAGATAGAACTTTTGGAAAACGAAAATCAGCAATGGCAGAAATTGGTACAGAAACTGAACAGCGAAAACAGTTTATTACTGAAACAGAACACCGAATTGCTGAACTGGAACAGCAGATAGAGAAAGGACGTGATATAGATGAACGAATCCAGAGAATCAAAGAACGCCGAACAGTTGGAAGAACTTCTCCTCTTGACCGAGGAGATACAAGAAGAACTGGAACAGAAAGACCAGCTTATCGTGGAACTAAAGACGCAGCTCAACGAATCTCTGACCTTGAACGAGAAATTAAACAAAGAGAACAGAGCCGGGAATATTCAAGCATTAAAGAACGACTTGAAGCTAGCAGACAGAGCATTGCGGAACGAGAAAGAGAAGCTGCGAAGCGCAAACGTCACGATAGGGGAATGTCAAGATAAAATACGATGCTTAACACAACAACGGGATTATGCCCGGACACATCAGAAAATCGTAGAGATACCGGTAGAAAAGCCGGTACTCTATGAAAAATGTGAAGCCTGTGACCGGACAGACTATCAGAATGCAAAAGCAAAATACGAAACACAAAAAGAGCGACTTGCAGGACAATATAAAGCAAAAACGGTAATGTTCCAAACAACCTTGTTCCTTCTTGCATGGTATTCGCTGACAACCACTCTTTTTCAGGCAGTACAGTCAGATGTGCTCCTTTCCGATTGCAAATCATTCTTCCATGATGCAGCGTCATTCATACAAACTTTTATCGGTTGGACGATTGAGGTCGGGCAATCTGTGGCACAGATTAGCACAAAAATTCCAAATCCTTTTATAGCCGGAATGGTATATTGGATATTGTTAATATTGATTGTAGGAATATGTGTGGCAGGAACAGGGATACTGGCGATACTGATAGAAATAAAGGTTATAGAATTATATAGGGAAAAGTGTTGGGATGTCATTACTCTACTGATGATACTGACAAGTGCTGCTGTCATCATTTATTTTGGAGAAGCAATCAAAAAAGCACTGTCAGTAAATCTTCTATTGCTTTTTGTACTTTTGCAGGGCGCATATGTTGGACTTAGGTGTTATTTAGAATCGTACCTTGAGAAAAGAAACTATTAAGCATTTTTTACAAAGCTATGTACAAAATCATTCTAAAATTCCCATTCAATAATACGATTGAGAAAACCTCTCTGATACAGTATAATAAAGTGTCAGGGAGGTATCTCTATGAAGGAAAAAATACTAATCATTGAAGATGATTTTACGATACAAACACAGCTTAAAACTCTTTTGTCTGGGAATGGATATGAAGTATTTGCAGTTACGGATTTTTCCAAAACAATAGAGCAGTTAAAAGAAGCTGCGCCACATCTGGTTATTCTGGATATAAAACTTCCGGGGAATAACGGTTTTGAAATATGCTCGGGGATTCGCACCTTTTCAGATATTCCGATTGTATTTGTAACAAGCAGCAATACAGATATGGACGAACTGAACAGCATTATGCTGGGTGGAGATGCGTTTATCACAAAGCCTTATAATCCCGCTATTCTTCTTGCTAAAATTGCTGCATTGTTAAAGAAAGCCTACCGTTCCCCTCAAACAGAAATTTATATGTGGAGAGAAGCTACCCTGCATTTGGAGAGTAGCATGATAGAGTACAAAGGACAGAAAGCAGAATTGACAAAGAATGAATTGAAAATCCTCTACTACCTTTTTAAGAACTCCGGAAAAATCTGTTCCAGAAATGATATTGTGGATTTTCTTTGGGACAATCAGCTTTATGTTGATGATAACGCCCTAAGTGTCAATATTACCCGTATTCGCGACAAACTGGCAGCAATCGGACTTGTAGATTTCATTAAAACAAAACACAGGCAAGGATATACATTATGAGTGGAAAACAATATTTGAAAAATCAACTCCCCGTTATTTTAATCAATCTGCTGGGTATGCTTGTCCTTGCTTTGTTCCTGATTGCAAGCGATAATCCTATCCAAACAGTCCTGTTTATTTTTGCAGTCTGGTCGATTGTCCTTGTTTTATCTTTGCTGGCATTTTATTTCTCACGAAAAAAATATCTGAATAAATTGCTCAATATGACGGAGCAATTAGAAGAACGATATTTATTGCCGGAAATCATGCAAGTGCCGGAAAGGGCTGATGAACAGGTTTTTTACCAGATTATGAAAATGGCTGAAAAATCTATGTTGGAACGGATTGGCGAAGTACAGAGGGAACGCAGGGAATATAAAGAATACATTGAACAATGGATACACGAAGTAAAAACACCAATTACAGCGATGAAGCTGCTGTGTGAGAATAACCGTTCTCCCTTTTCCAGAGAGGTATTGGCAGAGTTAGAGAATATCAACCAATATACAGAACAGGCACTTTACTATGCCCGGAGTGAACACGCTGAAAAAGACTATTCTGTCCGTGAAGTCAATTTATGCGATGTTGTGCATAGTGCAATCGCAGATAATAAGTATCTTTTGCGTCAAAGCAATATGTCAATTCAGATAGACGATATAGAAACAAAAGTTTATACCGATGAAAAATGGGTGCGGTTCATCTTAAATCAGATTATCGGTAATGCAATCAAATACCATGCAGAGCAGCCTATTTTGCACTTTGGGGCAACAAAAACGAATGACAAGATTGTGCTATCTATCAGCGATAATGGGATAGGTATTCCTAAAAGTGATTTACCCCGTATTTTTGAAAAAGGATTTACAGGTCAGAATGGGCGAACCGGGAAAAATTCTACTGGAATTGGCTTATATCTTTGCAAGCGTCTATGTGATAAACTGGGAATAGGGCTTACTGCTTATTCCGAAAACAGAGGAACAACGATTTCACTTATCTTTCAAATGAATGATTTTATTATCGGAGTGCAGGGCTGACAGGTTCTGCACTTCTTACATTTTTGTAAGAACTGTGTAAGAAAACTTGATACAAAAAATGAGATACTCCATTTACAATAAAGATATGGAACAGTTAAGGAGGTTTATCAGATGAATACGATTTTGAAACTGGAACATATCCAGAAATATTATGGCAATGAAGGGAATATTACCAAAGCCATTAAAGACATTAGCTTTTCTGTGGAAGCTGGGGAATTTCTCGGAATTATGGGTGCGTCCGGTTCTGGAAAGACAACGCTGCTCAACTGTATTTCTACGATTGATACCGTAAGTGCAGGGCATATTTTTTTAGATGGAACAGATATAACGGAAATCAAACCAAAATCCCTTGCCCGTTTTCGCAGGGAGAATTTAGGGTTTATATTTCAAGACTTCAATTTGCTGGACACATTGACGATTTCAGAAAATATTGCACTGGCATTAGCAATCAACAAAGTCCCTGCCGGGAGCGTAGAATCCCGCATTTTGGATATAGCCGGAAAGCTGAATATCAGCGATATTCTAAACAAATATCCTTATCAGGTATCCGGCGGACAAAAACAGCGTTGTGCTTGTGCAAGAGCAATTATCAACAACCCGAAGCTCTTACTGGCAGATGAGCCGACAGGGGCATTAGACAGCCATTCCTCACAAATGTTGCTGTCTACCATTCAAAGTATCAATGAACAGCTTAGGGCGACAATTCTTATGGTAACTCATGACGCTTTTACCGCCAGCTATGCCAACCGTATTCTTTTTTTGAAAGACGGAGAAATCTTTATGGAACTGCGCAAGGGCAACGACAGCAGAAGTGCTTTTTTTGATAAAATTCTGAATGTCCTTACCATGATCGGAGGGGGACAAAGCCATGTATGCTAAACTTGTTTTCAGAAATGCAAAACGGTCTGTAAAAGACTATCTGGTCTACATTGTCACAATGACAATCTGTGTTACCTTGTTTTATGCGTTCTTGTCTATTTCCAGTAGTTATTATAGCCCGGATATAGGCAGCGAGTATGATTTTACTCTGTTAAGTGACGGAATGAAAATTGCAATCTGCATGATAACATTGCTGTTGTTATTTTTGATACGGTTCGTCAATCATTATATGCTAAGACGAAAGCAAAATGAGTTTGCTGTCCAGTCCATTATGGGAATGGAACAAAAAACTATTGGCAGGATTTTCTTTGCAGAAACACTGATTATGGGTATGTTTTCCATTTTGATTGGTATTTTTTGCGGTGTATTTTGCTCTCAATTCATTACCGCAATGCTCCTTACTGCTTATGGAGAGCCTTATGAAATCTCATGGACATTGTTCCCGGACACCGTTTTGCTGACAGTGATATTTTTTGTGGTAAGTTTTTTTGTGGTAGGAGTTTTCAATACACGCACAATCAAAAAAACAAAAATTATTGATATGCTTTCCGCAGAGAAAGAAAATGAGCCAGAATTGAAAAAGAGCCGATTCATTCCTGTCGTAGTAATTCTGTTTTTAATGTTTACTTTATGGGAATTGTTTTCAGGAATACAAAATGTCCGATTTTATTATGACTCCCGCTTTGTTTTCCCGGTGAAAATCATGTATTGGGGAAATATTTTGCTCCCTGTTGTTACATTAGGCTGGGCGGCATTATGGATGTTGAAAAAGAAAAAAATTGCTTTTCAAAAGTTGATTGATGGGCTGCTTATTTGTTCTGTATTGCACGCCTTTTTAGCAGCAAGCGTACCTGCTCTTACCAATCAATACTATTTGCCTTTACATGGTGGAATACTGAATCAATATCTGGTATTTGTATTGATTGATTTGCTCTTCTTTATTTGTGCATTGATTTATCTTGCCAGCAGCTTGATTGTAGCATGGAAAGTAAAATCGCCGGAACATAGATACAAGGGAGAAAACCTGTTCTTTTTCGGGCAAATTATATCAAAACTAAATACAACCAGCAAAACAATGACGCTGATTTGTATAACCCTTGTCCTTGCAATCTTCATGTTTATTGCCGCCCCTATTTTGACGGGCTGGGCTTCAGGTTATTTGGATATGCGCTCTATGTATGATGTGCAGGTATATTCAAGATATAATGACGTATATGAAGAAGAAAATCTGCCGCAAGACAGTTATGAAATCATTACTGAGTTTCTGACAGAACACAAAATAGATACAGTTTATGATTGCACGTTCAATCTATATCTGCCAGAGAAAGACGATTTTCACAACAGACAGAAATATGATTTTCCGATTGTAGCAATTTCTTTGAGTGATTATAACACTATACGGGAAATGCTGGGTTACGAACAGATTTCTCTGGAGGAAGATGAATTTACAACACAATGGAAAGCAATCGCCACCGAGGAAGAACGGGATAGCTTTTTGAAAGAACACACCAGCATTATGACAGACGCAGGAGAATTGACTCTTTCCGGGCAGTCCTATTATGAGGATCCGATTGGAGAAACAGCGTACAATTCCTATACAAATGTATTGTATGTACTTCCAGACAATATTTGTGAAAAGCTGTTGCCAGTAATAAAAAACCGATATATTACAACAACGGAAAATATCTCCTATGAAAATGCAAGGAAACTGGAAAAACTTTTTACAGAGAAATATCCCGAGCAGGCAGAAACCGGGGCTATTTATGGCGTGCGTTTTAGCACACTGCAAATCAATAGTTCCATAGCAAATAACTTTATTTTACAGACTGCAATGATTTATGGTGCTGTCGTACTGATGGTTATATGTCTTACCGTACTTTCTTTGCAACAACTCTTAGACGCAGGACAATATAAATATCGCTTCTCTGTACTCCGAAAATTGGGGGCGGAAGAAAAGCATATCGGAAAACTTATCTTGCAACAATTAAGTGTTTGGTTTGGGCTTCCAATTATCACAGCAATCATTGTAGCTGCTGTTGTAATAGCTTACTTTATCCAAACCATATCAGCAGAAATTTCAGCCTATATTGGGTTTAGTACATTGATGTTACAAATAGGGGCAACAATGGGGATTTTGGTAATTTTATTGATTTGTTACTTCATAAGTACATGGATTATTTTTAGGCGCTCTGTTAATCCATAGAAAATATGTAATTATTGCATTTCGCACATTCTTTAAAGAGGGATAGCACTCTTAATGAACACTATCCCTCTTTCACTTAATAAAGTTCTAATGAATCTTCTGCATCCACCCACATCTGTAAATTGCCCTCAAGATATAATCTTGCATATTCCAAAGGCTCATCCACAGCTAATGAAGTAAGTGCACATTCTGATCCATATGTGGTTTTTAAATCTTTTTCAGCTTCCCAGCAGTCAATGCGAAGCATATATCCAGCACTTGTGTAAACATCAATACTATCGTGATTTATGTTGTATTCTGCATAAATTGTTCTCATCGTATCTTATCTCCATTTTCTTTTGATAATCAGTTATAGAGTTAAATATCGAAAACATTTCAATCAGTTCACCATGTCGTTATTGTTATATGTTATACTGTGTTATGAAATTTTCTTTCCCTTAATTTTTCCCATATTAAGGTTCATGAAAGCTAATGGGAGAATGTAACACAAGGGAAAGAGTAAGGGGAAGTACACTTGCTACAAACTTAGTATTTTCAAGGGTTTGCGAAGAATTTGATAATCAAATATAACAGTTATTAAATTTCCTAAAATATGTGAAATATCAACTGAAATTGAACAAAATCGCTGCGCGATGGCCTACCAAGGCTATGGCATAGCGATTT
>NZ_JANGAA010000042.1:0-10176 GCF_024461705.1 Blautia sp. DFI.9.10
CAATTCATCTCACCACCTGAAGAGGTGGGAGAATTCTTGCTACATTTGTTAAAATTTATTCTTCTCAGTGGCCTTAATATATAGTTTATCAAAATATAGAAGAAATGGATATATATTTTCTTTTAATATTTTTCTAAAAAAGCTTTATTTTATCACTCTCCAGTCACCGGACGCATCATGGAAAGCAGCTCCTTCCGGTAATGATCGGCCTTTTCCTGATTGCCCTGTTCTTTCCGTACCATCTTTGTGATTCCCGGATACTGTCCCGGGAAGCTTTCCAGCATGATACCATCTCCATAGATTAGGTAAACATCTCCGTCTGTCATATCTTCCTCTGTCAGCTTCTTTCCATTCTCATCCGTAAGCTTATCCGGTATCGTTCCGGAGAAAATCGTGTCCGTGTCCAGATCCGCAAAATACCAGCTGTTATCATCTGTATGAAAATACACTGCTGTCATCGGCTTTTCCCCGCATCCCGCCAGACAGAACATAACAAGTACCGCCAGCATCACGATCCATTTTTTCATTATTCCACCTCCTAGTCTCTGTCAGTATTTGATTATTTCGACTTCACACTGTGCTAGCACCATGAAAAACATTAATATTACTGACTTCTACAATGTTTTTTATCTGGCACTACCATTAGTGGGAGATTTTTGATATAAATTTAATTGATCGTTGGAAGTACTTCCATAACCTGATCAATCACTTCCACAATTCTCTGCATATCCATATTTTCTTTTACATCAGAACTATCATTCACGTTCAAACCATCTTGCCAGTCCTGGACAATAGATACTGCCGGGATATTCACTAATGCAAACGGATAATGGTCACTGTTGGTTGCCATTGTCAGGAAAAATCTGTCACTGGGTGTAAATAGTTCTGACATACTGTTTTTATTTAATTCTGCCAGTTTTTTCAATCCCTCATCATCATATTCCGCATTGTCTGGTCTTTTGTTTCCTTCGATCATCGCCATATAACCCAGATCACTTTTTTCTGCAATAGTATCAATATTTATTACTCCGATGATCTGTTTCCGCTCGTCCTCCGTCAGCTTACCAACATACCATCTTGAACCCAGCATATATTTCTCTTCGCCCGAGAACAGGATGAATTTTATATTATACGGTATCTCTGTATCTTTTAAAATCCTTGCCAGTTCAAGCACTGCTGCCACTCCGGAACCGTTATCATTGGCGCCCACCGAATCTTCTGCACTGTCATAATGGGCACTTATGATCAGATTTTTTGTAGTATCAATAGATGAGTTTTTTGTCACAATGATATTTTCACCAATGCCGTCAACAATTGCATTCTCGGCTGTTGATGCCAGAAACACATCCGCCTGCGAGGAATGCCTTATTGCATTCTCATTGTTTTCATCGTTATATTCGAATTTCTGGTATTCTATATTGTCATATCCCAGATTGCCAAAATATTCACTAATATATTCTTTTACATTCTGTATTGCATCAGAATTTATTGGACGCGGTTCAGAAGTGATTTCATCGATGATCTGTTCAATATTCTGTTCCAAAGGCTCTATTATTGTACCGTTCTGGGTAACACTCTCCGCCATTGTCTGAATTGGTGCTATTAATGATATAACCATAATTAAGGCAATTGTAATTTTTTTCATTTGTGAGCTCCCTCATTTTACCAAGTATTAATCAGTATCTTTTATCCAATAACTTTCCATGCAAAACCATAGGCTACAACGAAAGCTTTTTTCCATACCATAAACATTATCATGTGATATACTTCTGCCAATTAAATCTCAGATTTTGAAAAAGGGACAGACATTGATAAATTTACTTAGTTCCATTCTGGGCTATGCACGGAACATTACAACCACATGATCAAAAGGCGGTAAATCTGATATTCTAAATGTACATTGTGATCCTTTTTTAACAAAATTAGCTTTTTTATCATTTATGTTATCAACTGATACTATTATACCATGAACTGCATCACCAACCAAGTGTTCTTTTTTGCTTTTACAGCGTTCGTACAGTGCTTTTACAATTCATTGCACATCTGTAAAGGAAAGAGACTTCTTGCTATATATTATGTTAAATTCCTGAAAGTATTTTCTTTGCGTTCTCCAGGTTATTTTTTCCATTTATTTTTAGATATACTTTACTGATTTCAGAAGGCTCTCCTATTTCTCTGCAGAGATCCTGTGCCTGGGAAATGGGTATGTAGATTTCGTTGCCTTCTATTACTACAGCGGCTTTACAGGGCATATATGAGGTTTGCGGTCCTCTTGCGGAATTGCTGGATAAGGTAGTAAGATCATCTGTGGCTTTGGAAGTATCCTTCTCTTTTTCATCCAGGGAATAAAAAATATTCAGGTTTTCACCCATCTCTAAAAATTTTTCCTGTTGTTTTTTTGAAATGGCATGATTATTATAGTCTTTCATATCCCGTAGGGAACCATTTCCCAGCAATAACAACGGCATCTTCCCCAGTTCATTCTGAGTTGGATTTTTTCCAAACGCATTCATATCAATTCCTGAAAAAGTCGTTGTTTCCGTATAATCTTCAATTTTGATGACAACCGGGACTTCTATGACTGGCCAGATTTCTTTTATACCTTTTATCTTCTTCGCTTTCTGCAAAAAATCTTCATCATAAGCCAGATCTCCAAGTGGGAGCAACACAGTAAATTGCCGTTTTTCTTCTTTCATACCTGCCAGCAGCATTCCTAATAATGTAAGTATCAATGCCAGCAGAAGTATGACAAATAAGGTAAAGCTGTCTATTTTTTTTCTTTTCAATGAGAATCCGCCTTTCTCACTTCTTCGAGAAGGATATTTTTCTTATGAAGCTTTCTGACCAGAATCAGGATTATGGAAATAAGCAGTACTGCAACAACTGCAGCTATGGAATACCACCAGTTATTGGTTTTCTCCTGGTCATCTTCAACCTTTAAAGACTTTATCTGGGTTTCTTTGATTTCAGAATCAAATTTTATTTCTTCCTCATATGATTTGCCATCTGCATCCTCATACGTAAGAATTAATTGTCCTGCACATTTTCCTGTTTTTCCTTTTACATATATGCGAAGACTTCCTTGGGATAAATCTCCGGCCTCTATGGTCCCTAAGAATGCAGTATCGTTTGAGCTTAATTCATCAGCCTTTAAGCTGACACTTGCATTGTATATTTTGTCTCTTCCTAGATTCATTGCTTTTACCGGGATCTCTACTGTATCCATAGTGTATAAAACAGATGGAATATCTGAAGCTTCCAGCTTAACACGAACCGGTTGGATGATCTGAAAAGACAGTAATTCTGTACTGGTAGTTGCCGTTGCTTTCAAATCTTCATAATCCAGAGAAAAAGTAATGACAGCCTGGCCAGGATCACAGTTTTCTGTTATAGTAATCATCTGTTCCAAAGTAATTGCTTCACCAGGAGCCAGGACTTGTACATAAAAAGAGTTTTTCTCAAATTCAATTCCTTTGTTCTCTGTAGAAAGGGAAATTTTTAAACCAAATACATTTTGACTGCAGCTTTTATTTCGAAATGTCAGCGACATTTCTGTTGTAGAACCAGCCTCCAATCGTCCACCTGAAAGATTGCTGTCTTCTAATAATACCTGCGGTTTATGTAATATTTTTTCACTTGATGAGTCTGATGTTGAATTACCTCCTCCCCCACCGCCCGAATACCCGTTGTCTATAACCGGATCTGTTATCTGCGGGGCGTCACCGTCTTCCGGATTATCACTGTCTATTACAACATGAAAAGGATTCGATTTAGAACCATCACCAAAGTCATCTCCTGATGTAAAAATATCCGGATCCGGATTTTCTTTATCGGTATCAGCTTTATCAGGAGTCTTTTCATCCTCTGCCGGAGGTTCGGTACTCGGAGGTTCGGTACTCGGAGATTCATCCTCTTTTTCATCAAGGGTTAACGAGTTATCATTCTCATAAGATACGGACGGATCTGAGTCCGTAAATCCTTCTTCAGCAGATGTAACTTCCGTATTTTGAGGCTCTGTGGCAAAAATGGTAGCTGGAAGAAATATTATTGTCGTACACAATACTAATGCCGTTTTTACAAATAAATTTTTCATTATCAGGCAGTCCTTTCTCTTAAGATTCCTCCATCCATTTCATATACGTGGTCACATAAGATTCTGATGTCCTCTTCATTATGGCTTGCCAGCAAAATGGTTTTTCCTGCTGCTTTTAAATCCAGCAGAAGTTCTCTTATTTCTTCCACGCCATGTTTATCCAGTCCATTAAACGGCTCATCCAGGATCAAAAACAGAGGATCTTCCATAATGGCCTGTGCAATACCAAGGCGTTGACGCATTCCAAGGGAATATTTTCCGACTGGTTTCTTCATGTCCGGATCCAATCCTACCCTTTTTAAGACTATGCGGATATCGGCCTTCGAAATCCGGCCATTCATGTCTGCCAGGATCTCCAGATTTTTAAAGCCCGTATATTGTGTAAGAAAACCGGGAGTCTCGATAATAACTCCAAGACTTTCAGGAAAATCCACATCATGGCCTATTTTTTTCCCAAATACAAAAATAGTGCCTGTAGTTACAGGAAGAAACCCACAGATGCATTTCATAAGGACGGTCTTTCCTGAACCGTTATTTCCAACAATCCCATAGACGTTTCCTGTTTTCAAGGAAAGATTTACTTCCTGTAACACGATGTCTTCACCGAAACGTTTGGTCACGTGTTCTATTTTTACGCAGGTGTTCTGTATCATTCCACTTGCTCTTTGCGGATCACAGGCCAGATTAAATGTCCCTTCAGATTTCTTCCAATCTTCCATATAAAACACCTCCCAGAATTCCCAGCATTACTAATAAAAACAACAGTAGAAATAGCCAAACTCCTATTTTGTCCGGTCCCCAATTTTCATCAGCCAGTATCCATTCTACTGGATAAAACCATATCTGATTCTTAAAATAGCGGTCATGAAGGATAATTCCAAAATAAAAGCTTACAAAAGGGATTCCATATGCCATGTAAGCAGAATCCCATAAAATCCCGCAGCTTCCACCGAAAGTACTTATGATACTTCCGATAAGTCCTGTCCGGAATGCCTTCATGAGCAAGTCCAGAAGTGCTTCTTTCTGAATAGCACCCTGTATCTCCAGCGGATAGAACACAATAAAATTGATAAAAAGTACCGTTAGTATAGCTAATGTCCAGACCATAAAACCAGACATCATAATAGAAAAGACTTTACCTTCGACATACTGTCTGCGGGTCGTTCTGGGAAGTATCTCCTTTAAAAATCCACTTTTATATTCTTGCAGAATGGAATCACTCCATGGCAATACGGCCGCTACCGGAATGGCAAAAGATACTGCCTGACTTTTTAAGGAACCTTCCAGTATACTGATAAAAGTACCACATGCCAGTGCTTTTTTTAAGCTGGGATAAGTCTGGCCAATGGCGATGGAAATGCAGGCTATCAGCCATGCTGCCAGAAAATTCTTATTAAATAACATACGTTTTGTTTCACCCCACACAGGTATTCCCCCTCCCGATCATGTCTTTTCTCCAAGAAATTCAAAGGTATATTTTTTCATCCGGTTAATTGCAAAAACTGCAAGAAGAACTAAAATACCCAGAAAAAACATGTAGGAATGCGTGATTTTCGGAAGCAATGGGTCATAACCTAAGTTATGTTTTCCGTATACTGCCTGGTTCAGAGGACTGATCCAGCAGATTAATACATTTACCTGATACATTTCGTATTTTTCTTTATGTAAAATTGCAGCCAGTACTTTCGGGTCCAATAAAAAAACAAAGACACTGTAAAGAAGGCCAAAAATCATCCCCTTAGTCTTCCCTTTATAGAGATTTCCTACAAGGATTACAAAGCTTAAGGTCAGCGAATAACAAAACAGAAGGAAGAAAACCTGCAGCATACAGCCATAGGGTGAGATACTTTCCATGACCCTTACTGTAGAAGGGACCTGCAGGTTTTTTCCTAATTCTGAATAACCAAGCATGGCCGCAGTTTCGCTCCACAGGTTACCTGGATAACTCTTTTTCATACACAGCACGGCCGTAAACAGCAGCATCAAAACCGTATATAAAACAGTTACAAGAATAACATAAATGAATTGACCTAAAAGCCATTTCCTCTTGGTTGTCCGGGTCAGCTGGTACGGAGTAATAGGTGTCATCTTCGGCAGGTCAGAAAACATAAGAAGCAAGAGCAGCGAACTGGACAGTACTGCTATCCCATCCCCAAATGTCCAGATAAATGGTTCAATGGCCTGTACCGGTGTATCGTAGGTCTCCATTACAACCATGATTCTGCCTGTAAGCAGGAAACTAAGTACAAATTCTAACAGAAATATAAAAATAACTTTGGGATTGCGTAGAAATCCGAAGAAATTGTACCTTACAATTCCAAATACCTGTCTCATGTCAGTAACCCAGATTCCGGTCTATGATACTGCCATCCACGGCATTAATGGTAAGGAAACTTTCATTCGGATCTTTACTGGTATTTGATTCTGTTTCTCCGTTATATTCACTTTCTGAAGTCATGCTGCCGAAAAAATCCCAGACGGGGATCAGAATACCTGTGTGTGCGTCAGTAGACGGCTCATATATTCTGACATAGCCAAGAACGATCCGATCAATATTATAGACCCTGGAATTTTCATATTGCATATTATCAGCGTTTGTTACCACCATCATTTTTTCATAAATTTTCATAACCTCGCTGAACGAAAGAAGATTTAAATTCTCTGTCTTTATTTTACCAATTGTGTAGGGATTTGAATAAGTCATGCTTTCTATGCCATCTTTATCGACATAGAAACAGAGACTTTCATAAGACCATGTTTCCATTGTGCTGTCCATATCTTCCAATGCCCCACCGTTTGCAATTGTCTGAGTGACCGGCACACCATTTATGGTACGTGCATAATCAATTCTATATCCATTTCCAAAATCACCTGAACTATTATCGTCTTCAAAACTTTTGCACACCGCGTAATTCCAGTTAGAAAACTGCAAATCTGTGATGCCCATTTTTTCAACTTTTTCCTTTACAAGTTTTTTTGCTTCATCCAGGGACAGCCCGATAGATTCTTCTGTGGGTTTTTCTTCCTCTTCAGAATATCCGTAATCACACCACATTGCATCCTCCGGTATTTTTTCCCCGCCCTTGTTTGCTGCTTTCTTGATCTTGACTGACAAGGTATCGGAGCCATCGGAAGATATCATATAGTAGTATTGTGAATCGTCTGGCATTTGTGCAATACAACTGAAATAATTTCCGGCAACAGGTTTTGCCTCTGTCAGGGTTTTCTTTTCCGGAGCAGTTTCGTATTCCTGTTCCCATGTCTCAATATCTTCATAGATATCATAGACATAATTCCCATCATCGTCTGTTCCATAGTTATACGGATCCAGGTTTCCGTTTGCAACGTCTTCTTTTAGTTCATCCAGAGTTTTTTTAATTTCATCCTTTGTCTTCACATAATAACTATCCATGGTATAAAGTTTTGCCTCTGAGAAGAATGCGTTTGTAATACGGTCGAGAAGCTCCTGGGTAACTTCTGCCGCGGTGACAGAAATAGCAGATATCTTTTCCACTTCCGGAATTTCTACGCTTGCATCTGTATTTACCACGAGCTTGGCACTGTCATCTTCCACATGGCTTTTATAATTTTGAGGAGCATCAATGAGATTCCTGATGGTTGTCTTTGACTCTGAACCGTCATCGTTCTTGCTTTCAGATGCTTCTCCTTTAGAACCGCTAACATCATCCGCTTCCGTATAAGCATCTACAGCCTTGCTCCCCTTCGGCTTTACCAAAGAAGAATCCGGGGTCTGTGCGCATCCTGTAAACATTCCAATACAAAGCACTATTCCTGCAAACTTTTTTATGTTTTTTCTCATTTCTGGTAATATCTCCTTTCTAAGGTTGTTATAAGTATATCATCGAGCATTACACCAAATCTTTCGCGATTTGTAACTGATATGTAAACGTTAGTGTGATTACCAGAAAACAGAGACGGTAGTTCCTTTTCCCGGATTGCTTTCAATCTTCAGTTGGAAATCGTGCAGTTCTATAATTTTCTGACATAAAGAAAGACCGAGTCCTACACTTCCTTTTGCCCTGGAACGAGATTTGTCTACCATATAAAATGGTTCCGTCACCATTTCCAGATCCTCTTTCGGTATTCCCTTTCCAAAATCCTGAACCATCAGATGGTCTGGGGTTGCCTCAAGCACAATTTTAGATTCTTTCCTGGAAGCTTTGACTGCATTATCAATTAGATTTGTCACTACACTTATCATTAAGTCCTGATCAAACTTCTTTACCAATTCTTTTGGTTCACAAAATACATCAAGAGAGATGTTTTTTTCTTGAAGCCTGCAATCAATGAGTTCTTTTACTTCTTTCAGGAAGTTATCCACCTGTATTTCAGCTGGATTGAATGAGTCTTCCGAAGCTTCGTAGAGTCCGGTTAATTCCAGCATTTTCATAGAAAGTCTTGAAAGCCTGCGACATTCATTTTCAATATAAATCAGAGCCTTCTCCTGCCTTTCCGGAGTTAGGCGCACAGTAAGCAATGTATCTGCATAGCCTATGATTGCAGTCATTGGGGTCTTCAGCTCATGAGCCAGACTTCCAATAAGCTGTTTTTGTGTCCGGTTTATGTTAGAAAGACTTTCAATTTGTTCTTTTATTTTACCTGTCATAAAATTAAAGGTTGCACCTACCTGCGCAAGTTCTGTATTGCCCTCTGACGGTACTTTAAAATCATAAATACCTTCAGAAACAAGAAGCGTAGCTTCTCTTAGGCTTGTAAGCGGTGCTGTGATTTTTCGAAGGCTCAAATAAAGGATAATTCCCATCACCACGATCAAAGATAAAGTAAATCCACCCGTCTGAAAAAACAGCAGATGACTTTTTTCTATTACATCTGTTATATCTTTATAAGTAACAATCTGATATCCCATATTTACATTGCCATAGTAAAATAACAAAAGTGTCCTTCCATTTATCTGACTGACCATAGGGCCATGACCGTCACTGTTGCTGCCATGATCCACCATGTTTGCCTTACTTTCACATAATTCTCTTAACTTTTTTACATCGAATTCATAAACAGTTCCATTATAGGTCATTTTTCCATCAAGATATAAAACCGCGCTGTCATGAAAAACCTGCCGAAAAGCATAAGTAACTATTTGGGGGCGCATTTCGTTGTCGGCATTCTGTTTCTGATTGTCAGAAAGGCTTGTTTTATTTTCAAACTGTAAGATATTTGTTCTGAATATACTGCTTTCATAACTGTTGATATTCTGTATACTCTGATTTTTCCAACAATAAGTGGTATAGAGAAAGATCCCTGACGACACCAACAGAATGATACATGTAGTCTGAAAAAAAATCTTTATTAAGAGTTTCATAAATCCACCTCAAGTCTGTAACCGATTCTGGGAATTGTTTTAATCTTATCCTGCCAGCCAAGTTTTTTCCTGATACGACCCACATGTGCATCCACAGTTCTTGTTTCTCCGCAGAACTCTTCATTCCACAGTTCCTGCAGAATCTGATTCCTGGTCAGTGCTTTATTCGGATTTTTGGCGAACACCATGAGGCAGTTATATTCCATTGGCTTTAAATAGATTTCCATGCCCATTTTTGTAACAGTACGACTAGACGTATCAATGATAACATCACCAATTTGAATCTGTTCTTGTACAGTGCCATTACGTTCCAGTACCTTTTCAAGACGGACCATCACTTCCAGCATTTCAAATGGTTTTACAATATAATCTTCTGCACCGTCTTTTAATCCCTTTATCTTGCTCGCGATATCTCCCTTTGCGGTAAGAAATATTACGGGGATTTCATACTGCTTCAGTTTCGGTAACAGGCTATATCCGTCTCTTCCGGGAAGCATGATATCTACAAGTGCACACTGAAACGCATGATCTTGAATAATTGCTTCATATGCCTCATTTCCATCCAGATATCCTACTGTTTCATACCCTGCAATCTCCAAATTCATACATAGCAGGTCATTGATTGACATTTCGTCTTCTATCACAAGAATTCTTGCCTTCATAATTATTACCTCACATGTTTTTATAACTTAGGCGTTTGCGAAACGCCACAAGCCGCATAAATACGGCATTTTTTGTTACC
>NZ_JANGAA010000043.1:0-6236 GCF_024461705.1 Blautia sp. DFI.9.10
CAGGGTAGGATATAGATCATTCAAAACTGTTTCTTACATCAATGTTATTCTTTACCTGTAATTAAGAACAGCAACTGCAAGAAAGGAGAAAGCCATGAACCAATACCTGCCACCGCCCCTGGAAGTTATTTGAAATTGAACTTCTTCCCCTCAGGGTAGGATATAGATCATTCAAAACTGTTTCTTACATCAATGTTATTCTTTACTTGTAATTAAGAACGGCAACTGCAAGAAAGGAGAAAGCCATGAACCGATACCGGCCACCGCCCAGGAACGTACCTGTAAATCGAGCCACCTTCTGCAGGAACAGAAAGCGGCTCACGGAGATAAGTTCTCCAGAAACTTTATCAACAAATTTATTCTAGCACAGGAGGATATTCATGACTAGATTAAAAATTAATTCATCCATCTGTCAGCGACCGCTGGATATTTTAAACAGCTCAAAAGTCAGTGGCACAAGGATGATGTTAGTAAACGTGCGACCAGTTCCAGTCTATGAAGAAGGAACTCGCACCGATAAGATTGACAGTTATTTCTATGATTGCGTTGACCTGTTTTCATTTGATCGTATCGCAATCAAAGTTGAAGAAACAAACCCACTGATCGACCCAGATGAATTACTGGAACATCGAGAAAATGGTGAGAAAATTTTTGTTGAGATTATTGGAGGAACAGTCACAGCTTACTATGCTGAAAGAACGAATTCAATCGAAGACTCCTTCAAGGCCAAGTCAATAAAAATAGTAACGGATTATGAAGCTTAATAAGAAAGGAGGCGGGGAGCTGACAGCTCCCCAAATAAAGAGATGGCATACTATATTGTTCTTGCCATTGTGAGCGCATTTGCTTCCATTGGCATTATAGCAAGCGGCGGCTACATCTTCTATAAGAGAAAAAATTTAGCATCCTTAGATCAGGGAATCGCTCATTTTTTACGTTGGCTTGCTGATGTAACAAAAAAAATTGGTTCTTGTTTGTTCTGGTGGGTAATGGAAGAAACCGGACACACGAACCCTGAAAAGATCGTCAACCAGAGCTTAGGTCTTACAAATGACGAACTAAATGACCTGAAACATTTGCTGGGAAAACAGGTTTTTGAATTTCCAGTTCTTGAAAATTATTCTGTAATGAACGACTGCCTGTTTTTCAGCTTTACTGCCGTTGGTTTAAAGGAAAAATACCGGGATATCGAGCGTGGACAGTTCAACAAGCTGATCGAGCATGCAGTTCAGTCCTATTACTTGGACACCCGACAGCAGAAAGTTATCGTGAGAGTTTTTGTTGCCACTCCTACCCGGATTCAGTTTGCAATTCCATTATCCGTTGTGGGGCTTAAATATCTGGATTCACAAGCGCAGGTACAGGCATCATTAACAGATACCACTTCATCCGATGAAGCGGAGCCACTGGAAGAGGTTTTTCACATCTTTGATGACGAGGACGAGCCATGAAGCTTGGATATTTGTTGGAGGACTATCAGAAAACGGGTATTAAGATTCCGTTAAACATCAAGCTGGCCAAGCAGACCTCTTCTGTTCTGATTGCTGGGAAATCTGGTTCTGGTAAGAGCCTGTCTGCCCGATGGTACATAGGGAATTTACTGGCAACAGACGAAAGTGCCGTGTACATCGCTGACTATAAAGGTGGGGAGGAGTACGAGAGTTTCGAAGGTTCGTCAGCCTATGCCTCTGGTAATGATGCGATCGCGATGATTCAGGAATTTTATGATTTCTTCGTATATGTTCGTGAAAATAAGATCAAATTACAAACTCATTACACGCTGTTTGTAGAGGAATGGTTTGGCCTCCTGGCCTACGCAGAAACGCAGGCAAAGAAGCTGAAATCCGAGTTACAGGCAAAGATCGGTGAACTCCTTGCAGTCTCCCGTGGGCTGAATATGGGCGTATTCATCTGTGTCCAGCGTGCCGACGCACATCTTTTTGATTCTGGCTCAAGGGAGCAGTTCCAGTGCGTCGTATCTTTTGGAAGATGCTCCGCTGAACAGTTTCGGATGCTGGGCTTTTCCGGTGAGCTGGAAGAAAACCCGACCAGTGGCTACAAGCCGGGACAGGCTCTTGCCCTGATTGATGGGCAGGATGGCGTTCAGGAAATCATCGTTCCCAGAATCCGGAATCCTGATACCCTCAACCGGGAAATCAGACGGAAACTGGATCGTCAGGCCGAACTTACCGCTCTGATCGCTGGGACAGCCGAAGGCTGAACCAGTGGTCAGACGGTGAGGACGGAATGACCGTTCGCCGGGCGGTCAGTATTACCGCCCGGTGAACAAACAACAAAAAAATCCCAAAAAAGCCCGTAAATAAAAGGCTTTCAGGGCATAAAATCACTGTTCGCTATCAATAAACAAAGCGAACATGTCCGATAAAGGAGATAAAATTTCATGGACGAAAAGAAAAAGATTCCACCACTGGTGGAGGAAACGCATATTTCCCCGATAACAGACCGGGAAATCCAGGCGAAGCTGAATGTACAGAGAAATTCTTTTCAGCTCACAATCAACAATCCCCTTGAGGATGGCTTTGACCATACAACGATCAAAGAAACGCTGGTATCACACTTTCCAACCTTGGTATATTTCTGCATGTCTGATGAAGTAGCCGAAACCGGAACACCCCACACGCACCTGTATATCGTTTTCCGATCAAGAGTACGGTGGAGTACGGTGAAAAAGCACTTCCCGACAGCCCACATCGAGGTTGCAAGGGGAACTGTAAAAGACAATATTGAATACATCCAGAAGTCCGGCAAATGGAAGGATTCTGAGAAAGCAGAAACAAGCGTGCCGGGTACTTTTGAAGAATGGGGTTCCCCTCCAAAACAGAAGGGCAAAAACGTAGCTATGGAGGAACTTTACAATCTTGTTTTTGATGGCTATAACAATGCGGAAATCCTCGCGATCAACCATGATTATATCTTACATATTGATAAGATCGACAGGCTCCGCACGACCATCCTCGCAGAACGTTACAGGGGAAAACGGCGGCTGAACCTGAAAGTAATCTACATTTTCGGTGAAACCGGAACCGGAAAAACCAGATATGTATTAGACACGCATGGGGACAGGAATGTTTACAAGGTCTGCGACTACCAGCACCCGTTTGACACGTACAGCTATCAGTCTGTCATGTGTTTCGAGGAATACCGAAGCCAGTTGCCGATCGCAGATATGTTACAGTATCTGGACATTTATCCTATTGACCTGCCAGCCCGGTATTCTAACCGCTTTATGTGTGCACAGACCATCTATATGCTCTCAAATGAGCCATTGGAAGATCAGTACAGAAACATTCAGCTGGAAAAACCGGAATCATGGAATGCCTTTCTCCGCCGTATCAGCGAAGTCTGGATTTTCGAAAAGGATAAGATCAGAGTTTATGATTCTGTCCAGAAATATCTGGAACGATCAGAGGACTTCCATACTCTGTCCATTGAGGAAAGCAGAGCAAACCCATTCAACAAATAATGTAACTATATACCTGCTGGTCAGGGACACCCTGACCAGTACACAATGATTTATCATCAGAAAGGAATTTTTATATGACTGACCGCAAATTAACGCTTTTACGAAAAGAATTCGAAAAGCGGATCACGAAAGGAATCATTGACCGGGACAGAATTTATATCGTTATGTCCGCTCTTTACAAGCATGGCTGTTTCTTGAAGTTTTTAGGCGAAGAAATTACTTTCAGCCGCATCATGAACACGGATAACCAGGAAACCTATGAAATCCTTTTCACAACAGCCTCCAATGCGACCCTCAGTGTAAACGCCGCATTAAATGAGGATGGCAATGCAATCTATCATATTGAGATAGAGGAAAATTACGAGATTTGTTATTCCAAAGACATTTGTGATAACTGCGAATAATCGCATATGAAAATATTGTACTGCAAAGTAACTGTAGTGTACTGACCGTAAAGTAACGTTTATACCGTATCAGGTAATCCATGTATTGAAGCGTATTGTTACCGTACCGAAAAAACAAAAAAAAGGAGATTTTTCAAATGAAAATATCAGATAAAATCGAGGGATTAAGAGTAGCTTTTGAAGAAAGCATTAAAGGAAACAAGTACCCTCAGACCATGCGTAACATCATCCGTATGTCAATTAAAGCCAAGGAAACCGAGGACAAAGTTGACCTTATCCGCAATCTGGAAATTGGAAAAAATGAAGCAACAGAGGTAATGTTTTCCACTCCTGCCGGTGAACGTATTAATATTACCGCTATAAAAGAAAGCAAAACAGTGACCTATTATCTGGAAGTCACATACAATTTCGAGCTCTGCTACGAAAACTGTTTTTCCGAAGAATGACCAAGCGGTAAATTAATCCGTTAAATTAAATAGGGAGGATATTTTTATCAACGCTTGTGATGTATTGTGCTGTATCGTGGAATGATAGAAATATCCTCTTTTTTTGCGTTGAAAAAATGATAAGACATCATGGACAACAGCGAAAACTTGAAATTACTTGAACTGGCACTGAAAAATGATATACTGGATTCAAGCGACATGGAAAAAATTAAAGAATCCATGAAGAAGAAAACGCTAGAAAAACTGAAAAACGAATTAAAACCTTTACATCCGCACACCATCCGCCAAAACGAGAAAGACCATCGCTGGCGAACCCGTGTACCGGACAAAAGCTGTAAGTCCGGTCTGAGGATGATTGTCAAGACCTCAGAAGAAGATCTTTACAAAGCACTTGCAGACTACTACGGCCTTGAGTGGTACGATGACGAAGATCGGGTGACACTGGAATCTTTTTATCCAACCTGGCTGAAATACAAGGCTCTGCACACCAATTCAGAGACTTACATCAGCCGGATAGATTCTGACTGGAAAGCCTACTATTTAGGCACACCGATCGTCAAAAAGCCGCTTCGGAAGCTTAATAAGCTGACATTAGATGTATGGGCGCATGAACTCATAAAGAAACATTCCATGACCAAAACGCAATACTACAACAGCACCGTGATTATGCGGCAGGCATTGGACTATGCGGCGGACTTAAACCTTATCTTGGAAAATCCATTCAAGTATGTAAAAATCGACGGCAAGCGAATGTTTCGGAAGGTTAAAAAGAAACCCGATGCAACGCAGGTCTATCAGACAGCCGAAGAAAACGCAATAACCGAACTGGCATGGAAAGACTACTACAGCCACAACTGCACGTATGATCTTGCACCGCTGGCAATTCCATTCCTGTTCCAGACAGGATTGCGTATCGGTGAGCTGTGTGCCGTCCGGTATGAGGACATTGAAAGCCCGGATTATATCCATATCCAGCGCATGTACAACAAAGACACAAAAAAGATCATTGAACACGCCAAAACGGATTGTGGTGACAGGCAGGTGATACTGACCCAAAAGGCCAGGGAGATCATTGAAACAGCCCGGTCAAGGCAGAAAGAAACCGGGGCAGACAGTATCGGATATATTTTCTCAATGGATGGGAAACCACTTCCCCAGTATGCCGTTGCATACCGTTTCCGCAAGTATTGTAAGGAATATGGCACAACAGTAAAAAGTTCTCATAAGGTAAGAAAAACTTACATATCAACCCTGTTGGATGCTCATGTTAATATCAATACAGTAAGGGAGCTGGTCGGACACTCAGATGAGCGGACAACCCTGAAAAACTACTGTTTTGACCGGAATACTGAGGCGGAAAAACGGAAAAAGGTAGAAAAAGCACTCGCCTAAGGGAGTGTAACACAAGTGTAACAGTAAATCGCCAAAAAAATTCACTTTTGAACACACTTATAAAAAAATAAAAAAGCCCGGAAACCCGCATAAAACAAGGCTTTTCCGGGCACGAAAAAAGCACTGTCGAACTGACAGTGCTCTTAAAAAGTAGTGAGGCATCGGGGATTCGAACCCCGGACAACTTGATTAAAAGTCAAGTGCTCTACCGACTGAGCTAATACCCCATATTAAATTAATTAATACTCAGGCTTTTTCTAACCAGCCGTTCGTATGTTTTACATTAAAACATGCCCAGAGCCGGAATCGAACCAGCGACACGAGGATTTTCAGTCCTCTGCTCTACCAACTGAGCTATCTGGGCATAAGTAGCGGGGACAGGATTTGAACCTATGACCTTCGGGTTATGAGCCCGACGAGCTTCCAGACTGCTCCACCCCGCGTTATTAAATGTTAAAAGCCGATGATCGGACTCGAACCGATAACCTGCTGATTACAAATCAGCTGCTC
>NZ_JANGAA010000044.1:0-4469 GCF_024461705.1 Blautia sp. DFI.9.10
ACCTTCCTCTGGCGTCCCTCAACCACATCCACCTCTCAAAACCTCAAAAACATCCACGACTGCATCCACTCCCGGAGCGATGCCTTCTTCCCCTGGCGTCCCTCAACCATATCCACCTCTCAAAACCTCAAAAACATCCCCGCTTGCATCCACCCCCGGAGCGATATCACCTTCCTCTGGCGTCCCTCTCCATCCTTCTCACAAAACCTCAAAAGCATCCCCGACTGCATCCACCGAGCGATACCACCTTCCTCTGACGTCCCTCAACCACATCCATACACACCCAAAAAAAGCCCGGCATCTTCATATTCCAAAGACGCCGGACTCCCATCAGTCATATATAAGCTGGAAATGAGACTCGAACTCACGACCCCTTCATTACGAGTGAAGTGCTCTACCGACTGAGCTATTCCAGCTTGTGCTAAACACAACTGATATTATACCGTATTTTACAAAAAATGCAAGCACTTTTTCCTACAATCCACTCAAATCCTTACCCTCCAATCACCCCAACCATATTCCCATTTAATTCACAAACCATCACTTATCCCCGGAAGCCCCCTTCCTGCGAGAAGCCACCCGTTTCACAACCTTTACCGCATCCTTTACAGCCACAGATTTTTCAACCACCGTCATTTTCGCTTTATCCATACGCTTTCCCCTGCTTTTCCCCACAGTCTTTTTCACATTTCCTTTCTTCACAGAGTTTTTCTTCACATCCCCCTTCTCCGGTGTACACCCAAATACCGCCACACCATAAGCCGGAAGCTTCAGCTTCAAAGAAAACTCCCTGTTATCACACTCCATATGAATAGCCGCTTTCGCCCGTGCGTTCACCACACCCTGTCCGCCAAACTTTTCACTGTCACTGTTGAAAATTTCCTTATATTTCCCCGCAAAAGGCACACCAACCCGGTAACTGTCATAAGATACCGGTGAAAAATTACACACCGCAAGAATCGTTTCTTCCTGCTTTTCCGTCTTACGAAGAAACGCAACCACATTCTCATCATAGCTGGTAAACTGGATCCACTCAAACCCATCCGAATTACCATCCATTGCATACAACGCCGGATGATTCCTGTAAAGTTCATTCAGATCATGCAGATACGCCCTCATTTCCGGCCCCACATCCCCATCCGGCGCTGTCATCTTCACACCCGGATGAAGCATCAGATAGCCATACGCAGCACGCAGCTGAGCATCCTTCTGCCTTGAAGATCCCGGAAGCTTCTCCAGAAACTCTTTTAACGTACCCACATCTCTCTTCCCCAGAGTCAGTACATAATGCTCACTATATGCATATATCATGGAAAGCGTCAGCTGATCATAATAATTTCGTCTGTCCAAAGGCTCTGCTTCCAGGTAAGAAAGAAGATCCTTTGTCCAGCCACCACTCCATTTATAGTCAAACCCCAGATGATCATTCTCCACACTGTCTGTAAGCTGCGGCCATAAACCATCCTCCTGTGCGATCAGAAGAATCCCCGGATACTGCTTCTTCACAATAGAATTCAGATGCTTCAGAAACTCCAGTGCCTGAAGATTCTCATTGGAACTATAAAGATTAGCCGTCCACTGTCCCGCCTCTCTTCCAAAATCCAGATACAGCATCGCATCTACATCATCCATCCGAAGTCCGTCCACATGAAATTCATCCAGCCAGAAAAACGCATTGGAAATAAGAAAATCTTTGACCATAGGACTTCCGTAATTATAAAGCATGGTGCCCCACATCGGATGAACGGCCATAGCCGGATCCTGTACTTCATAAAGAGGAGTTCCGTCAAATTTCTCAAGCCCTGCATCAAACCGCGGAAACTGAGCCGGTGTCCAGTCCAGGATCACGCCAATCCCTGCCTGATGAAGATCCTCCACCAGTGTCCGGAAATCTGCCGCAGTCCCAAAACGGGTAGTCACAGCATAATACGCAGACGTAGAATATCCTCCTGAACTTCGGTCAAGATACTCCATCACCGGATGAAATTCTACATGCGTATAACCGGTTTCCTTCAGAAACTCCACCAGTTCACCACTGTTTTTCCACTCTGTTACATCCGTTTCATAAATAGAAACCGGAACTTCACGGCTGGCAAACCTTTCACGTTCCTTCATCCACGCTTCATCCTGCCATAAAAAATCCCCCAGCTCTGTTACAACAGAAATCACAGACGGCGCTCCCTGAGTTCCATTTCCGTAAGGATCAGACTTCCGCTGTACATCGCCGCCTTTGATCTTGATCTCATACTGGTAAGAGGCCCCTGCCTCTACACCTGGAACAAAAATCTCAAAAATTCCGGACATTGGCATCCGATGCATCGGAAGACGCCTTCCATCCCACCTGTCAAAATCACCGACCACACTGACACGGATTGCATTGGGTGCCCAGACAGCAAAATATGTTCCTTCTACCTCGCCACAGGTCCCCGGATGCGCTCCCAGCTTCTCATATGCCTTGTAATAGACACCGGCACAAAAAGCTCGTTCCTCCTCTTCCGTGATCTGGCATGGACATTCATACGCATCGTAAAAAGTCTCTTTCCTGCTTCCTCTTATCACACGGAAACGATATTCCGGAATCCTTTTCAGTGGAAGCATTACAGCATAATAACCAGCCTCATCTTCCAGGATCATCGGATAACTCTTTTCCCCTACAACAACCTCTGCAGCATCCGCTCCCGGAAAAAATCCCTGGATCAGAACGCCATCCTCTGTTACCCTTGGCTGCATCACATCACGAGGTGATGCCTCCTCCCCATAAACGATCGCCTCGATCCGGGGCCAATCCATATATTCATACGCTTTATCAGCCATAATCGTCTCCTCCATCATATTTGTTGTTTTATAGACTAAGTTTACCACCATTTTACAGAAAAATAAAGATAACAGTTCTAATCTTCGCAAAAAGCACCACAAGTAACCGGTAACAGAACAGAAAATAATTCGATTTGGTTCTTCCCAAAATCATGTGTAACGATTATAATATGAAGCAGAATATGAAACAAATAACTTATCAGGAGGAATCATCAATGGAAAACAGACAGTATGATGTAACAGCTCTCGGCGAGCTTCTGATCGACTTCACAGAAAACGGTGACAGTTCCCAGGGAAACCCCACTTTCGAGGCAAACCCGGGCGGAGCTCCCTGTAACGTTCTTGCCATGCTGAACCGTCTTGGCAAAAAAACTGCATTTATCGGAAAGGTCGGAAACGACATGTTCGGCAAGCAGCTGAAGGCTGCCGTAGAAGAATGCGGCATTGATACCAGAAATCTTGTCATGGACGATGAAATTCATACTACCCTTGCTTTTGTACATACTTACCCGGACGGAGACCGTGATTTTTCTTTCTACCGTAATCCAGGTGCAGATATGATGCTGACAAAGGATGAGGTAGATGCCGATCTGATCCGCAATTCCAGGATCTTCCATTTCGGCACGCTTTCTTCCACACATGAGGGTGTCCGTGAAGCAACCCGCTATGCTCTTGACGTGGCAAAAGAAGCCGGATGCATCATCACCTTTGACCCGAACTTACGCCCTCCACTCTGGAAGGATCTGAACGATGCCCGCAAAGAGATTGAATACGGCATGGAACGCTGTGATGTACTGAAGATTTCTGATAATGAAGTGGAATTTCTTTTTGACACAACAGATTATGACAAGGGTGCTGCCCTTATCGAAGAAAAATATCATATCCCGCTTGTGCTGATCACAATGGGAAAAGACGGAAGCCGCGCTTATTATCGCGGACGGAAGGTCGAGGCTGCTCCTTTCCTTCAGGAAAAAACCATTGAAACCACCGGTGCAGGAGACACCTTCTGTGCAAGCACCCTGAATTATGTGCTGGAACACGGTCTTGAGGATCTCACTGACGAAAATCTCGCAGAGCTGCTTACTTTTGCAAATGCAGCAGCTTCTCTCATCACAACAAAGAAGGGAGCACTCCGCGTAATGCCTGAAAGAGATGAAGTTCTTGACTTCATCGCATCCCGCAAGTAGTGTATGTTTTTCTTTTATTGAATTATTTTTTTGTTTATTGGCTTTGAAAAGCTGAGAAAACACCGCAGGGGGAGAAAGCACTCAAAGTTACGAAGCCCGTTTTTCTCCCCCTGCACCCCCTCTTTCCGGGCACGTACCGCAGAAACGACGCTTCGCGCCTATCCGCCAATTGTTGTGTATTCTTCATATTTTCCCTATTATATCATATATTTTTATTAATATCTTATCGTATAAAAATTTACAACCAATATCATTACGCATATTATATTTGCACATTATATTTGTATTTGATATATTTACATTTAATATATTTGCATTTAATATATTTGCATTTGATATATTTGCATTTGATATATTTGCATTTGATATATTTGCATTTGATATATTTACATTTGATCATTTGATATATTTGCATTTGATATATTTACATTTGATCATTTGATATATTTGAATTTGATATATTTACAT
>NZ_JANGAA010000045.1:0-2540 GCF_024461705.1 Blautia sp. DFI.9.10
TTGAACAAAATCGCTGCGCGATGGCCTACCAAGGCTATGGCATAGCGATTTTCTTTTTTCTATAACAAAACAGTGGAAAGCAAGTCCTAAAAGTAGTATTGTTAAGTCACCACAACGAAACAATCAAACAGGATCGACCTTCCCACTGCCTATGAAAAGAATACCACCCTTCCGCTTGGTTGGCAAGCGGTTTTATGACCCAAATGCACCTCCATATAAAGCAGTGTTCTGGATAACTACTGATTTTATATGGAGGATTTTATTATGTATGAAAAATATTTAGAACAGCTTGAGGAAGCCGGAAAAATCCGTAACCTTAAAGAACGTTCCATCAACTGCTATAAAAACTATGTCTCTTATTTTCTGAAATATCAGAATAAGAATCCTGAAGAGCTTACCTGTCAGGATGTCAGGACTTTTTTGCTTGCGAAAAAAGAGGAAGGACTGAAAGCCACAACCTTGAATCTCTATAATTCTGCTATCCGTTTTTTCTATCGGAATGTCCTGCATATCCTTTGGGATGATATCACGGTTCCGCGTATGATCCTGGAACATAAACTTCCGACTGTACTGACCGCCTCTGAGATTGACCGTTTGTTATCTGCTGTTGACGATATCAAATATAAGGCTATGTTCGCAATCATGTATTCTTCTGGCATGAGGGTTTCTGAAGTGATCCATCTTCACTATGATGACATCTCACGTTCAAATATGCAGATCCATGTCCGGGATACGAAAAACCGGATGGACCGCTATACCATTCTCTCTAAGCGTTGTCTGGATATCCTTACACAATACTGGTTTGAGAAAGGTCGTCCCCGTGGCATCCTGTTTCCAAATAAATTTACCGGTAATTACCTGACAGTCAGTACTTTGGAACAGGTCATGCGGCGGGCAGTAGCTGATGCTGAACTTCCGAAGACAGCAACCCCGCACTGTCTGCGCCATAGCTTTGCAACCCATCTGATGGAACAGGGCATAGAACGGCAGAACATTCAAGCTCTACTTGGACACCGTGATCCGAAATCCACGGAAGTATATCTTCATGTCAGCAACAAATCCCTGATGGGCATTCAAAGCCCTTTTGACAGGAAAGAAGGTGCCGGCCATGAATAAACCCACCGTCCAGGATATTTTCCGGCATTTTTATCCGGCATACCTTGAAAGCTGTTCCCCATCCCCGGAACAGGCAAAAGTTGCCCGGAACATCCTGAAGTGCAAAACAGGAGCTTATGGTGCGAATGTCAGTGTATGCGAAGACTGTGGTGCTGTCCAGATCCATTATAATTCCTGCCGGAACCGTTGCTGTCCCATGTGTCAGGCTGTTCCGAAGGAAATGTGGATGGATGCTCGCAGAGAGGATGTGCTTGATGCCCCTTATTTCCATCTGGTGTTTACAGTCCCTGATATTCTGAACTCTGTCATTTACAGTAACCAGAAACTGTTATATGACACGCTGTATCATGCGGCTTCCGCTACCATTCAGGAACTGACATCCGACCCAAAGCACCTCGGGGCTTCTGTTGGTTATATCTGCATCCTGCATACATGGGGCTCAGAAATGAATTTTCATCCCCATATCCATACGATACTGCTTGGCGGCGGCCTGACACCGAAAAATGAGTGGAAAGACAATGGTACGGAGTTTTTTCTACCCATATGGGCTATCTCCAGAGTCTTTCGTGAGAAATATATGGATGAGTTGAAAAATCTCTGGAATACAGATCAGCTTGAGTTTCATGGAACAGCAGAAAAATACCGTAATCATTATGCTTTCAAAAAGCTGATAGATTCCTGTTATGATATAGAATGGGTTCCTTACTGTAAGAAAACTTTTAACGGTGCACAATCTGTGATTGATTATCTCGGAAAATATACCCATAGGATCGCTATCAGCAATCACCGCATCATCCATATGGACAATGAAAATGTTACTTTTTCTGTTAAGGATTACCGGAAGGAAGGACAATGGAAGGAACTGACCCTTTCTGGTGTTGAATTTATATGGCGTTTTCTGATGCATGTGCCACCCAGACGTTTTGTCAGAATCCGGCATTATGGGCTTCTATGTTCCCGCAGCAAACACAAAAAGCTCACTTTATGCCGAAATCTCCTCGGATGTAAAAAATATCTTTCAAAGCTCAGGGATAAGGAGATGCCAGAAATATTGAAACAGCTATACGGGATAAACATCTATGTATGTAAATCCTGCGGTGGACATCTTGGGAAACCACAACTGAGAATACCGCAAAGGTGTTAAAATCCAAATCTTTTATATGTTTTCTAAGCCTCAAAATCCTGAGGTTTAATTGTTATACCTATTTATCTGAAAATCCTTGATTTTTGTAGCGTCAGCATAGGAAATCCTGTATAATCATGGATAAGAACAAAAGATTAAAAGTCCATAGGTAGTAGCTACTCGGACGCTCACTTTGTTCAATTAGGTCAAATCGAAAATGGAGTAAACGAAGGGGCAGTTCACTGAAATGTCAAAACTGCTTTTTCGTTTACTCCATCATCGATTCTAACCTAAAGAATTT
>NZ_JANGAA010000046.1:0-1768 GCF_024461705.1 Blautia sp. DFI.9.10
TAGGCGTTTGCGAAACGCCACAAGCCGCATAAATACGGCATTTTTTGTTACCTATAAACAAATAACTCCTCACCGGATATGGTATAATAGAGTTGACTAAAAACTATAAACCTACATCCAAGAAAGGAGTTATTCTGATACTTATGATACCATATAAACAGCTTTCTTTGGCAGATATTTTTTCAGATTGCCATGAAAAATTTGAAAATGACAAACCTGCTTTTCTTTCTCTATTAGAAACCCATATCGATATTGATGAGTTAATTCCGATTTCTTTTAGAAATCATTTCTATGCATCGACGGGCAGAACCCGTAAATACCCTTTGCAAGCTTTTCTGTGGGCTTTGATTATTCAACGTATTTTCTCTATCCCTACGGATCAGCTTCTCCTGACTTTTCTCGCTTACTCAAAATCACTTCGGGAATTCTGTGGTTTTACTAAAGTCCCAGACGCTTCCAAAATCACCCGATTCAAACAGGATTTTTTAGATGACCTCCAGCTTGTTTTCGATAACCTTGTTGATGTTACCGAGCCTATTTGTCAGGCGATTGACTCTGCAAAAGCGGATATGACCATCTTTGATTCTTCCGGCATAGAAGCATTTGTTACCGAAAATAATCCCAAGTATGCTAACAGGATCATCAAACAGCTTAAGGCATACGCGAAAGCTCAGGGCTTTGATAAATCCTATGATCCTTATAAAGCTGCCTATGGTTCCATGCCTTCTCATGCTTCTGCTAATCCTGAGATTAAGCAGCTCTATATCAATGGGCATTTTTGCTATGTCTTCAAGTTCGGCATTGTCACTAACGGATTGGGCATCATCCGCCACATATCTTTTTATAACAAAAACTTTATGGCTTCACATCCTGATATCGTTGTCGAAAAGAAATCCGATTCCCCTGACGAAGATAAATGTGTTCATGATTCAAAGCTTTTAATCCCCACACTTAAGGACTTCTTTTCCAAGCATCCTTTGATTAATCCAAAAACCTTCCTGGGTGATGCTGCTTTCGATACCGCACAACTCTATAAGAGCCTTCTTACCGGTGACACTTTTGGTAATGACAAACATTTCTCGAAAGCTTATATTCCGCTGAATGCAAGATCCGGACTTGAAAATCTGGATTATTCCATCAATGAAGATGGTATTCCGTGTTGTCCCCATGATCCTTCTTTACAAATGAAGTACGAAGGCACTTCCAAACTTCACAGTGGAGTAACAAGATATAAATTTGTCTGTCCAAGAATGAAATGGATTTATGATAAATCAACTCAAAAATCCCATCGTCATTGTTTCTGTGACAACCCTTGTACTTCTTCTAAATGTGGGCGGATGGTCTACATCTACCCGGAAAAGGATCTTCGTGCTTATCCCGGAACGATCCGCGGCACCGAAAAATGGGATGATACCTATAAAATCAGGACTGTTGTCGAAAGAGATATCAACCACATCAAAGACAATCTCTGTCTTGCAGGACGCCGAACCCAAAATGAGAGGACTCTGCATGCTGATCTGATTCTTGCCGGGATCACACAACTTATTACTGTTGTTCTCGCAGATAAGATCAATCACCACGAATATATTCGAAGCATAAAACCACTCATAGCTTAGGACTTACCACTTTCATAAAGTCCATAGCTTATTAAAGTGCGCCTAACATGTGCGATTATCCATTTTTCATTCCACAAGTCGTGCTCTTCGCGAATTCTTCCTTGTTTTGGTTCAAGGTTACGAACGAGCACCGCGAGTTTCGCAATTACCTA
>NZ_JANGAA010000047.1:0-1546 GCF_024461705.1 Blautia sp. DFI.9.10
ATACATTGCAATCTTTTTTTATACAAAAGGAGGCTCGCTTATGAACTCTACTTTTGCTTCCAGTTATGAATTGCTCCTGTCTGCTATTTCTGAATTAGAACTTCAGAAGGATTCTTTTGTCCTTCACCCTGGCGTTGATTTTTCGAGAAAACGTAAGATTTCCTTTCGGGATACGATCCTCTCTCTTTTAACCATGCAGGGTGGCTCTCTTTCTACTACATCCCATGACTTTTTCCAGCACAGGTTTCCTGCTGATATCCCTTCTCTTTCCGCTATCCACCAGCAAAGGGCCAAGCTTCTTCCAGATGCCATGAGTTACCTGTTTTATCATTTTACACAGAAACTTCCGGCAGGACATACTTATGATGGATTTCAGCTCCTGGCTTGTGACGGATCTGATCTGAACATCTGTTATGACCCTGCGGACAAAGAAAGCTGTAAACCTTCCGGCAATGGAAAAAGAGGCTCCAACCAGCTCCATCTCCATGCGCTGTATGATCTTTGTAATAAAAGATACACAGATATACGGATCGAAAAGACAATGGTCAGCAATGAATCCCGTGCCCTGGTCCAGATGCTGGGAAATATCAGCACCCCTGCCAGAACGATCATACTGGCTGACCGGGGATATGAAACTTATCACGTTTTTGCCCATATCATGGCAAAAGGCCTGTCTTTTGTTATCCGTACAAAGGATATCTCCCGCAGGGGAGGGATCTCGTATGGTTTCCGGCTGCCTGACAGGGAACTGGACGAAGACCTGGATTTTTTTATCACACGGAGCACGGTACATTCAAAAAAAGATCCTGTCCACTATAAAAAACTTTCCCCAAGCTCCGTGTTTGATTTCCTAGATCTGGAAAAAGACGGAAAACAGGCAGTCTATCCTATGAGATTAAGAATGGTACGGTTTTTACTGGATACCGGTGGATACGAATGTATCGTTACGAATCTTGAAAGAGAAGCATTCCCTCCGTGGAGGATCAGGGAATTATACCATTTGAGATGGGGAATCGAAACATCATTCCGAAAATTAAAGTATAGCCTGGGGCTTTCCCAGCTTCATTCAAAAAAGGCGGGATACGTAGAACAGGAGATATACGCGCGCGTCATTCTGTATAATTTCTGTGAATCCGTTACCCCACATGTAAGTACTCATCAGAAAAAAACAAAATACGCTTACCAGGTGAACTTCACCATGGCTGTACATATCTGTAAAGCTTTCCTTCAAAAAAGCAGTCCTACGATCTCGCCTCATATCGAGACACTCCTGTTACGCTACCTGGTCCCGGTCAAGCCCGGCCGGAAATTTCCCCGTACCAAAAAGAGGAAAGGCTTTGTAAGCTTTGCATACCGAGTGTCCTAATATAAGAATACTATAACTTTTTTTGGATAAAAACACAAGTTATTTAAAGGATAAAAGTACGATTTCTACCCCAAAGGGGAAGTTTGCGTATTTTTTCCTCTCAAAGCACTCCAAATATCAAAACATTACAGAATGTAACATAAAGAATCATCTACAAAATGTTCTATCTAAATGGCATTG
>NZ_JANGAA010000048.1:0-1415 GCF_024461705.1 Blautia sp. DFI.9.10
CCTGGACATGGATAGATCACCCGGTTTCGGGTCTACTCCTACTGACTCTGGCCCTGTTAAGACTTGGTTTCCCTTCGGCTCCATCCCTTGAGGACTTAACCTTGCCAGTAAGCGTAACTCGCCGGACCGTTCTACAAAAAGTACGCGGTTGTGCATATAAAGCACTTCCACAGCTTGTAGACACAGGGTTTCAGGTTCTCTTTCACTCCCCTCCCGGGGTCCTTTTCACCTTTCCTTCACAGTACTATGCGCTATCGGTCACTAAGTAGTATTTAGCCTTAGGGGGTGGTCCCCCTTACTTCCCACAAGGTTCCTCGTGTCTCGTGGTACTCCGGATCCTGCTCAGTCAGCTTGGTTTTCACGTACGGGGCTTTCACCCTCTGTGGCCGGCTTTCCCAAAACCGTTCTGTTAACCTTACTGAATCTTAAATGCAGTCCATGACCCCGGCATGCACGCACACCAGTTTAGGCTCCTCCGCGTTCGCTCGCCGCTACTTACGGAATCGATGTTTCTTTCTTTTCCTCCGGGTACTTAGATGTTTCAGTTCCCCGGGTTCCCTTCCATACGTTATGGATTGGCGTATGGATGCATGAGGTCTGCTCATGCGGGTTTCCCCATTCAGACATCTCCGGATCACGGGATATTTGCTCCTCCCCGAAGCTTTTCGCAGCTTATCACGTCTTTCATCGGCTCTTAGTGCCAAGGCATCCGCCCTGTGCCCTTATTGCTTGACCTTTCGCTTCATCACCCTAGCGTAGGTGATGCGGTCTCTTGATTCTCGTGTTACTACAGTAAGTGCTTTCTTCTCACGAAGTTTGCACTCACGTTCGTAACGTATGTGTTTGATTACTCTGTTCATAACAGATAAATCGATGTCTTCCTATCTTTGCGTTTGCATTAATTTCTTAATACTTTGCGTTTAAGGATATTTGATTAACTTAATCAAATTTCATGTATGCAGTTTTCAAGGTACAATATTGATTGGCTTATTATCACTAAGCCAATGGGCTTAAGTGGACTCGAACCACCGACCTCACGCTTATCAGGCGTGCGCTCTAACCAGCTGAGCTATAAGCCCATCTTGAAATCTTTCGATTTCAGTGGAGATGAAGAGATTCGAACTCTCGACCCCCTGCTTGCAAGGCAGGTGCTCTCCCAACTGAGCTACATCCCCATTTGATCTGGCAGCCACCTGCTCTCCCACACCGTCTCCAGTGCAGTACCATCGGCCGCTTAGGTCTTAACCGTCGTGTTCGGGATGGGAACGGGTGTGTCCCCTAAGCGCATCACTACCAGAAATATCATTATTCAGTTTCCTTGATAACTCAACAGTAAAACACATTTCAATTACTCTACTTTTTTCCTTAGAAAGGAGGTGATCCAGCCGCACCTTCCGATACGGCTACCTTGTTAC
>NZ_JANGAA010000049.1:0-1235 GCF_024461705.1 Blautia sp. DFI.9.10
TTTTAACAAATGTAGCAAGAATTCTCCCACCTCTTCAGGTGGTGAGATGAATTGCACATCTGGGCATATCTGCTCAAAAAATCCCTATAGTACAAAAGAAACACTTGTTCTCCATCCCCTGATGTAGTATACTAAAAAAGAACAATTAGTTCATAAATACATATCAGTCGATAAAAGAAAATGAATGATAAATATAATGGAATTAGACAATAATTCCCATTCAGTATTTCTACTATACTATCACCTGGTGATGGTTATAAAATACAGAAGGTGAGAAGAATGAACCGCGCCGTAAAAATAAGGATCTATCCAAATAAAGAGCAGAGAGTTCAGATAGAGCAAACAATCGGCTGCAGCCGCTTTATCTATAACCAGATGCTTGCAGATAAGATCAGCTATTACCAGAAAGAAAAAAAGATGCTCCGGAACACACCGGCCGGATATAAGAAGGAATATCCCTGGCTGAAGGAGGTAGACTCCCTTGCCCTGGCGAATGTGCAGCTGCATCTGGAAAGTGCGTTCCGGAAGTTCTTCCGGGAACCATCCTGCGGATTTCCACGTTATAAATCAAAGAAGCATACAAGAAATTCGTATACGACCAATGCAGTAAACGGGAATATCCTTTTGCAGGATAGCCATCTGAAGCTTCCGAAGATGGCTGCCATAAAGATAAAACTCCACCGGCAGATTCCGTCAGACTGGAAGCTGAGATCCGTAACTGTGAGCCGTGAGCCATCCGGGAAATATTTTGCAAGTCTTTTGTTCTGCTGTGAGAACCAAACCGTGGAAAAAAGACCGGCAGAGAGATTTCTTGGGATCGATTTTGCCATGCAGGGAATGTGTGTATTTTCTACAGGAGAAAGAGCCGGGTACCCTATGTTTTACAGAAAAGCAGAGAAAAAACTTGCAAGAGAACAGAGAAAGCTCTCCCACTGTGAAAAAGAAAGCCGGAACTATCAGAAACAGAAAAAAAGGGTAGCTTTATGTCATGAAAAGATAAAGAACCAGAGAAAAGATTTCCAGCATAAGCTCAGCAGGGAGCTTGCTGAAAGATATGATGCAGTATGCGTGGAAGATCTGAACCTGAAGGGAATGTCCGGAGGCCTGCATCTTGGGAAAGGCGTGCAGGATAACGGGTACGGGCAGTTTCTGTCCATGCTTGGATACAAGCTGGAAGAGCGCGGAAAACATCTTATAAAAGTAGACCGTTATTTTGCATCCAGCAAGATCTGCAG
>NZ_JANGAA010000005.1:0-168870 GCF_024461705.1 Blautia sp. DFI.9.10
AAAGAAATTTTCGAGAATCGTATGTGTTTCACTGTTTAGTTATCAAGGTTTGTTGCGTCTGTCTCTCGGACAGCTTGTTCATTTTATCTCATTCTCAACTGCTTGTCAAGAACTTTTTTTAATTTTTTTGAAGCATTTAGTCTTCAAAAAAATTAAAGCGGAGAAGGAGGGATTTGAACCCTCGCGCCGCGTTAACGACCTACTCCCTTTCCAGGGGAGCCCCTTCGGCCAGCTTGGGTACTTCTCCAAATTGCCCTACTTACTAAGTAGTTCCGATATTTATCTCTGCCGTTCTCAGCGACAGGTGATATTATATCTCGTATCTTTTATGTTGTCAAGTACTTTTTTTTACTTTTTTAAAAAGTTTTTATTCTGTATTTGACAAACGGAGAGAGTGGGATTCGAACCCACGCGCCCTTGCGGACAAACGGTTTTCAAGACCGCCTCGTTATGACCACTTCGATATCTCTCCATATAATGTTTTCCAACATTTTTTGTGCTGTTTTGTCAGCGCATGTTGTATTCTATCATCAAATATCTCCCCTGTCAATAACAAATTTGATATTTTTTTCAAAAAATTGGACATATAGCTTCAATTTCTGCTATATGTCCATATTTACCGGGATTTTCACCCTGTTCTACTCTCTATTCTACTCTCTGTTTTCCTTCAAAAATGCCTCCGCAACCACCAGATCTTCCGGTGTTGTGATCTTAATATTGCGATAAGAACCTTCTGAAAAGCGGATCTTCACCCCGGTCTCATGTTCTGCAACCATGGCATCATCTGTAATTCCGGTCATTTCCTTCTGCCGAATGCTGGTATATGCGCCATAGATCAGCGGGTATTGAAAGATCTGCGGAGTCTGGACGATCCATACACTGCTGCGATCCGGAGTTTCACTGACATTCCCATCCTCATCTGCGATCTTAACTGTATCCTTGGAAGGCATGCCTGTAACACTGGCACCTGTCTGTGCTGCTGCCATAAGTCCTCTTTCAATGATCCCATGATCAATAAATGGTCTGGCACCGTCATGGATCAGCACATACTCTGTGTCTTTACACGCACGAAGTCCTTCATAAACAGAATCGTACCGTTCTTTTCCGCCGGATACTACAGCAGAAACCTTTGTAAAACCATATTTTTCCACGATTTCTTCTTTGCACCAGAAAACATACTCCTCCCCTGTTACCAGGATCACATCCCTGATCAGCGGACTTTCCTGAAAACAGCGCAGAGAATAACAGAGCACCGGCATCCCGTCAAGCTCCATAAACTGCTTCTGTATTTTGCTGTGCATTCTCTTTCCCTGGCCTGCTGCCAGGACAATAGCTGTATTTCTGCACTCTCCCATGATCAATTACCCCGGATTCTTTTATCTTTCGCCAAGCTTCAGGTTCGGAACCGCATTCAGATCCCAGCTGTGGCGTGTTCCCCTGATATATTCATAGTAAGCTGCCACACCGATCATCGCTGCGTTATCCGTACAGAAGATCGGTGACGGACGGTAAAATTTGTATCCACGTTCTGTACATGCTTTTTCCATAGCAGTGCGAAGTGCTCCGTTGGAAGCAACACCTCCTGCAATGGCAACCTTTTTCATGCCAAAATCAGCTGCTGCCTGCATGGTATGCTCTACCAGTACGTCAACAACCGCCTTCTGGAAGGATGCCGCGATATCTGCACGGTTTACTTCCTCACCTTTCATTTTTGCCCCGTTTAAATAATTAAGAACTGCGGACTTCACGCCGCTGAAGCTGAAATCATATGGATTTTCGCCGATTTTTGCACGTGGAAACTCGATAGCGTCCGGATTTCCTTCCTTTGCCAGCTTATCGATCTTCGGTCCTCCCGGATATCCCAGCCCAATGGCACGTGCAACCTTATCAAATGCCTCACCTGCCGCATCGTCTCTGGTTCGGCCCAGGATCTCAAACTGGCCGTAGTCCTTCACAATAACAAGATGGGTGTGTCCACCGGATACAATGGCACAGAGAAACGGCGGTTCCAGATCCGGATGCTCAATATAATTGGCAGAAACATGGCCTTCTATATGATGCACGCCTACCAGTGGCAGGTTTCTTGCATAGGCAATAGCCTTGGCTTCTGCCACACCTACAAGAAGTGCACCGACAAGCCCCGGTCCATAGGTTACACCGATAGCATCAATATCATCCAGAGTGACATTTGCCTCGTCCAGCGCTTCCTGGATGACCTGGTTGATCCTTTCTATATGATTTCTGGAGGCGATCTCCGGTACAACACCTCCGTACAGTTTATGGATCTCGATCTGTGAGGAAATCACGTTTGATAAGACAGTCCTTCCATTTTTTACAACGGAAGCTGCCGTTTCATCACAGGAGCTCTCAATACCAAGAATTAATGTATCTTTCATTTTTTCAGTCCTCTTCAAAATTCAGTTCCACACTCTTCCCGTCTTTTCCCGGCCATGCCTTCGGAAAGATCTCACGTACTGTATCCATGTAATCATCCGGACGTACCAGAGAAGGGCTGTAATGGGTCAGCCACATTTCCCCCACTTCCGCATCACGGGCAAGAGTGGCCGCTTCACGAAACGTCATGTGTTTGTAGCCTTTTGCCTTTTCGATCTTGTCATCTTCACCATACATTCCCTCACAGATAAAAAGATCGGAACCTTTTGCATTACGTAAAATAGACTCTGTCGGTCTGGTATCTGTGGTATAGGTAAGCTTGATCCCTTTTCTTGGCGGACCAAGCACCATATCCGGTGTGTAGATCCTTCCTTCATCCTCCACAGTCTGTCCCTTCTGCAGCGGATTCCAAAATTTCAGCGGGATCTCATGCTCTCTGGCACTGTCAGGAGAAAATTTTCCCTGGCGCAGGATCTCAAGGGTATATCCATAGCAGGTAACATTATGGTTCACCCGAAATGCAGTGATCCGGTACCCATTCAGTTCCAGAACTTCCTCCGGTTTCGTGATCTCGATAAATTTAATTTCAAAGGGCAGCTCCGGTGCGATCACACGAAGTGCGCTTACCACACGTTCCAGTCCTCTTGGGCCTACCAGAGTCAGCGGTTCTGTGCGGTCTGCATTTCCCATAGTCAAAAGGAGTCCCGGAAGTCCGCTGATATGATCCCCATGATAATGGGTAAAACAGATCACATCAATAGGCTTGAAGCTCCAGCCCTTTTCTTTAATGGCCACCTGAGTGCCTTCCCCGCAATCGATCATCAGACTGCTGCCGTTATAACGGGTCATCAGTGCGGTAAGCCATCTGCGTGGCAGCGGCATCATTCCTCCGCAGCCAAGTAAACAAACATCTAACATATTTTTCCTCTTTTCCTGTTCTGTGGCAAAGTTTAGCATACTTATCCCGTACAGACAAGTACCTCTCCCGGGTAAGCCTATTCAGAAACTGCGGTGCGTGTCATAAGAACAGCATCCTCTGTGGGATCTGTATAGTACCCCTTTCGCAGGCCATCCCGCACAAATCCCTGACGTTCATAAAGCCGGATCGCAGTCTCATTTCCTGCCCGGACCTCCAGATGGATCATGGTGATCCCACGCTCTTCTGCCAGACGGATCATACTCTCCATAAGGAAATTTCCGATTCCCTCTCTCTGACGTTCTCTGCGGACAGCCACATTGGTCACATCCCCCTCATCCAGCACCGTAAGAAGACCACAATATCCCAGGATCCGGCCCTTTTCTTCCACAACAAGAAACATCCCGTTCTCTTTCATAAGAAATGTCAGAAATCCCTCTTTTGTCCAGGGGACTGAAAAAAGTTCCTCTTCGATCTCCATAACCTGATCCAGATCATCCACAAGCATTTCTCTTAAGATCATGCGTTTTCCCCTTCTGATCCTTTTTTCAGTTTCTGGGCACGCTCCCGCTCAGCCTGTGAAACACGGAGATAATCCGGTTTGTGCTCAGCCGCTGTCTCGATTCTGCCTTCTTTATAATAAAGGACACCAAGTGCACCTACAGCACCTGCTCTCTGTCTGGAAAGATGGGCCGGTGCAAAAGAAAACGGTACAGTAAGCTTATCTGCGATGATATCTTTAAATACCGGGACTCCGTCTCCGAGGAATGTTACGGTTTCTCCCATCTCATTCAGCATGGAAAGAAGCTCCTCAATTCCCACTGCCATCTGATCCTTTACCGTCATGAGCCTGTGATCCTCGTAACGATAGATTCCCGTATAAACCTGCTTTCTTCTGGCATCCATGATCGGACAGATCAGTCCGTTTACATCATAGAGATTATAGGCCAGTGCCTCCACAGTCGGAATCCCGACCAGGGGTTTGTCAAGGGCAAGTCCAAGTCCCTTGGCTGTGGCAGAGCCAATACGGAGTCCGGTAAAAGAGCCCGGTCCCTTGGCTACCGCAATAGCGTCAATCGTCTTCAGATCCAGCTCTGTCATCTTCACGATCTCATCCAGCATGGGAAGAAGAGTCTGGGAATGTGTTTTCTTATAATTAACTGTATATTCTGCTACCAGTATATCGTCCTCCACAACGGCTACGGATGCCACGATTCCGGAACTGTCCAGTGCCAAAACTCTCATTCTGTCTTTTCTCCTCTCTCCTCAATGGTGATCTTTCTGTATTCAAAGCCCTTCTCAAGATCTTTTTCAATGGTAACTTCAATCCTTTTTTCCGGCAGGATCTCCTCAATGAGTTCCGCCCATTCGATCAGACAGATTCCCTGCCCGAAAAAATAATCATCGTATCCGATCTCTTCCATTTCTTCCAGATCCCCGATACGATATACATCAAAATGATAAAATGGCAGACGTCCGTCTTCATATTCCTGGATAATGGTAAACGTAGGGCTGTTTACAGGTTCTGTAATTCCAAGACCTGCTGCCACTCCCTGTGTGAACACGGTTTTTCCAACTCCCAGATCGCCTGTCAGTGTGTAGATCTGTCCCGGCTTCGCATTCATTCCGATCGTCCTTCCGACCTCGAATGTTTCCTCAGGATCATGCGTTTCTATGACCATATTTTCCACCTTTTTCTTGCACAATTATTCTTTGCATATTATAATAGAGCGAACAGCGAAATACAATACTTTTTGAAAAGGAGTGCGAAAACTATGGCAAATCCTATCGTTACCATCACAATGGATAATGGCGATGTAATGAAAGCGGAATTATATCCGGAAGTTGCCCCGAACACAGTAAATAACTTCATCAGCCTTGTAAAAAAAGGCTTTTATGACGGCCTGATCTTCCACCGTGTCATCAACGGCTTTATGATCCAGGGCGGATGCCCGGACGGAACCGGTATGGGTGGCCCGGGATACAGCATCAAGGGTGAGTTCTCCCAGAACCGTTTCAAAAACGACCTGAAGCATACACCAGGTGTTCTCTCCATGGCAAGAGCCATGAATCCGAACTCTGCCGGAAGCCAGTTCTTTATCATGCACAAGGCTGCTCCGCATCTTGACGGAAGCTATGCTGCATTCGGTCAGATCATTGAGGGCATGGATGTTGTAAATGCTATCGCAGAGACAGACACGGACTACAGTGACCGTCCTCTTGACGAGCAGAAGATCAGCTCCATGACTGTTGATACCTTTGGTGTGGATTATCCGGAACCGGAGAAATGCTAACAGGAATAATTTTCTGAAATAAAAAAGCCCCGCGAAGAGCAGACTGTAACACAGATCATCTGCCCTCTTCCCGGGGTATTTTTATACTGACATTCTCTTTTCTTTTACTTTTCGAAGGTCCTCACTTCTCCGTTTACTTTCGCAAAATACAGTTCTGCATCCTTCTCAAGTCCGGCTCTTCCATTTGTTCCTTCTGTGATCGCCTTCTTCACCTCTTCGACCTGATCATCCGGCACAAGAAGCTTCAAGACAACCTTGTCGGTATATTCGGAATCCAGGATCGGCAAACTTCTTTCTCCTGCGATATACTGGATCTTTCCGATCCCTGTATAATCCGTCGTCACCTGAAGAGAGATCCCATGATGCTTCTCAATGACGGTGCTTGCCGCCAGTCCTGCCTGGACTGCACCGGAATATGCCCGCACAAGCCCTCCTGTCCCAAGAAGGACACCTCCAAAATATCTGGTCACCACAATGGCCGCATTATAGATCCCGGCTCCCAGAAGCACATCCAGCATAGGCCTTCCGGCTGTTCCGGATGGTTCTCCGTCATCACTGCAGCGGGTGGCTTCCCGGTTCATCCCTACGGAATATACATAGCAGTTATGACGTGCATCCCAGTATTTTTTTTTCATTTCTTCGATAAAGGCAAGGGCCTCTTCTTCTGTTTCCACAGGACGGACGGTTGCGATGAAACGGGATTTTTTTTCCACAAGTTCGCCTTCGCCGCCTTCGTATATGGTTTTATAATGTTCCAGCATGGTTTACGCCTCCGTTATCTATATCCAACCCTCTGTTTCAGGCAGAGTTTTCTTTATTGTATAATAATTATCTTCATTGCACAATGTATAAGATATCATGAATTGTGAAATTTTTTTTAAGGCTTTATTTGGCATCTCATATTTGTTATAATGAAACGGATTATAAAGGAGGAATATTATGAACTACGGAAAAAGATCCACTTCCAAGAAGCGGAATGCTCTGATCTCCCGTACTTCCATGCTGGAAAAAAGAGCACACGTTTCGTTTATCCGGGTTTTATTTACAGCTCTGATCGCAGTCTGCGTCATGGTTGTCTGCCTTGGTATCGGCTCCTTCCGGGGCGTGATCGCCGGAGCACCTGACGTCAACGATGTGGATATTTCACCTCTCGGATATGCAACCTTCCTGTATGATGACCAGGGAACACAGATGCGACAGCTTTCAGCCCCTACATCCAACCGTCTTCCGGTCTCCCTAGACCAGATCCCGGTTAGTCTGCAGCATGCAGTGGTAGCCATTGAGGATGAGCGTTTTTATGAACATAACGGTATTGATGTCCGCGGTATCGCACGTGCCGGAATGAAGGCGATCACCACCGGTAACTTTTCCGAGGGTGCCAGTACCATCACGCAGCAGCTTCTGAAGAATAATGTTTTCACTGACTGGACCAACGAATCCACACAGCTGGAACGTTTCACACGTAAGTTCCAGGAGCAGTACCTTGCTGTACAGATTGAAAAAAAATATGACAAAAATGTGATTCTTGAGAATTACCTGAATACCATTAACCTGGGTGCAGGTTCCTACGGTGTACAGGCCGCTTCCAAAAAATACTTTAACAAAGACGTATGGGATCTGAACCTTTCTGAATGTGCCACCCTTGCCGGCATCACGCAGAACCCTACCAAATTTAATCCGATCACCAATCCAAAAGCAAACTCCAAGAGACGGAAGGAAGTCCTGGATCACATGCTGGATCAGAATTACATCTCACAGGATGAATATAATGCAGCACTGAATGATGACGTTTATTCCCGTATCCAGGCCGCACAGCTTGAGAACACCGAAGAAGAAAGTACCGTTTACACGTATTTCGAAGATGAGGTTACCAATCAGGTCATCAGCGACCTGATGAACATTAAAGGATATACCAAGACGCAGGCTACCAATCTTCTTTACAGCGGTGGTCTGAAGATCATGACAACCCTGGATTCCAACATGCAGCAGATCCTTGATGAGGAATATGCAAACCCTGATAACTATCCGGCCAATGTTCAGTATGAACTGGATTATGCACTGACTGTACAAAGCCCGGATGGAAAACAGACAAACTACAGCAAAGAAATGCTGCAGCTGTATTTCCGTGATCAGGATCCGGAATTTGATCTTCTCTTTGATTCTCCTGAGGAAGGTCAGCAGTATGTGGATCAGTACAAGGCTAACATCCTGGCAGACGGAAGCACCGTAGTATCTGAGCGTGTAAACTTTGCGCCACAGCCACAGTCTTCCATGACTGTCATTGACCAGCATACCGGTTACGTAAAAGCCCTGATCGGAGGCCGTGGCGAAAAAACAGCCAGCCTGACCCTGAACCGTGCCACTGATACGACCAGACAGCCTGGTTCTACCTTTAAGATCGTTTCCACCTATGCACCTGCGTTGAACGAAAAAGGCGATACACTTGCTACAACCTTTATGGATGAGCCTTACGAATACCCGGACGGATCTCCTGTCAACAACGCCTCAAGAAGCTACGGCGGCGAGACCACCATCCGCAAAGCGATCCAGAATTCCATCAACGTTGTAGCTGTTAAATGCCTGGAGCAGGTTACCCCGGCTCTCGGCCTTAAATATCTGGATGATTTCGGTTTCACCACACTGGCTCACGGAACTGAGGCAGATAAAGATGCCAACGGAAATATCTGGAGTGACGCCAACCTGGCTACTGCTCTTGGCGGTATCACCAAAGGTGTCAAGAACGTGGAACTTTGTGCTGCATATGCAGCCATTGCTAATGGCGGGAACTATATCAAACCGATCTATTATACACAGATCCTTGATCATGACGGAAATGTTCTGATCGAGAACTCCTCCGTTTCCAGATCTGTGATCAAAGATAGTACCGCTTATCTTCTTACAAGCGCCATGGAAGACGTTGTAAAAAAAGGTACCGGTACCGCCTGCCAGCTGGACAATATGACTGTAGCCGGAAAAACAGGTACTACAGAGGACTACAATGACCTGTGGTTCGTAGGCTACACACCGTACTACACCTGTGCAGTATGGTCCGGCTATGACAACAACGAAAAAATTCCGGAAGATGCCCGTAACTTCCACAAAAACCTCTGGAAAAAAGTTATGACCCGTATCCACGAGGGCCTGGAGGACAGAGATTTCGATATGCCTTCCAGTGTGGAAAAAGCCAGTGTCTGCGCAGAAACCGGTCTTCTTCCCAGATCCGGATGCCCGACTATCACAGAGTATTTTGATATCTCCAGTCTTCCCACCGAATACTGTGATCAGCATTTCTACGGCAGCAGCGATTACGATGAAGAGGACTATTATTATAACGAAGATACGGACGCCGATACCGATGCAGCAGCTGAAGCGATTCCAAGCGCAGCTCCGGACAGTACTGACAGCACCGACACTGACAATACTGACAATTCTGATGACGGTTCCGATAATACCGGTGATGATACTGACAATTCCGGAACAGACGACAACACCGGTGGTGATGACGGCAGCAATGATACCGGTGGCGATGACGGCAGCTATGACACCGGCGAAGATCCGGTAGAATATTATGAATGATCTCCATTATAAGTATCTTTCATAAACAACATATAAAAAAAGTGGTTTCCTGAAATATGGAAACCACTTTTTTACTTTTAATAACTTCTTACTGTCTCGCAGTTTATCAGTTCAGGCAAGTCCCACCCACCGCTTATTACTTTTCGCAATTGAAGCAGTGGACTTCCCTGGTTCGGTTAAAGTACCATCTTGGCTGCACCGTAGATTCCTGCATCATTGCCAAGTGTCGCGATCACGATAGGAGTATCCTTGCAGGATTCAAAAGCATACTCTCTGTAATATTTCCGGATACAGTCAATAAGCGGCTGTCCGGCCTTGGAAACTCCTCCGCCGATAACAATGGTCTCCGGATCTGTCACACAGCAAATAATGGCAAGAGCACCACCCAGCTGCTCTCCGACCTTTTCCATGGTTGCTACAGCTACCGGATCATTCTCCTTAAATGCGTCCAGAACTGCTTTTGCTGAAATCTCTCCGGCATCTCTGAGAACACTGTTCTCACCGGAAGCTGCAAGCTCTTTTTTTGCCATGCGGACAATTCCGGTCGCAGAAGCATACTGTTCCAGACAGCCCCTGTTTCCGCAGTTGCAGGATTCTGTTTCATGATGATCCACATTGGCATGTCCGATCTCACCGCCAGCTCCGTGATGTCCGGTCACGATCTTTCCATCAACAATGATACCACCGCCTACACCTGTTCCAAGTGTGACCATGATCACATCGGAGGAGCCTGCTGCAGCACCCTTCCATGCCTCTCCCAATGCCGCTACATTGGCGTCATTTCCAGCTTCCGCATGAAGACCTGTAAGTTCTTCCATCTCTCCCACAACGTTCTTATATCCCCAGAAGAGATTTACTGCACGTGATACTTCGCCTTTGGAGTTTACCGGTCCCGGAACACCGATCCCGACGCCTTCCACCTCCTCTTTGGAGATACCCTTTTCTTCCATCTTGGCATTTACTGCTGCTGCCACATCAGGAAGGATCTGATCTCCATTGTTTTCTTTACGGGTTGGAATCTCCCATTTCTCAACAAGAGTACCATCCGTGCGGAAAAGTCCGCATTTTACAGTTGTTCCACCTACATCGATTCCAAAACAATATGTTCCCATTTCTTACCCTCTCTTATTCTTCGTCATCTGGATTTTCTCTTTTTTTCGCAAGATTTGCCTGTACACGCTTGTACAGAGCCTCTGCCGCATTGTATCCCATCTTCTTCTGTCTGTGATTGACAGCCGCTGCCTCAACGATGATCGCCAGGTTACGGCCCGGACGGATCGGAAGAGAATGGCATACTACCTTATTTCCAAGGTACTCTGTATACTCCTCATGCAGTCCAAGACGATCGTATTCCTTGTCTCTGTCCCACTCCTCAAGCTTGATCACGAGATCGATAGACTGGGTATCCTTAACGCTCTCAACACCGAACAGTGTTTTTACATCGATGATACCGATACCACGAAGTTCGATAAAGTGACGTGTGATATCCGGCGCAGATCCCACCAGTGTTACGTCACTGACCTTACGGATCTCAACAACATCATCACTGACAAGACGATGACCTCTCTTGATCAGCTCCAGGGCTGCCTCACTCTTACCGATACCGCTCTCACCTGTGATCAGGATTCCCTCGCCGTAAACATCAACCAGCACACCATGAATAGAAATACATGGTGCAAGCTGCACGCCCAGCCAACGGATGATCTCTGCCATAAAACTGGAAGTTGTTCTTTCTGTCACGAATGTCGGAACATTATATTTAACAGCCAGATCGATCATGTCCTGAGACGGACGAGTCATGGTACTGAAAATAACACATGGGATCTTGCTGGAAATGAAACGTTCATATTTAAAACGTCTCTCCTCCTCATTAAGCTGCATCAGATACGTATACTCTACATATCCGATGATCTGAACTCGTTCATTGGCAAAATGCTCCAGATATCCGGTAAGCTGAAGCGCAGGTCTGTTGATCTCCGCAGTCTTGATCACGATGCCTGACAGGTCGATCTCCGGAGTCAGATTATTAAGCTCCAGTTCCTGTACCATCTTTGTCAACTGTACACCCTTCATACTTTTGTCTCCTTTTCGCTGAAAGTTTGCATTCTCACTGCCGTTTTACCGAGGCGTGAGACACCTTATCTTTAATTATACACAATCACTGCTGAAACTGCAATGCAGCATCAGGATTTATGAAAAAATTCATAGACCTGACGGGCGCTTCTGGCATTCATGCTCTCTGTCTGTGCCAGTTCTTTCTCCGATGCATCCCGGATATTTTCCACAGATTTAAATTTACGCAGAAGGGCTTTCCTCCTGGTATCACCGATCCCCGGGATATCATCCAGGATAGAATGGACCTGTTCCCTGCTCCTGAGGGAACGATGGTATTCAATGGCAAACCGATGGGCTTCATCCTGGATCCTGGTGATCAGGCGAAAGCCTTCGCCGGATGTGTCAATAGGAATCTCCACATTGTTGAAATACAGGCCTCTCGTCCGATGATGATCGTCCTTGACCATACCGCAGACCGGGATGCTTATCCCAAGCTCATTCAGCACCTTCAGAGCGATATTTACCTGCCCTCTTCCACCATCCATCAGGATCAGATCCGGAAGCCTTGCAAAGCTGTCAAATTCTCCGTTACTCTCATGAGTGAACCTTCGGGTCAGAACCTCTTCCATGCTGGCATAATCGTTGGGTCCCTGTACCCATTTGATCTTGAACTTACGGTAATCACTGCGTTTGGGACGGCCTTTTTCATAAACTACCATGGATCCCACAGACTCAAAGCCACTGATATTGGAAATATCGTAAGCTTCCATGCGCACCACGTTTTTCAGTCCCAGCCATTCTTCCACCTCGTGAACAGCTCCGATGGTTCGTCCTTCCTCCCGCCTGATCCGTTCTCTGTCCTTGGCAAGTACCATACGGGCATTTTCCAGGGCAAGCTCTACCAATTTTTCCTTTGTTCCCTTCTTCGGGACCCGGATGTGTACCTTCTGCTTTCTTCTTCCTGACAGCCACTCCTCGATGATATCTGCATCTTCAATCTCACTTTGCAGCATAATCTCAGATGGGATAAATGGCGTTCCCGCATAAAACTGTTTCAGAAAGCTGGAAAGGACCTGCGCCTTTGTATCACCCTTTGCCACACGGAGATAAAAATGATCTCTGCCGATCAGCCTGCCATCCCGGATAAAAAACACCTGGACAACCGCATCCTGATCCCTGAGGTCTTCACTGTCATCCATGGCTACTGCAATGATGTCCCTGTCTTCCTGCCCGTAGCCGGTGATCTTCTGCCGTTCCCCGATCTTCCGGATACTGCTGATCAGGTCCCGGTATTCCATAGCATCTTCGTAGCGCATTTCCTCCGAAGCTTTCTGCATTTTTTCCATCAGCTCACTAATGGCGTCCTGAAAATCTCCATTCAGAAATTTGATCACCTTATTGATATTCTTCCGGTATTCTTCCTGGCTGACATATCCCTGGCAGGGTGCCTTGCACTGTTTCATATGATAGTACAGACAGGGCCGGTCCTTTCCGGTATCTCTCGGAAGACTGCGGTTGCAGGAGCGTACCTGATACAGCTTCCGCACCAGTTCGATCACGTCCTTTACTGCTCCGCCGCTTGTATAGGGGCCAAAATATCTTGCCTTGTCCTTTTTCATTCTCCTGGCAAAAAGCACTCTCGGGTATGGCTCATGAACTGTCACCTTAATAAACGGATAGCTCTTGTCATCTTTGAGCATGGTATTATATTTCGGACGATGTTCCTTGATAAGATTACACTCCAGCACAAGGGCTTCCAGCTCCGAATCCGTAATAATGTACTCAAATCTGGTAATATGTGTAACCATCCGTTCAATCTTGGCACCTTTATTACGACTGCTCTGGAAATACTGGCGCACACGATTCTTAAGGCTTATGGCTTTTCCCACATAGATGATCTCGTCTTTCTCGCCATGCATGATATAAACTCCCGGTTTTGCCGGAAGCTTCTTTAATTCTTCCTCGATTATGAACATACTTTATTCTCCTGTTTTACTATTACAGATCATAAGAAAACCGGGATTTCTCCCGGTTTTCTTATGATCTGTTTTATGCCTGTGATCCCGGCTTTTCTTCTGTTTCTGCATGATCGCTATCTGTTGTCTGAGCAGATTCTTCTGTTTTCTCCGGTGCCTGCATATCCTCTGTCAGTTCCTGTCCGGATATCTCCGGTCTGAACTGAACCGATTCTGTACTTTTTGCAGCCTCGTTATTTTCCGCGATCATTTCAATATCCTGTTTATTGGACACTTCTTTTTCATCCTCGGAAAGTACCAGATCATCCAGATTCTCCGGGATATCCAGGCCCTGCTGAACTGCACGGAGGATCTTCATGAACTCTTTACCTGTAATGGTTTCCTTGCGGATCAGATATTCTGCGATCTTATCCATCTCTGTTCTGTGACTTCCAAGGATCCTCTTGGCTTCCTCATAGGAATGGTGGAGAAGCTTCATCACCTCATGATCGATCTCTGTTGCGGTATCATCACCACAGTTTAAAACTGCTCTTCCGCTGAGATACTGGTTCTCCTGTGTGGCAAGTCCCATCAGTCCGAACTTCTCTGACATACCATACTGTGTGATCATGGCTCTGGCCACCTTGGTAGCCTGCTCAATATCATTGGCAGCACCTGTAGTGACTGTGTCAAAAACGATCTCCTCTGCAGCACGTCCGCCAAGATAGCCTACCAGCATAGCTTCCAGCTCTTTCTTGGTGTTGAGATATTTTTCTTCCTCAGGTACCTGCATAACGTAACCCAGTGCTCCCATGGTACGGGGTACGATGGTGATCTTCTGTACAGGCTCCGCATCCTTCTGGAGTGCATTTACCAGTGCGTGTCCGACTTCATGGTAGGATACGATCCGGCGTTCCTGTTTGCTTAAGATACGATCCTTCTTCTCTTTTCCCACCAGAACTACCTCTACGGATTCTTCCAGGTCCTTCTGTGATACAGCTTTACGTCCCTTCTTGACTGCAAGGATCGCAGCCTCATTGATCATATTGGCAAGATCAGAGCCTACCGCACCGGAAGTTGCAAGTGCAATAGCTTCAAAATCAACGGTGTCATCCAGAAGCACGTTCTTGGCATGTACCTTCAGGATATCCACCCTTCCTTTAAGATCCGGTCTGTCAACGATCACACGTCTGTCAAAACGTCCCGGACGGAGAAGAGCCGGATCAAGAACCTCCGGTCTGTTGGTCGCAGCAAGGATCAGAAGTCCCTTGGATGTATCAAAGCCATCCATCTCCGCAAGCAGCTGGTTCAATGTCTGCTCACGCTCATCATTTCCGCCGCCATAGCGGGAATCACGGCTTTTACCAATGGCATCGATCTCATCGATAAATACGATACACGGAGCATTCTTCTTGGCTTCCTCGAAAAGGTCACGGACACGTGAGGCACCCACGCCCACAAACATCTCCACAAATTCCGAGCCGGAAAGAGAGAAGAACGGTACCTGCGCTTCACCTGCAACTGCCTTGGCAAGTAATGTCTTACCGGTTCCCGGAGGGCCTACAAGAAGTGCGCCCTTAGGTAGCTTGGCTCCGATGGCTGTGTATTTTCCGGGGTTATGAAGAAAATCCACAACTTCCTGGAGAGATTCCTTGGCTTCATCCTGACCTGCCACATCCTTAAAGGAAACGCCCGTTTCCTGCTGCACATATGCCTTGGCTTTGCTCTTGCCCACGCCCATGCCCATGATCCCGCCGCCTTTGTTCATGCGGCGCATGGAAAACATCAGAAGTCCGAACAGAAGCAATGTCGGCAGAACCACGCTCAGGATCATTGCAACAAATTCACCAAAAACATCCGGCGGATCGGTCTCAAACTTGATTCCCTTTCCTTCCAGTCTCTTGGTAAGTGCTGTACTGTCTTCGGTCTTCGTGGTGTAATAGCTCATATCCTCGTACTTGGAATTCTTTTTCTTGGGTACGATCGTCAATGTACTGGACTGGATCGTTACTTCCTTAACCTGGTCCTTATCCACCATATCGATAAATTTATCATAGGAGATCTCACTGCTGTTATCCTTCAGCATATTGGTAAACAACGCGAAGCACACCAGTGTGACCAGGAGGCATATCAGAAAAGCCAGAATCGACTGATGATTTTTACCTGATCCCTGCCTGGGATCTTTGTTGTCAGGTCGCTTCCCGTCCTGATCATTATTCAGTTGATTATTCATTTTTTTCCTCCTCTTGTCATTTCTTTATTATAAAGAGAAAAACCATATAAATCAACTGCGAGATTACAAAAATACCATCGAAAAAACACCGCATTGGATATTGCCAGTGAACGTAAAGTTGTAGTATACTGTTCCCAGTGAATTGGAAAATTAAAGAGGAGAGGAAATCAGACAAATGAAAATAGGTTTTGATAATGACAAATATCTGAAAATGCAGTCAGAACACATCCGTGAAAGAATCGGTCAGTTCGGCAACAAGCTTTATCTTGAATTCGGCGGCAAACTGTTTGACGACTACCATGCATCCCGTGTTCTTCCGGGTTTTGAACCGGACAGCAAGCTCCGCATGCTGATGCAGCTTTCTGATCAGGCGGAGATCGTTATTGTTATCAGTGCCAATGACATTGACAAGAATAAAATACGTGGCGATCTTGGGATCACCTATGACGAAGATGTACTCCGTCTTATGGATGAGTTTTCAAGCCGTGGCCTGTATGTGGGAAGCGTATGCATCACACAGTACTCCGGCCAGGAAAGTGCCGATCTCTTCAAAAAACGTCTGGAGAAACTGGGAATCCGTGTCTACAAGCTTTACCTGATCCCCGGCTATCCAAGCAACACTTCCTTTATTGTAAGTGACGAGGGTTATGGAAAGAATGATTATATTGAAACTACCAGACCTCTGGTCGTGATCACAGCACCGGGACCAGGAAGTGGAAAGATGGCAACCTGCCTTTCCCAGCTTTACCACGAATACAAACGAGGAGTAAAAGCCGGCTATGCAAAATTTGAGACCTTCCCGATCTGGAACCTTCCTCTGAAACATCCGGTAAACCTTGCCTACGAAGCTGCCACTGCAGATCTGAACGATGTCAACATGATCGACCCGTTCCATCTGGAGGCTTACGGCAAAACTACCGTCAACTACAACCGTGACGTAGAAGTTTTCCCTGTTGTACAGGCCATGTTTGAGAAGATCATGGGCAGCTGCCCTTATAAATCTCCGACAGATATGGGTGTCAACATGGCAGGTAACTGCATCGTTGACGATGAAGTATGCCAGGAGGCTTCCCGCCAGGAGATCATCCGCCGTTATTATAAGAGCATGAACGCTCTGGTTTCCGGCTCCGGCACAGAGAATGAGGTACGTAAGATCGAGCTTCTTCTCCAGCAGGCTCATGCAGAGATCACTGACCGTAAGGTTGTTCCGGCTGCCCTCGAAAAAGAAAAAGCAACCAATGGCCCTGCCGCCGCTATGGAACTTCCTGACGGAAAGATCGTATGCGGAAAAACATCCGATCTTCTCGGCGCATCCGCTGCGCTTCTTCTCAATGCCCTGAAAGAGCTGGCAGGAATCGATCACGATCTTCATGTGATCTCCCCGGATGCCATCCATCCGATCCAGCAGCTGAAGACCAAATATCTGGGAAGCAGGAATCCACGTCTTCACATTGATGAGATCCTGATTGCCCTTTCCATGAGTGCCGCAACCAGCGATGCTGCACGCCTTGCCCTGGAACAGATCCCGAATCTCCGTGGATGCCAGGCTCATACTTCCGTAATGCTTTCCGATGTGGATGTGATCAGCTTCCGTAAGCTTGGTGTTGAGCTTACCTGCGAAGCCAAGAAGGAACAGAAGAAAAACTATCAGAAAGACTGATCCTCTGATAACATACCTTCTGTATAAATAAAAAGCTATATAAGAAGCTCTGACCAGGACGATACATATATATGTCATCCCGGCCGGAGCTTTTTTATCTTATTCTTATTTTATTTCTGCGTTACTGTATCCGGATACTGCTTCCCACACCTTCTCCGCCACATTGCTTGGTAACGATGATCTTATTGTCAATTCGTTCCTTCAGCTCGGAAACATGGGAAATAATCCCTACCAGACGTCTGCCATCTGCAAGGCTGTTCAGCGCTTTTAATGCCTGCTCCAGAGACTCCTCATCCAGAGAACCGAATCCTTCATCCACAAACATGGAATCCAGCCGGATTCCCCCGGCTGAAGCCTGGATCTCATCGGAAAGTCCCAACGCCAGGGATAACGATGCCTGGAAGGATTCCCCACCGGACAATGTCTTTACGCTTCGTTCCGTTCCGTTATAGTGATCAATGACATTCAGATCAAGACCTGCTTTTTCTTTCTGATTTTTGCTTTGTTCCTGGCGTTTCAGCTCGTACTGGCCGCTGCTCATGGTCATAAGACGGAGATTGGCTCTTCGCAGGATCCGGTCAAAATATGCCATCTGGATATAGGTTTCCAGCTCGATCTTCGCCTTTCCGTTCAGTTTTCCGTTTGCTGTATCCGAAAGATTTTTCATCCAGACATATTCTTTTTCCGCCGCAGTCATTTCCGTCTGACGTACCTGCACTTTCTGATATATTTCCTCATTTCCCTTCTGAACAGAAAAAAGTGCTTTTCGTTTTTCCGAAAGCTGTGTTTTCTCTTCCCTAAAACGGCTGTACTGCTCTCTGAGCGCATCCTCATCTACTTCTCCGATTTCTTTTTTCTGCTCCTCAAAGTTTTTTACAACCGCTGTTATTCTTTCCTTTTCCGCCCGGATCTCCTGTAATTTCTGTTGAGCTCTTCTGCTGCTTTCTTTCAGCTCTTCATACAGCTTCCTCTGTGTTTTTATTTCCTGTTCTAGAGATTCTTTTCCACCTTCTCCGATCTCTTCGTTCAGCTCATCCACTTTCTGTGCTTTGTTCTTCCTCTCTGTTTCCAGACGTACGATGTCCTGTGCAGCTTCATTGATAACTCTTCCCAGTTCTTTCAGAGTCTTTTCTCTTTCTATGATCAGCTTCTCAAGATCCTGTTTCTGTTTTGCTTCTTTTTCCTTTCCCTGAACTTTTTCTGACAGGCAGCTGAGCATATCCTGTATCTGTCTTTCAAATCCTGCAGCTGTGTTGTCCGTCACTTCTCCATTTCCTGCCACCAGACTTTTCTGAATCAGTTTTCGGATCTCTTCTGCTGTTATCTGCTGCTGCTTTTTGTTTTCCACGTCTCTTGTCTGAAGACCGGCCTGTTTTCTGTCACATTGATTTTTCTCTTCCTGTAACTGAACGATCTCTGTTTCCAGCTTTTCGATCCACGTTTCTGTTTCGTTCTTCTTTTTTTTACGTTCTATTGCTATGCGAATCTCTTCCTCGCTGTCTGCCAGCTGCTTTTCACATTGGTCCTGTTTTTCTTTCAGCAAAGGGATCAGCTTTTTCCATACCGTCTCATGTAAAAGCTCTTGTGCCTCCCTCTGGATCTGATGCCATAATGTTTTCTGGCGTTCTTTTCGTTTTCCTGCTTCCACACTCTGCGTATTTGCGTCATTCTCCAGTCTGTCCAGTTTTTGTTTCTCTCTGTCCAGGATTTCCTGATCCACAACCTGTCCTTTGGGAAGTATTCCCGGACGCGGATGCTCGAAAGAACCACATACCGGGCATGGGCAGCCCTCTTTCAGTTCCTGCGCCAGGAGCCCTGCCTGCGCGTCCAGAAAACTCTGAAACAGTTTCTGGTAAACTTCTCTCTGCTTTTGTACTTTTTCAATGGAAATCTTATATTTTTCCTGCTGCTCTTTCGTGGCATTATAAGCCCCTTGAAACTCCTTAACCAGAGCAATCAGTCCTTCTAATTCTTTCTTTTTCCGAAGCCCTTCTGTCTTTTTCGTCTCTGCCTTCTGAAGTTCCAGCTCCGCGCTGTCAAACAGCGCCTTGTCTTTCTTTTGCTGCTCCAGCTCTTCCTTCTGCTGCGTTTCTTTCCGGATGATTTCTTCCTGCCATCCATCTATCTGTTTCTGTTCTTTTTTGATCTCTTCTTCCGTCAGCAGACAGCTGTCATAGCTTCGTTTTTCACTGTCCAGTTTATCGTACTCAAACTTGTATTTTTGTAGTTCTTCTCCTGCATCTGCCAGTATTGAAAGGCGTTTTTTTTCTTCCTCATCTTTTTTCTGCAAAAGCTGCTCTTCGGAAATATCCTTCTCTTTTTTTTCACTGACTGTTTCAAGCTTTCCTTCGATTGTTTCCAGCTCTTTTTTCAGCTTTTCCAGCTCCTGATATTTTTTCAGCTTTTCTTCTTTTTCACGGATCCTGATTCCAAGCTCTTCACATCTGTGATCTGCATCTTTATATTTTTCCGCCTCTTCTACTGCAAGCTGTAGAAGTGGTGTTAATTCTTCCAGATCTTTTTCCGCTTTTTTCTTTTTCAGCTCCAGATTTCGTTTCTGAGCCACAAGATTTTGTGCCTCTTCTGCTTTTCGTATATCCTGATTAAGCGAGTCTTCTTTTTCCCGGAGCTCTTTTTCCTGTGCTTCACCATATTCCAGAAACTGCTTCAGAAGTTCCAGACTCCGCTCCAGTTTTCCCTCGAATTTTATCTTTTTCAGTTCGTCAAATTCCTCTGCCTCCTGCCATGAAGCAGTCTCCGTTTTCACTCCATCCAAATACTGGGCAATACTGCGGCGCATTTCATCATATTCCTTATATCTGGCTATTGACGCATCCTTAAGTTTCATCTGAATCTGCTGATAAAGTCCTGTGTGAAAGAGCTGTCGGAAGATCTCTCCTCTCTGTGTAGTTCCTGCCAGAAGTAATTTCTGGAAATCCCCTTGGGCGATCATTGCGATCTGTGTGAACTGATCATAACTCAGTCCCAGAAGCTGTTCCACTGCCGCAGTAACATCTTTTGCCTTTGTCACCGGCTGACGTTCATCCGGATAGATCAGCTGTGCTTCAGCTTTTCTAAGAGTCTGTCCGGTGCCTCTTTTTTTCGGAGCCATATATTCCGGACTCCGGCGCACGTGATAATTTTTCCCCTGATAGGAAAAAACAAGCTCCACAAAGGTCTCTGTGGAAGGCTCTGCATATTTGCTCCGAAACATGGCCGGATCTCTTACCTCTCCACTGGCTCTTCCATATAACGCAAAGGTGATCGCATCAAAGATCGTGGTTTTTCCCGCTCCGGTGTCACCGGTGATCAGGTAGAGACCTCCCTCTCCAAGCTTTGAAAAATCAATCTCTGTTTTGTCCGCATAGGGCCCGAAGGCACTGATGGTCAGTTTTTCCGGTCTCATTATTTCACCTCCTGGATCTTACGGATCAGGTCTTCGGAATATTTCCGCTGTTCTTCATTCATGGGCTGGTTATTCTGCAGTTCAAAAAATTCCTCAAAATATTCCAGCTCAGATTTCCTTTTCACCGTTTCTGTGCCTGCGATCTCCTGGTTTTCTCTTGTGCGTCGGTTATCATATTCCAGCCTCATCAGATTCGGATAAATAGTACGGAGCTTCTGCATTCCATTTACGATATCTTCTTCATCTGTCAGCGTGATCTGCACATAATCCTCTGTGTTTGTGTCCTGATAACCGGACAGTGATGTGATTTCCATGTATGTGCCCTTCAGTTTTCGCATATCCCGTTGAGGCTTCAGCGGAATCTCCCTGATCTTGAGATTTCCTTTTTCCAGAAGCTCCACAACTGTCGCGGATTTCTGCTGTCCTGCCTCGGAAAAAGAATATTTCAAAGGAGTTCCGCAGTAGCGGATGTGCTCGCTTCCCACATTCTGAGGACTGTGGATATGACCAAGTGCCACATAGTCAAAATCCCGGAACACATCTGCCTCCACCTGGTCGATACCTCCAACGGAAATCTCTTCAGAATCGCAGCGCATTGCACCGACCACAAACTGATGGGCGATCAGTACATTGCGATGACGTTTATCAATCTCCATATGTGCAACTGCCGCCTGCACGGCCTCCTGGTAGGTACGGATCTCATCCACCTCTTCTTCTCCTTCCAGCCCGTGCCTCACAGTTGCCGGACGCACAAATGGAAGCAGATGGATCCACACTTCTCCATAGCTGTCCGTTAAACAGTACTTTTCTGTTTTTCCATCGTATACCGGGGTCATGCAGATCCCACTGCTACTCATGATCTGTGAACCGAAAGCGATCCTTTCCGCACTGTCATGATTTCCGCTGATGGCATACACCGGAATCTTCCTTTCTGCCAACTGCGTAAGAAACCGGTCAAAAAGCTGCACGGCTTCCGCAGACGGAATCGGTCTGTCATAAAGATCCCCCGCAAGAAGAACCCCGTCCGGTGCTTCTTTATCAATGATCCTCAGGATTTCATTCAAAATATATTTCTGATCTTCGATCATGGAAAACTCATTGACACGTTTTCCCAGGTGAAGATCTGATAAATGGATCAGTTTCATCGATCACCTGCCACTCAAAATGTGATTAAACATACTCACATCGAGATAATGCGGATTCTCACGAATACCGCTTACTGTTTCTTTGTGTATGCTTTTGAGTAACCGGAGTTATCTCTACTCACAGATCCTAAGTACACTCCACAGTCGTTAATTCCCGAAATAGCCTTCGGTACATACTTACGTTTGCGGGATCATGCAACTTCGTAAGTCTCTGCATCTCTCAGATTCCGTGCTGCATTGAGATCTCTGTCCTCAATATATCCACATGTGCATCTGTAGATCCTGTCTGAAAGTTTCAGATCTTTTTTAATACAGCTGCAGCAGTGGCAGATCCTGGAAGATGGATACCATCGGTCAACTACCCTCAGTTCGATTCCATATTCAGCACATTTTATTTTCAATTTTGTCCGGAATTCATAGAATTTCTGGGACGCAACTGCTTTTGAGAGATGCCGGTTCTTCATCATCCCGGATATGTTCAGATCCTCGATCGTTATATGAGACGGCTTGGTTTTCACTATCTCAGATATTACCTTGTTGATATGATCTGTACGGATATTTTCTATCCGATGATGAAGTTTCTGTACTTTAAGCTTTTGTTTGCATATATTTGCTCTTTGAGTGGACTCTCCTTTCTTTAAGTTCTCATATTTACGGGAAAGCTTTCGCTGTGCCCGTCTTAATTGTTTCTCAAGTTTTCTGATCCGTGCTGTTTTATTGATATTTCTGTATACAGTTCCATTTGACACAACCGCAAAGTCTTTCAGCCCCAGATCGATTCCGATCCCATCAGTGAAATTTCCATCTGCTTCCGGAGCAGGTATATCGACAAGTGCAGACACATAATATCTGCCTGCTTTCATGGAAACTGCCCCGCTTCGGATCACATATCCATCCTTAGAAGCCGGAATGTAACCTTTTTCTTTCAGCCTTACCCAGCCAAGTGTTGGGATCTTGATCCTGTGACGTTCACAGAGACAGTCTTTGGGATTATTCTTTACAAAATACATTTTTACATCAGATCTTCCTTTTTTCTTATATCTCGGGAAACTAGTCTGATGATGAAAAAATCTTGAAAAAGCGGTACAGGCATTTTCGATTGCATTCTTTACCGATTTGGAACTGACTTCTCTGATCCAGAAATATTCCGGATGCCCTGGAAGGTATTCATTGTTCAGCCATACACTGAACGACTTGCCGCTCATAAATCTTTCACCGGCATCATAACGTTCTTTATTATGAAACAGGTAGAAATTATAAATATATCTGCATGTGCCGATTGTCTTATGTATTTTGATCTTCTGCTCTTCTGTAGGATCGATCTCTGTCTTGAAGCTCTTCAGCAATCTCCTCATCCTTTTCTATCTGTTTTTTATACTTACGAAGTCCATATAATCTACAGGAAAACACATGAAGGATGGAAATAATATCCTGTACAAGTTCTTCCTGTGGTGACAGTTCTTCATTGTTCACCACCAGTATCGTTGTGTGGAATCTCATGCAGAATCTTTCAAACCATTCGTATCCAAAACGGATAAATCTGTCTTTATGCGTGATCACTATGGTTTTGACCTTCTGCTCCATGACTTCGTCCAGTAATCCATTCCATTTCCTGCGGTTATAATCAAGTCCGCTTCCATAGTCTTCAATGCACTGGTCTACGATCATTCCTCTGGCATTACAGAACTGACGCAGAAATGCTGTCTGATTTTGAAGATCATCCCTTTGGTTTTTGGTAGATACTCTTGCATAAATAACAACTTTTCGTTTATCATGTTCTATATTTATACCTTTAAATTGAAGATACTGGTCATATGTGTAATAACGCCTGTCTGTTGGAGTTCGGTTTGCTTTTAAGATTCCCTCTCTGTCCCATCTCTGAAGCGTTTTTACAGAAACACCTAATAATTCAGCAAAATCTTTTGGTTTATAATTTGTGATATTTGATGTGTTCATAATATACCTCCATAAGTACATTTAAACACATTTAATATCTTTTTACAATATATTTAGTTACTTATATCATCCTCCTGCACTCACCCAGCCTCCGAACAGTTCCGGTGCAAGGTCGATCTCACAGGCATCCAGTACATCTTTTAGCTGTGAAGGATTGCTGACACCGGTTACAGGCACAGTCTGGAATGGCTGATGGAAAAAGTATGCCAAAGACAGGGCCTGCAGGCTGTGGCCGGTTTCTTTCTGCAGCTTTAACAGCTTCTGATAGGTACGAAAGTTTGTCTCGTTCCAGTAGGATCTTTTCATACTTTCTGAAAGACCTGTGATCTGTGTTTCCTTCTCCCGCATCCAGGATGCATCCACCTCTGCATCTGTAAAGGAAAGCCCCATTTTCTGAAGTTTTGAAAAAAATCCCATTGCAGTGGAAGAAAACGGAACGGCAGCAGCGCCTGTCTCACAGTGCCACTGATATTCTTCCCTGGAAAACTCCACAAGTGTAGGATCCGGATTTGTATTTCCTCCGGGATTGATTCCTGCAAGACTCCACTGATTGGATACTGCTGTGATCCCTGAAAGATTTCGTTCTCTCAGACACTGAGCAATTTCTTTCAGCCTCTCTGTGCGGTAATTGGAAAATCCATAATAACGGATCCGGCCTTCTTTTTTCAATTCTTCCAGAATATCCACGATTTCCTCCGCCGGTTTCTCCGGATCATCTCTGTGAAGCCAGTAAAAATCCATCTCATCTTTTCCCAGTGTGCGGCAGCTCTCATCCAGGTCCATGCGGATATCTTCTTTGTTCACTCTGCTGCGGCCTGGATCCTCAAAGGAATAGTGCGCGCCCTTCGTTGCCACAATAACTTTTCCCTGCATGCCACTCTCTTTCAGCCATTTTCCTATGATCTGCTCACTGCAGTTTCCATGTCCTTTTAGCCATTTGCAATAGACATTTGCCGTATCAATAAAATTTCCGCCTGCCCATACAAAGGCATTCAGAATCTCAAAGCTTTTTTCCAGGTCTGATTTATCTCCAAATCCTGCTGTTCCGAGGCAGATAGGACTGATGTTCAGCTCTGTATTGTTCAGCTGTATATATTTCATCTACGTAACCTCCCGTATTCATATATATCTTTTTCTATTATAACTTTTTTCCGTAGATCCGAACAGTATATTTCCCAACTATCCATATACTATGGCACAAAAAAATCCTCCGGCACATGCATGCCGGAGGATTTGATATTCCGTTATCTTAACAATATGATTTATTTGTAAAGTGGTCCATAGTTCTTGCAAGCGCGGAAGTCTGCACCCTCTTTTTCCATACCGAATGCGTTCCAAGCTGCCGGACGATAGATATCCTTCTCAGGAACGTTGTGCATGGATACCGGGATTCTCAGCATAGAGCACATTGTGATCAGGTCTGCACCGATGTGTCCGTAGGAGATCGCACCGTGGTTAGCACCCCAGTTGTTCATTACATCGTAAGCTGTTTTGAACGGTCCCTCTTTGCCATCGCATCTTGGAGCGAACCATGTACATGGCCATGTGTAATCTGTACGTTTCCAGAGCTTGTCAGATACCTCTTCCGGAAGGGCTACTGTCCATCCCTCTGCGATCTGAAGAACCGGTCCAAGTCCTTTTACAAGGTTCAGACGGATCATAGTTGCAGGCATCTGAGCACGTGTCTCATAACGGCTGGAGTATCCGCCTCCACGGAAGTATCCGTTGTCGGCCATACACCACTCTGTATTGTCCATGATTGCTTTCTGGTCTGCCTCTGTAACATCCCACCACTGTTTCATAACTGGTGTTCCGTCAGCCTCTTTAGCCTGTCCGTTAGCATCCAGACAAGCAGCACCGGAGTTGATCAGATGAAGGAATCCGCCAGCTTCTTTGGCAACACCCTCAAGGTCATATCCTGTAGCTTTCTTAACTGCCTCCGGGCTCCAGTATGTACGAACATCAGCGAAGATCTGAGCACGTCCTGTAAGAAGTTTCATGAACAGCATTCCAAGTCCGTTGAGAACGTCGTTCTCTGTAGCAAGGATGTACGGCTCACGAGCGCCATTCCAGTCGAAGGATGTGTTCAGCATAGCCTCTGCGAAGTCACCGTTCGGATAGAAGTCTGTCCACTGTCTCTGGCCCTGGAATCCAGCTGCAAGAGCATTGTGTCCGATTGCTTCCTCGGAGAATTCCGGAGCAAGATTATCACAGCCGTTCATCAGCTCTTTGATGATAACTGCCATCTTAACAACAAACTCGAACTGCTCCTCTTTCTTCTCTGGTGAGAACTGAAGCTCTTCCGGGTTCTTGTCCCAGCCGATCTTGCAGGTCTCTTTTGCCCATTTGAGAGCTTTCTCAAACTCTTCGTGATCGTAGATACCCTCTGTCATACGACGGATGATCTCTACCTCATCAACAGACTCAACTCTCATTCCGAGATAGGACTCGATGAAATCAGAATCGATGATAGATCCGCCAATACCCATTGTTACAGAACCGATCTGCAGGTAGGATTTACCTCTCATGGATGCAGCTGCAACTGCTGCACGACCGAATCTTAACAGTTTCTCTTTAACGTCTTTCGGAATGGATGTGTCGTCAGCTTCCTGAACGTCATGTCCGTAGATACCGAATGCTGGAAGGCCCTTCTGTGCATGTGTAGCAAGAACGGATGCCAGATATACAGCACCAGGTCTCTCTGTTCCGTTGAATCCCCATACAGCCTTGATGGTCTGTGGATCCATATCCATGGTCTCAGCTCCGTAGCACCAGCATGGTGTAACTGTAAGAGTGATATCTACACCCTCTTTACGGAATTTATCCGCACATGCAGCGCTCTCACCAACACGTCCGATGGTGGTATCAGCAATAACAACTTTTACAGGCTCACCATTTGAATATTTCAGGTTCTCCTCGAAAAGCTTTGCTGCGGATTTGGCCATGTTCATAGTCTGATCTTCCAGAGATCCTCTTACATCGAGGGCTCCTCTACGTCCGTCGATGGTTGGTCTGATACCGATAACCGGATAGCTGCCTACTAATCTGCTCTTTGCCATAGTAACAATTACCTCCTAAATTTATATTCACTATTATAACTTACTGTTTTTTTACGTTCCAACAACTCCTGTCTGAACTATGCTTTTATTATACGATTGCATCTTTTAAATTACTTGTGTTATAATAGCAAAAAACAGTACAATATTCACTTTTTCATATGAGTTCCTAAAAAAACTATAAAATTTAAGAAAGAAGGGTTGTATTTTGCACGATCTTGGAAGAAATGAGGACAGACTTCGAGGTACCTATGAATTTCCTTTTGAATTCCACCACATTGACAGCAGCCATCCACGCTATGTCATGTCCTACCACTGGCATGTAGAATGTGAAATCATGCGTGTATTACAGGGCACTCTCACCGTCACTTTAGACGAAAAAAGTTTTACAGCAAAAGCCGGAGATGTGATTTTTGTCAATAGTGGAGTTCTGCATTCCGGAATTCCTCAGGATTGTATCTATCAGTGCATTGTTTTTGATATGAACATGTTTCTGAAATTTAATTCCGTCTGCACAGAATATATGCAGAAGATCAGCCACCAGGAGCTTCTGATCTATCACCATTTCACTGAAAAGCAGCCTGATATCCAGAGAGCAGTGAACTCTCTTTTTGATTCTTTCTGGCAGAGAAAGCCAGGATATGAGCTGGTTGTGTTTGGACAATTTTACCACTTTTTCGGATTGGTTTTTGGTAATCATTACTACCTGGAAAGCCTGCGGAAAACCAGACGAGATTACAAGCGCATTGTCCAGCTGAAGCAGGTCGTGGAATTTATTGAAAAGAACTATGCCAGCCCCATTACCCTGCAGGAGCTTTCCGCTTCGGTTTCCATGTCTCCCAAATATTTCTGCCGGTTCTTTTCCGAGATGACGCATCAGACACCAATGGATTACCTCAACCGCCAGAGGATCGAGCAGGCCTGCTGCCAGCTGGCTACCACCGATGATTCCATCACAGAGATTGCCTATCGGAATGGCTTTAATGATCTGAGCTACTTTATCCGTACCTTCAAAAAGTACAAGGGGATCACCCCCGGCAAATATAAAAGACGCTGAAATATTTTTCCACGTCTTAATGGCACATACCAGAGTATTACATGACAAAAAGCAGGATTTCGCACATATTGCGGATATCCTGCTTTTTGAGGAATTGGGCTGTTTTATGTAAATACAGCTTTTTCGGCCTGGCGGAGAACAGTCATGCCGGAACGGATTCCCGTTTTGCAGACGGGCTATGTTCATGTCTTTATGAATACATGCTACTCTTCTGTATGAGAAAAAAAGCCGGCAGGGCAGATTTTCTGCATGAAAAAGCCGACGCAGATCGTGAAGGAGCCTGATCTCTGTTCACGCAGTGACCAGCACCAGATTATGTCTTAATTGAAAGCGGATACGATCATCCACCTCACTGCTTGCTTCTGACCAACGGATATCTCACACAGTCGGTCCATCTACTCGAAGGGATTCCACTGCTGCATAGAACTCTGCTTGCGAAATGCCTGTACGCTGCACCGGAACGTGCAGCAGAATATGATACAGTTAAAAACGATCCGGCCGCACTATAGCCGCCGGATGTTTCCTGCTTGTCTTATTCTAACAAATGCCTCTTTAAAATGCAAGAAATTTCAGAACATTTCGCTCTTCATTTTCCGACAGCAAAAGTCTCTTTCCTACAGATTTTTCACCGCGTCTATAAACCTTTTTCCGTATTTTTCGTACTTGTGCCTGCCGACTCCTGTCACATTCAGCATTTCCTCCTCGTTTCCAGGCTTTAGAATGCACATATGGATAAGGGTTTTGTCGGAAAAGACCATATAAGGGGGAATTTTTTCCTCTCTGGCGATCTCCAGGCGAAGAGCACGAAGCTTCTGAAAAAGGGGCTCATCCTGTTCTCCCAGCTCCCCGACTGCAGATTTCGGAAGTCTGCTCCGTTTCTCTTTTTTCTTCGTCTCCAGCTCTTTTGACATTTTCATTGTGAGGATATGCTCCTCCTCCAGAAATGACCTGGAAGCGGCGGTCAGCTTCACAATCGTATATCCGTCATCCGTCAGATGAAGATATTCCTTCAGTACCAGATAATTAAAGATCTGCCGCAGCCGGTGTGCCGGAATCTTTGCACAGACTCCATATTCCGGATTTCCATCCATCTCATACTGCCGGATTTTCGCCGTAGATGCGCCGCGCAGAGTATCCAGGATCACGTTCACCCCGTATCTCTGACCACTGCTTTCCACGCACCGGATCATTGCCCTGGCCTCCTGGCTCACATCCTGCTCTTCAAACTCGGTCTGGCAGTTCAGGCAGTTTCCGCAGTAGCTTTTTCCGTATTCCCCAAAATATTTCAGGATGTACTCACGCAGACAATCATGGGTAAAGCAGTAAAAGGTCATCTGCTTCAGCCTCTCCTGATCACGCTCCCGGACAAGGCGCCAGACTGCCGCTTCCATTTCCTGGTTATCCTGTCCTCTCTCGATAAGATACTGATTGGTAACCACATCCTTCCCGCTGTAAAGCAGGATACATTCCGCAGGATCGCCGTCACGGCCCGCACGGCCTGCTTCCTGATAATAGCCTTCCATGTTCTTCGGCATATTATAATGAATGACATAACGTACATCGGACTTGTCGATTCCCATTCCAAATGCATTGGTGGCTACCATCACACGACAGCGGTCATAAATAAAATCATCCTGATTGTTCCGGCGTTCCTCATCGGAAAGTCCTGCATGATATCTGGTGGCCGTGATGCCGTCACGGATCAGCTTTCCGCAGACCTCCTCCACCAGCTTTCTGGTAAGACAGTAGATGATTCCACTGTCGTCCGGATGCTCCAGTATGTAATCGTGTACTTCCTTATATTTATCTTTCGGTGTTTTCACTGCAAAATAAAGGTTTTCCCGGTCAAATCCTGTGGTTGTGCAAAAGGGATCCTGAAGCCCCAGAAGTCTTGCAATATCCTCCCTGACCTCCTTCGTGGCTGTAGCTGTAAATGCACCGATCACCGGTCTTTTTGGAAGCTGTGCCACAAACTCTGCGATCTTCAGATAGCTTGGCCGAAAATCCTGTCCCCACTGTGATACACAGTGTGACTCATCCACTGCGATCATGGAAATATCCGCGCTCAGCGCAAAATCCAGAAACGCCTCTGTGGTAAGCCTCTCCGGTGCTACATAGATGATCGGATATCGTCCTGCCTTTGCATAGCGCAAGGCTGTGAAATACTGCCCCTGCGTCAGAGAGCTGTTGAGGTATGCTGCTGAGATGCCGACCTGGTTCAGGCTTCTCACCTGATCCTTCATAAGGGAGATCAACGGTGATATTACCAGTGTGATCCCCTTCATCATCAGTGCCGGTACCTGATAGCAGATAGATTTTCCTGCGCCGGTTGGCATCACTGCCAGAACATCTTTTCCTGCAAGAAGCGCATCGATCACCGCTTCCTGCCCTTCTCTGAATGTATCATACCCGAAATGGGTCTTTAAAAGTTCCTGTTTCGTCATAAATCGACATGATCCTTTCTGTTACGTTCCCACCGGAACTGTAACGCTTCTCTTTTTCATTGTCGAATCGCTGCTGTTTTCCGAATATTTTATTTTAACATATTTACAGATAAATTGCCAATTGATACAAAAAAATCACAAAGCACTTCCTCCCTGGTTTCCTGTTATAATGATATAAGAGAAAGAGTCTGTTTATACTGTTCCGCAGCAGAGGACCATGAATTCATGGAGTGCCCGGGCCTCTGTTCAGTAACAGCCGGTATGCTCATAAAAAAAGGAGGTTTGTTATGTGTAAAAGAAAAATAAAAACCATCGAAGCAATTTTTTTCCTGTTTCTTTTTTCCGTTATTGTGCTCCTGCTTCCCCAGGATGCCCACGCCAGAGTCCGGGTCGTGACCAAAGGAACCACTTCCACTATCCGTGATACCGACGGTGTGATCGAAGATGAGTCTTCAGACATTAATTTCCCAATCAACATCAAAAATGCAAACTGCCAAAAACGGATCTATGCCGTGACAGTCCGTGTAAGCTTTTATTCACCCAAGGGAGTCATCCCAAAAAGCACCACATTTTCCATCGATGGGATCAATGTGGTTAAGCTGAGCACTTCAAATTATACACCGCTGGCATACAAGGAGACTTTTTTCACCTACGATGATAACCTGGAGGATGGCTACCTGGAGTTTGATTTCGGCAATAAAGAATGTCCGGTACCGGTAGACTGTGACTATGAGGTTACCATCAAACAGGCAGTGCCTGAAATTTTTATCACCAACAACAATTATCTGAACCAGAGCATCCGAACCGGAAAAACCACTTCCATCGGAATCGAGATTTCTGATCCCTACGTAAAAACCATCAGCAAATCAAAATTCAAGGTTACTTCTTCCAACAGCTCTGTTCTCAAGGTACAAAGCATCACTCAGGATTCCAAAAAACGCAGCCGTTTCACAGTCACCCTGCAGGCTCTCAAAGCCGGATCCGCAAAGATCACTTTATCCTACCCAAAGGCCACAGCCTATAAGCTGACCGGAAAAGTAACCTCGCCTTCAAAAACCGTAGCAACCTTCCGCGCTTCCAAAACTACACTCAAGGTTGGCTCCAAGGTCAGCATGCGTTCCCTTATCAATCTGAAGGGCGGTACCAATCTGACCATCAAAAATGCAAAATCCAGCAAGCCTTCTGTACTTGCCATTTCCGGAAACTATCTTGTCCCAAAGCAAAAAGGGTCAGCCACAGTTACCGCGAATTTAAACGGTGTCAATCGTAAGATCACTATTACCGTATCCGCACCGGCCGCCAAACCTACCGTCAAAAATCTGAAGATCAGTGTTGCCCGTATCAAGTATGGCCCCAATGACATGAAGACCTATTATACCTTAAAATTCACCAATACTTCTGCGAAAACCATCACTACCGCAAAAGTAAAGATCACCACCGGTTCCGGTATCTATGACCAGATGTACTGGACCAAGAACCTGACACTGAACCTGAAGCCCGGAAAAACCATGACAAAAACCTATTTTATCCAGAACATGGTCCAGGCGCCGGAAAAAAGTGATATTTCCGTTAAATACCTGAAGATTAGCTGGAAGTAAATAATTCAAAAGGGACGTGCCGCAGTATTGATTTAAAAATCATCACTGCAACACGTCCCTTTTATTTATTCTCTCTGAGCTGTCTATACGTTTTGTTTTTATCCTGTATCCTACAGTACCTCATTCAGTACCTGCAGTCCATACTCTGCGAGGCTGTTATCCTCTTCGCCGGTACCGCCGCTGATACCAAGACCGCCGATGATGGTGTCTCCAACCTTCAGGGGTACACCACCTCCGAATATCACAATATTGTCACTCATTTTTCCAAGGCCATAAAATGTCTGACCCGGCTGTGTCAGTCTGGAAAGCTCCATAGTGGACATCTTCACTGCCACAGATGTATACGCCTTTTTTACGGCCATATCAAAGCTTACAAGAAAAGATCCATCCATCACATGAACCGCAACCGGATTTCCATCCGGGCTGCATACCGCAATTACGGAAGGCTTGTTTCTTCTCAAAGCTTCCTGCTCGATCTTCTCGATAAGCCTCTTGGCAGAATCCAATGTGATACGACCCTGGATACCCATACGCTTCAGCACTTCCTGGATCATCGCCGTGTTTGCTGCTATACTGTCATTCTGTGCCATTGCCGTATTTCCTCCCACTGCTGTCGTCACAGTCCCATTCTGCACATCAAAAGCCTGTACATCCCTTTTCTGCACCATCTGCGAATCCTGTGCTCTTACATCCACCGCCGATGTACCCGCTGCAACATCCGCACTACTTCCAACAGTTCCTACAGCCTCTACCCCAACATTAGCTACAATCCCAGCAGTTTCTGCTTTCACAGATTCCTGAACACTTTCAGAAATATCTGTCTTCTTCTCTTCAATCTTCGCTGCATCCACATACCTTGCCAACACATAAAAATAATCTGACAGACGGTTCATATATTTCTTGGCTCCGGTATCCGATCCAAACTTCACACTGACCAGCGCAAGCTCTCTCTCAGCCCTCCGCGCCACAGCTCTTGTCACATCGATCTCAGCCGCAACTCGGGAATCCCCCGGAAGAATCGGAAGCCTCTCTCCGGAAAAAATCTCTTTCATCCGGCCAATCTCCTCCTCCAGAAGCTCCGTCCGGTCTTCACTGACCTTAAATTCCCGATTATAAGGATCAGAAACCCCATCTATGATCTTCTTCAAAGTCTCCGAGATCTTCTCCAGCATCCGGACAACATCCACATCATCAACCAGAACCCGCACAAGCCCAATATGACTCATCAGCTCCTCAACTGACCCCATCAGACAAATCCGATCATCCGACTTTGAAACATTCTTCGTATGGGAAAGATCCGTCATCCCCTTATCACCATACCCGGTATAAACCTCCATCCCAGCTCAACCTCCCAGCAACTCCTGATAAATAATCCCACCCATATCAGACCAATTTTACAATCCTCGAAATGCTACGCATACCACACATACGTAAACACACACCACAACCATCCCGGCAAACCAGGCGCAGTGTCCACAAACGCGTCCACGTATTCCACGCAAACGTAACACACACCACAACCATCCCAGCAAACCAAGCGCGGCGTTCACAAACGCGCCAGCCTCCGCCAAAACGTCACACATTCAAGGCGCCACAGCGCCCCATCGGCACAACGTTCAACCCGGAACAACCGCAGCATACAGGCACAAGTCAATACCCTTCCGCCCGCCACAGTCAAGCACTCTAAAAAAAGCCCGAGGGGTGTGCAGAGGGGCCGCGGCTTTGCGGCCCCTTTGCGATTTTCATCTTTTATCAAAAAGACCAAAGTTTAGTATAAATCTTAACAATATCCTCTTTCTTCGGTACACGCGGATTTGCCGCTGTGCAGGCATCCGCAAGTGCCATATCCGCCATCTTATCAACCGCCGCAAAATAAGCATCCGGTGTGATCGTCTTCATCTCTTCGATGGTAAGCGGGATATTCATCTCTTTCTGCATAAACTGGATCCAGTTTACAAGAGATCTTACGCTCATAACTTCGTTATAATTGCTCAGTCCAAGAAGATGTGCAATATTGGAATATCTCTTTACTGCCGGAAGATATTCTTTCTGGCTTCTGCTGCGTTTGTTGATATTTGCATTATATTCAACAATATGCGGCAACAGCATCGCATTAGCTCTTCCGTGAGGAATATGGAAAATAGCACCCAGCTGATGAGCCATACTGTGAGTAATTCCAAGACCTGCTGCATTGAAGGAAAGTCCTGCCAGACAGGACGCTACATGCATCTTCTGTCTTGCATGCATATCATTACCGTCAACATATGCACGATAAAGATATACGCCACAGATCTCGATTGCTTTCTCTGCAAGTGCAGATGTAAACTCATTATGGTTGATGCTGACATAAGACTCAATTGCATGAGTCAGAACATCCATACCTGTATCTGCTGTAATCGCAGGCGGAACACTACGTACAAGCTCCGCATCCAGAATTGCCTCATCAGCGGTCAGGCTGTCTGAGATCAGCGGATACTTCACATGTGCTTCTGTATCATTTACAACTGCAAAAGAAGTAACCTCGGAACCGGTACCACTTGTTGTAGGAATGGCAACCAGTCCGACTTTTCCGTAATTGTTGATCTTCAGGGCAAACTCACGGATTGCCTTGGAGGAGTCGATGGCAGAACCACCACCTACTGCAACAATAGCTTCCGGCTGATACTGAAGGAATTTTTTGACTCCTTCGGCAATTTTTCCAACCGGTGCATCCGGAACAACATCACAGAAAATATCAAATTCTTTTCCACCTGCCTGAAGCGGTTTTGTGATCATATCGATCATTCCGCTTTTTACAACAAACGGGTCTGTGATAACAAGGACTCTTTTGTATGGAATTTCTTTCAGTCTTCCCAGGGCATCAGCTCCAAAATGGATGGCTGTTTTCATTTCAAATGTATTCATAGAAACTGCTCCCTCTCGTCATACCGGAACACAGGTCTCTTTTGTCTGCCTGTGGCCGGATAAAGTAAAGCGGATCTCCGCATTCCGCATACACTGCATGCTCATGAACACAATCGTTTTCCGATATATGTCCAACCTATTTCGGGTAGATGCATTCGATCTTATGCGCGCTGAAATGCTTCAGCCACTTTTCAGACGGCTTTTTGTCTGTGATGACCGTCTCGATATCCCGCAGCTGTCCTGCCACGGAAAAAGCAGTCTGATCAAATTTCGTGCTGTCTACCACCAGAATACGCATTTTTCCGGAATTGATCATGGCTTTTTTTGTTGTTCCAAAGGCTTCTTTGGATTCCATGATTCCCAGATCCTCATTTAATGCTTTACAGGAAAAAATAACCTTGTCCACATAATAAGAGCGGATCACTTCCTCGGTTCTGGCACCCAGGAATGCAAGATACCCTTCCTTCATCACTCCACCGGTGGAAATAATATTCCAGCCGGATACATCCGAGAGCTCCAGAAGGATCTCCATAGAATTGGTAACAACGGTGAGACGTTCTTTTTCTTTCAGCGCCTTGGCCACAAAAACTGCCGTTGTGCTGGCATCCAGAAAAATGTGATCTCCGTCATTCACCATGGAAGCAGCAATCTCCGCCATTTTCTGCTTTCCCTGTACATTCTGGTTTTTACGAACATTAAATGGTAAATCAATACCGACATCTTCGTTGATCACCGCACCGCCATAACTCTTTGTGGCAAGTCCCTCTTTTTCCAGCTTGTCCAGATCACGGCGGATGGTTTCTTCTGAGACACTGTAAAGCTGGCTTAGTTCACTTACAACAACCCTTTTCTCTTCCTGTAATTTCTCGAGAATCAGATTTCTTCTCTCTAATGCTAGCATAAGATGCCTCCTTTTCAGATGTCATTGCAGGGATACCCTTCAAAAGGATATCCCTCAGATATAAAGACAATATTAAAGGATCGTATCGATCATTCTCTTGTCCGGATGAGCGATCACTGAGGAATCCATGTACATTCCTTTTTCAGCTACCAGCTCTTTTGCTCTTTCGATAGAAGCCTCCACTGCAGAAACCTCGCCGGTAAGAAGCATGTATGATTTACCGCACATACCCTTGGCGATACGAAGCTCGATCAGATCAACGATAGCTGTCTTAGCTGCCTGATCTGCCGCCTCGATGATAGATGCTGCATCATAGGTCTCAAGAATTCCCAGGGCACTGATCTCCTCGACCTGTGTGGTTCCGTAGATTGCCGGGAAAATGGACTCATGTGGATTGCCCAGTACAAAACTGTCAATACATTTGTCCTCGTATGTTGTTACAGCTGTGTCTACAGCAGCTTTTACTGCGCTTAAATCTCCGGTGATAATTGCAATATATTTTCCCGGACATACTGTCTGCGCCTCCACGATCTCTACTTCAGATGTCTTAACCATGGCATCTGCTGCAGTGATACCAGCTGGTGTGGTTTTAAACTCAATCATTCCGATTGCTCTACTCATTTTGTGCACGTCCTTTCTAATTTCTTGCAATTACAACATGGCGGTCTGTCACTTCTGTAACCTTACCGCTGATGGTTGCATGGATTCCGACACTTAATCCCTGTGCAGGCTGTGCGATCATCTGGCCTTCTGTTACCATATCGCCTACATTTACGATTGCCTGTGCCGGTGCACCGATATGCTGGCTTAAGAGAACCTTTACCTTCGATACGTTTACAAGTTCTTCCTGAAGCGGTGCATCCTTGTCATATTTGGTAAGTCCCAGACGTGCCATCAGACGCTCCTCAGGAACCTTGCGGTATTCTCTGGACTCCTGAACCGGCTTCGGCTGAACACCCTGAGGTGGTCTGATCCCTGCCTTACGAAGTCCGCCCTTCATATCTGCAAGCAGTGTTCTCGGAGCCAGGCTCTGCGGACACGCATACATCTCGCAGACACCACAGGAGCTGCAGAATGCAGAATTGATATAAGGATTTACATTTCTGAAATCCTGATTGGATGCTGCCATCATGAACATTGCCGGATCGATCGGGTGTCCCAGATTATGTCTCGGGCAAAGATCTGTACATGTATGGCAGTGGCAGCAGATCGATGCTGCTCTCTTCAGATCTATAGAAGAAGTCCGCTGCTTCTTCATGACAATAACATGGTCCTTTGGAAGAACCAGGATTGCATTCGTTGTTTTTGTAACCGGGTCTGAACCATTTCCGATACGTCCCATCATCGGGCCGCCAACGAAATATACAGGATCCTTTACAGTTGTACCGCCTGCCTGGGCAACAACCTCTTCCAGTGTACATCCCAACGGAACCTTCACTGTAACAGGGTTCTCAACCTCAGCAACAACGGAAACATATTTACATGTGACCGGTTTATGTTCTTCTACCGCGCGGTATACATTGTAGAGAGTCTCTACATTAAATACGGCTACTCCCTGCTCGATCGGCAGTCCTCCGGGCCGTACCACACGTCCGGTTGCCTCATAAATAAGAACAACCTCATCACCCATCGGATAAACCTCATCCAGAAGATGGATCTTAACCCTCGGGAATTCTTCAATATGCTGATTTAAAGCATTGATCGTCTGTACATAAGACTTTTTGATTCCGATAATGGCCTGTGAAGCTCCTACCGTCTCCGCAACCATATCGAATGTTTTCATGATCTCGTATGCGTGCTTCTCCAACAACTGTCTGTGAAGTTTCAGTAATGGTTCGCACTCTGCACAGTTCATAAGAATGGTATCCGCTTTGTCTGTCAGTTTCATGTATGTAGGGAAACCTGCTCCACCTGCTCCGACAACACCATTCTCCTGCATAATTTTCTGTAATTCTTTGATATCCATGGCGTTACTCCAATCCTGCACCGTCGTCTACGATACCGACGATGGCGGCATCTACCGGTGCTGTTTCTACGCCGCAGCCAATTCTTGCTGCGCTTCCTTGTGCCACCAATACATATTCGCCGATTCCCGCACCGATGATATCAATAGCGACAATCTGGCTGTGCTCGGCTTTCATATGATGCACCGGCTCCACGATCATGAATTTATTTCCTATGAGTTTTTCACTTTTTCGTGTGGAAACAATACTTCCAACTACTTTGCCTACGATCATATGAGCCTCCGTTTTTCTCTATATCCTCTGCTGGGGATGCCGGAAACGGCATCCCCGAAGGAGGAATATTATTTGATTATGGTAACTGTATTGCCTGTGGCAATTCTTGCTGCATTTGCTTCATCTGTATCAATATGCATTTCCAGTGTAAAGCTGTCATCAACACGGATCTTAACCTGATTAAAGATCGTTCCACGCTCATTGTCAGCTTTAACGGAAACAACATCACCATCATGTACACCCGCAGCCTGGGCATCCTTCGGAGCCATGTGGATGTGACGCATAGCCACAATACATCCCTCTTTCAGATAAATGGCACCTTTCGGTCCGACGATGGCGATCGGTGCACTTCCTGCAAGATCACCGGACATACGTACCGGAACCTTCATTCCCAGCTTGATCGCATCTGTTGCGGAAACCTCAACCTGTGATTTACTGCGGACAGGTCCGAGGATCCTTACATTCTCGATCGCACGGAGCTTCAGTCCCACAATGGTAACTGTTTCGTTGGATGCAAACTGTCCGCCCATCAGATCCTTTTTCTTTGTGAGCTGATAGCCTTCTCCGAACAGCGCCTCCACATGCTCCTGTGTCAGGTGAATATGTCTTGCGGAAACTCCGATAGGAACAACGAAACCATTGCCCTTGTCTTCGTTTTTGTTGATCGCATCGATCACCATTTTTGTGATCATTTCAATATTATTCGTTTCCAAGAGTACACCTGCTTTCTTTCGGTTTCATGACTGAACTTAACTCAAAACACACCGGCCGGAAGCCTTAATGGCCCTCAGGCCGGTGCGTCTTGGAACTGATCAGTTAGATTATTTAAGAACCGGAAGGATTTTCTCTACGTCTGTATGAGGTCTCGGAATTACGTGTGTAGCTACAAGCTCTCCAAGTCTGGATGCTGCTGCGCTTCCGCTCTCTACTGCAGATTTAACTGCTCCTACGTCTCCACGAACCATAACTGTTACAAGACCGGAACCGATCTTCTCTGTTCCTACCAGAGCAACGTTAGCTGCTTTACACATCTGGTCAGCTGCCTCGATAGCTGCTGTAAGTCCTCTTGTCTCAACCATTCCTAATGCTTCCTGTGTCATGATCATATCCTCCTTGTGGATTATAAATGCTTTATTTGTTCTCTTTACTTCTGACTATTTTGGTGCAGCAGCTTTATTTTTTGCTGCTGTTTTTGCTTGCCAGTGCTTCTTCCGGATTTTCCTGCTGTTTCTTTTTCCACCGGCTTGCACTCAGCTCAACCAGTTTGACGATTTCCTCGTGAGGATTGGCAATTACCGCATAGCTGGCAGGTTTTTTGATTGCCTGCTCCACTGCTGCATTGACAGCTGCTGTAACTGCTGATACATCGCCTTGTACGATCAGGGTCACCAGTCGTCCGCCCAGCTTACGCTCCCATGACGCCAGCTCAACGTCTGCCGTTTTGCACATGATGTCCAGGGCATTGATCGCCGCTACAACACCAGTGATTTCTATAAATCCATATGATTTTCCCATGAGCGAACTCCTTAATTAATTTCCATTCCTCTCAAAGCCTGAAATCAGAGCTTCGGAAGAATTTTCTCTACGTCTGTATGAGGTCTCGGGATTACGTGTGTAGCTACGAGCTCTCCAAGTCTGGATGCTGCTGCGCTTCCGCTCTCTACTGCTGCTTTTACAGCGCCTACGTCTCCACGAACCATAACAGTTACAAGACCGGAACCGATCTTCTCTGTTCCTACAAGTGCAACCTCTGCTGCTTTTGTCATTGCATCTGCTGCCTCGATTGCAGCTGTGAGGCCTCTTGTCTCAACCATTCCTAATGCTTCCTGTGCCATGATTCTATCCTCCTGAATCTTATCTTCGTTACATTTTATCATATATGATTCCGCCACTTTTGTAAAGTGAACTTCGGAATCCTCTTAATCTTTATCCAAGGCGCTGATTTTCAGCATTTTCTGTGTACCTGGTTCCGGGTTGGGGATTATGTAATGCTGTACCACGCCTGTCATGCTCTCTGCAACTTTCATGCCGGCTTCTACCGCTGCCGTGACATCTGACACGCTTCCGCGGTACTTGATGCAGACAAGAAGCGGTACTGGCAGGCTGTCCGCATTCGCCGGTTTATTCTTATCGAATACCTCCAGGTGGACATTTGCAGCCTTGCACCCGGCGTCAGCTGCCACAAAGGCTGTTGCAAGTCCGAAGACCTCAAGAATTCCTACAGCTTCTGCCATGTTGCTTCTCCTTTCCCGTTAAGGTTATTTATTAACAATCGCGATCTTAAGACCTGTCATTGCCAGGTTTGTCTCAAGTGCCTCGTTGATCTCCTCAAGCGGGAACTTGTGTGTGATCAGCTCAGACATTGGAAGTCCGATTGCTTTTGCTCTCTTAAGGAAATCAAATGTTGTTGCATAGTCTCTGAGGTTGTATACCCAGGAACCAACAAGGTTGATCTCTTTGGAGCAGAGGTCGAAGTGCGGGTTGATGGTAGCGTCTCCACCGTTGATGAAGAAACCAAGCTCGCAAAGACCGCCGCCGTTGCGGATAAATTTGTAGATGTTGGAGTGTGCATGAGGATTTCCAGTACACTGGAAAGCGAAATCTGCAAGATGTCCGCCCTGAGCCTCTTTCACAGCCTCAGCAAGTGCCTCAACACCCTTGAAGTTCATAAAGTTTACAGTTGTAGTTGCTCCCATTCTCTTGGCAAACTCAAGACGTTTCTCATTTCCGTCTACTGCACAGATATTATGAACGCCCATTGTATGGAGAACTGCGATGCAGATAAGACCGATCGGTCCGCACCCCTGAACAACAACTCTGCTGTTGAATTTCAGGATTCCTGTTGTTTTTGCTCTCTCTACAGCATGTACAAGTACTGCACATGGCTCGATGAGGATACGGGAATCAAGATCCAGGTCACTTACATTAAAGAATGTGGAACCGAATTTTCCGCCTCTGATGAAGATGTAATCAGCGAACCAGCCGTTGAATTTAACGTCGTCATCCGGAAGAAGTCCGTATACGTCAGCGCCGCCTACGTTCTTCTTGTTAAGGTCGAACATTGTGATTTCCGGATCATCTTTGAAGATCATACATGTAACGATCTTGTCGCCGACTTTAACCGGTTTACCAGCTGTATCAACTTTAACGTTTTTACCCATTTTTACGATCTCACCGGTTCCCTCATGTCCGAGAACTACCGGGATAAGACCGAACGGGTCATTTTTGTACTCATGAGCATCTGTTCCACAGACACCGCATCCCTCAACTTTAACAAGGATGTCGTCGTCGCCAACTTCCGGAAGATCATACTCCTGAAGCTCAAAATGTTTCTTCTCTGTCATCATTGCTACTCTTGCTTTTTTCGGAATTGTGTTTCCTGCCGGAGCAGCCGGAGCGCTTGGTGCAGCAGCTGCTGCCGGAGCGTTTCCTGTCATGCCGGAGAGAACCTGTTTAACGATTTCTTCGATATTTACATTGTTCATATCCATGATTTATGTTCCTCCTGATCAACGAATGCAAAGGCTGTCTGTCATTACGCAGCGTCTTCTCTTTGTGAATGTGCTTGCGCTTGTAAGTCCCTCACCTGTACGGCTTGCGATGGTAAATGTACAGAAACCTTCTCCTCCGAATCCAAGTGCGGAATAGGACGGGCCGTTCTTTACAAGGATCGCGGTATCGATTGCTTTCGCATATTTTGTAATGTTATCAATATTCTTGGAATGAATATGTGCGGAATGACGGTTGCCATGCTCAAGCCATACAGCCTGCTCTACAGCATCGTCAAAATCCTTAGCTCTTACGATACCGAGGATCGGCATCATAAGCTCTGTTGTGATGAGCGGATGTTCCTTCGGTCCCTCAAAGATGATGCAGCGTACGTTAGCCGGTGCGTCAACTCCGATCATGGAAAGAAGTGTTCTTGCATCACGTCCTACACATTTACGGTTCAGCTTGCCGCCTGCAAGTACAGTCTCAACAAGCTTGTCCTGCTCTTCCTTGGAAGCAAGGTAGCAGTCATTCTCTGTAAGCATGTAGTGCATTAACTCATCAACTACGGAAGATACTGCAACAACTTCCTTCTCTGCGATACATGGAAGGTTGTTATCGAAGGTACATCCGTTTACGATATCCTGTGCAGCCTTGCGGATATCAGCAGTATCATCAACCAGTGCCGGCGGGTTACCTGCTCCTGCACCGATGCCTCTCTTACCGGAGGAAAGAACCGCTGTTACAACACCAGGGCCTCCTGTTGCTGCGATCAGATGGATATCTTTATGTTTCATCATGATATTGCTTGTCTCAAGAGTTGGTTTCTCAACTGTGACAGCAATATTGTCCGGGCCGCCTGATTCCAGGGAAGCCTCGTTCAGAAGATTGATTGCATAAATAGAAGTTTTCACTGCTGCCGGATGCGGATTGAATACTACTGTATTTCCTCCTGCCAGCATACCCATTGTGTTGCAGAGAACTGTTTCACTTGGGTTTGTACATGGTGTGATCGCACCGATCACGCCAAACGGTCCCATCTCGATCAGAGTCAGTCCTCTGTCTCCGGACCATGCAGTTGTTGTGATGTCTTCGGTACCAGGAGTCTTATCTGCTACCAGGTGATGTTTGAGGATCTTATCTCCTACATTACCCATACCAGTTTCCTCAACACCCATACGTGCCAGTACTTCCGCATTCTCTTTGATCTTCTTGCGGATGCAGGTGATGATCTTCTCTCTCTGGTCCATAGACATTGTCTTAACTACCTGCTGAGCCTTTTTGGCTGCCTCGATAGCATCATTCATATCCTTGAAAACGCCATGTTTTCCGGCCGGAGCATCTGCAATCTGCATCTTTGCCATAACTTCCTGTACAATTTCCTGTACCATATTCTCACTTATTGGCATGAGATTGTCCTCCTTAATATTCCGTCAAAAAATTATTTCAGGCCAAGCTGAGCCATAACCTGTTTTGTGATCTGAGCAACGAGTTCTGCATCGTTGTTTGCAGCAGCCGGAGCCTCACCCTGAGGATCAGCAGCGCTTGTTCCGCAGTCTTTTCCAACGAAATCATACTGATATCCTGGGAACTGTTTGTAGTCCTCACTGTGGCATGCACCACCGCAGTTGTGGCAGTTCTTGCCGTCTTTGTTCAGGCAGAGGCTTGCCGGATGTTTACCAGGCATACCAAATTTACGACGGATCGCATAGAGTTTCTCGATGTTCTCTTTGTCGAATTCCTTCGGTCCGCCAAGGAGCTTGGTCTGATACAGAAGCTGTGCGTAGAACTCTACAGACTCCATCTTCATGTATGCAGCGTTAAGGTCTGTGCTCCATGTAAGTGCTCCGTGGTTCTCAAGAAGTACTGCATCAAAGTATGGAAGGTATTTCTCAAGGTTGTCCGGAATCTCCATTGTGGAAGGTGTACCATACTCAGCGATCGGAACGCATCCAAGAGCGATAACTGCCTCCGGCATGATCGGCTGTGTAAGCGGAATACCTGCGATTGCGAAAGATGTTGCATAGATCGGATGAGCATGTACAACAGATCCTACGTCCGGTCTCTTCTCATATACTCTCATGTGCATCTTGATCTCAGATGATGGTTTGAATCCCGGGTTAGCCTGGATTACATTACCCTTGCCATCTACTTTACAGATGAACTCTGGTGTCATGAATCCTTTAGATACACCTGTTGGTGTGCAAAGATATTCATTCTCAGCTACTTTAACAGAAAAGTTTCCGTCGTTAGCTGCAACCATGTTACGGTTGTAGATTCTCTTACCGATGTCACAAAGCTGTTTTTTGATTTCAAACTCGTTTACCATGCTTAATTTCCTCCTTGAGCATTGGATTGCACTATTTTGTTTCTGAGAACATTTTACCCCATACCACAAAATAAGTCAAGGACAATCCGTTGTTTTATGTTGGTTTCTTGTTGTATTTTGTGTTGTTTTTATTGTTTTTTATATTTTCTGTTTGTAAAGGATCTTTTTTCTGTAATCCTGTATCTCTCAGCCGCCGATCTGGCAGTCCAGGCTGCATACCGCATGCACTGCATTCTTTAACATCTGCATATGTTCTGCTGTAGGCGGAAGGATTCCTTCCATTAAATAGGGTCTGCCAAGTCCTTCATATTTATCCTGCCCCAGTCTGTGGTACGGAAGAAGATGGATCTTGTTTACGCCCGGAAGGGATGCTGCAAATCTTGCGATTGCCTGGATCTCTTCCACAGAATCATTAAATGTGGGGATCACCGGAACGCGGATCACCAATCTGGTTTTTCCGTAGAGCGCAACCCTTCTTGCATTCTCCAGCATCAGTCCGTTGGCCCGTCCTGTGAATTCTTTATGTTTTTCCTGATCCATATGCTTGATATCCATCAGATATACATCCAGATAGGGAAGTACCTGTTCGATCTTTTCCCATGGGGCACAGGCCATGCTTTCCACTGCTGTGTTGATTCCTCTCTCCTTTGCCGCGCGAAGAAGATCTCTGGAAAAGTCCGCCTGACACATACATTCCCCTCCAGAAAGGGTGATCCCGCCTCCGGAACGATAATAATAGGCACGGTCTTTTTCCACCTCTTCGATCATCTCACGAACTGTCACGTCGCGGCCGATCACTTTATCTTCTCCCAGAACCTTCATGTTCTGGATCCGGTATTCCTGTGATTCCGGATTACAGCACCAGCGGCAGCGAAGAACGCAGCCCTTCAGGAACACGATGGTACGGATGCCCGGTCCATCGTGTACTGAATATTTCTGAATATCAAAGATCCTGCCCTTTGTATCCAAATAGTCCATTCGTTACTCCTTTAGAAGCCCTGCTCAGTACGTCTGATGATATCGTCCTGCAGAGATCTGGAAAGTGTAGTGAACAATGCGCTGTAGCCTGCAACACGTACAACCAGATGTTTGTACTTCTCCGGATGCTTCTGTGCATCCAGAAGTGTTTCTCTGTCAACAACGTTAAACTGCATATGCATACCCTTCTGATCAAAGTATCCGCGGATCAGTGCTACGAATTTCTCCAGTCCTTCTCTTCCTGCAAGTGCTGACGGATGGAATTTCTGATTGAACAGTGTTCCGTTGGATACGATAAAATGATCCAGACGGGATACAGAAGTTGCCGCAGCTGTCGGTCCCTTCACATCCTTGCCGGCTGACGGGGAAACACCATCTGCTACCGGAGTATGTGCGTAACGGCCATCCGGTGTTGCACCGGTCTGTCCGCCAAGCGGAACATTTGCAGATACAGGATAAAGTCCTGCCTGATAATGTCCGCCTCTTGGGTTCATATATTTCTGAAGCGGTCTTGTGTAAGTATAAGCCACATCCCTTGCAAAGTAGTCCACATCCGGGATATCATTTCCAAACTTCGGAACCTCCTCGATCATCTTGTGGATCTCTTCGAATCTTGCCTTCTTCTCCGGAGCTGGCTCTGTTCCGAGAGCTGCTGTCATAACAGCTGTTGCAGTCTGCTCATTTACACTGATGCCATTCTCCTGAAGTTTCTGCATAACGATGGTGGTGATATCTGCTGCAGACTGTGCATCGATACCCTTGCCGTAGTTCCATGCCAGAGCCTCCTTCAGCTCTTCCATGGTCATCTTCTTTTCTTCATATACAAGCTTGCGGATCGCATACAGAGAATCTGCCATGTTTGCAATACCAAATCCCTGAGGACCTGTAAAGTTATAAACAGCTCCGCCTTCCTGAACGGATTTGCCTCGTTTCAGGCAGTCATCCACCATACAGGAAAGGAATGGAAGCGGACATCTCTCCGCATGTGCCACATCAATGGCATTATCAGCATTTACAAGCAGGGAAATGAAATATTCCATCTGTTTCTTATATGCATCATAGAACTCATCGAAGCTCTTCATCTCTGTGACATCGCCGGTCTGGACACTGATCTGTACCCCTTTGTCCATACCATTAGAGAAAACCATCTCCAGCGGACGACACATGTTAAAGAATGCAGCGTCATGCCAGCCCTCTGTCTTACCTGCCTTCTGCGGTTCTACACAGCCGATGATGTTATATTCTCTGGCATCTGCAAGAGAAAGGCCACGGTTCTGCAGTGCAGGAATGATAACCTCATCATTGTAATAAGCCGGAAGTCCGATTCCTGTTCTTGTAAGCTCTGCAGCCTTGATCAGGAATTCATGTGGTGATCCGTTCCATACTCTTACAGAAAGAGACGGTGCCGGAAGGTGCACATGCATAGACGCCTGGATGCACATAAAGGAGAGATCATTGGTCACATCCTCGCCATCCTTGTTCTGACCGCCTGCGATCAGGTTCTGGAAAAGGCTGTAGCCTGCAAAGCCTTCTGCAGATGCAGCATCACGGCATTTATTCAGGTCGTTTAATTTTACCCATATGCAGTCCATCAGTTCCTGGGCAAATTCTCTGGTAAGATTGCCTGCTTCCATATCACTCTTGTAATATGGATACATATACTGGTCAAAACGTCCCGGAGAAATAGAATGTCCGCTGCTTTCCATCTGGATCAGCTGCTGTACAAACCAGAAGGACTGGCACGCCTCATAGAAGTTACGGGCGCCCTTCGCCGGTACGCGTGTACAATTGGATGCGATCTGAAGGAGTTCCTGTTTTCTGGTCGGATCCTGACACTGATATGCCATCTGCTCTGCGAGCTCGGCATAGCGATGTGCATAGTCAATAACTGCCTGACAGCTCATGATAACCGCTTCCAGGAAACGGGATTTCTTTGCGTAATCACCATCTCCTACATTACACTCATCCAGTTCCTTCTGAGCTTTGGCAATGATCCCTTCATAACCGATCGCCAGAACTTCTTCATATTTAACGGTTACGTGTCCTACACCATTGTAGAAATAGTTTCCAGGTGTAAAAATATTGTGGTCAATGGCAAGAATCGCTTCCGGTGCCATATAAGAGGTTGCAAGCTCACTGGTAGTCTTGCCTTTCCAGTATTTATGTACCTCACGGAGCTCCGCCTTGGTTTCCTCCGCAATATAAAATGGATCGGCTGTTCTGGTAGCCACTGTATCCAGCTCATCTTCCAGCCACTGGAAAGAATACTCCGGAAACGTCTGACATCCTCTCGGCGCCAAAGTGCTGCTTCCGACGATCAGCTCCTCATCACGGATGATGATCGGAATGTTGTGCAGGATGTGGGCAAATGCCTTGGCTCTGCGGGTGATGATCGGCTCGTCTTCTGTTGCTTTGTAAGACTCTGTGATCAGTTTTGCTCTGGCAGATTCGATCACCGGCATCTTTGCATAAAGATTATCTACAAGATGTGTGATCCTGTCTGTTTTCGGAACATCTGCTATATGAAATTTCTCCATGATTCTCCTTTCTCATAACCGGTTGTTTCTGGTGATCTGTCTGCCTCTACGCTTCCAGAACCGCTCCTGTCCGGCTATGTGCTCATGTAGTTTTATTATACCTTACCCCTACTTCGATGTCAACGAAATCCAACATGTGTTTCTAGCTGTTTTTGTGGTTTTTATCGGTTGTGCCCTGTTGATTTTATTTGTTTTTTGTATTTTTATGTTTTTCTCTATTGACTTTGTTTTTCTGCTCTGCCATACTTGGATTTATATAGGAATTCCTTTGTTTTTCAGAAAAAATTTATGCAAAGCGGACATTCGTATTCCGCTCTGTCACATGTTCTCAAACAGTAAAAGAGGTGTATTTTTATGTATCTTTCTGATATGCATACCCACTCCATCGCCAGTGGTCACGGCACGGAATGTACCATCACCAACATGGCACGCGCAGCTGCTGAGAAAGGTCTCCGGCTTCTCGGAATCACTGATCACGGTCCCGGCACTCTGGCAGCCGGAACTTCCTCCTATTTCCGCAGCCTTACCTATTCTCCCAAAAAACATTTCGGTGTAGAATTACTCTACGGAATTGAACTGAATATCCTTGACCGCAGCGGGACGGTAGATTTAGATCAGGAATTATTATGTAAACTTGATTACGCCATTGCCAGCATGCATGCCTGGAATTACCGCTGCGGTACCAGAGCCGAAAACACAGAAGCTTTTATCAATGTAATGAAAAACCCCTGTGTAAAGATCCTCGGACATAGTGATAACACTCATTACCCGGTTAATTATGATGCGCTTGCAAGGGCTGCCAGGGAAACCGGCACGATCTTTGAGATCAACGAAGCTTCTCTTGCACCTTATGGCTATCGTGGCGACACAAGAGAAAACTGTTTCGAGATCCTTCGATGCTGCCGCAAATATGATCTGCCGCTGCTTCTTTCCAGTGACAGCCATGGCCCGGAGCATATCGGAGATTTTACCTGTGCTGCTGAGTTTGTTCATCAGGCCATGTTTCCGGAACAGCTGATCCTCAACAACCAGATTCCCAGACTCAAGGTTTTTCTCCAAACCAGAGAATGATCTTCTGTATCTTTTTCGACAGATAACAGATATTGTCCACCCCAAACAAAACAGGCCAGTTCAAACACAGGAATATACATTTTCCTGTATCTGAACTGGCCTGTTTTTTATTTTTCCCGCTGCTTCCGTACAATTTCCGCAAGCTCGCTATATTTACCTGTAACATATCCGAAATTTTCTCTTCTGTGAGGAAGCTTGCATTCGGTGCAGTCTTTGATCCCGCTTTCCGTAAAGCGGAAATTACCACCACATTTATCTCCCAGTGCATATAAAGGACAATAGCAGAACAGACAATTGAAGTTCTCCGGATCTGCTCCTTTATGGCACGGAAAATACTCACAGTTTTTGTGGCTGAAGTAAGAGTATTCTTTGCCTTCCCAGTATGGTTTCTCCATGGCTCTTTTCTCCTCTCCTGACATAACCACACATAATTTTTTCCTATAAAAAAGAGGTAGCGATGCCACCCCGGGGTAGAAATATAATCCGTTCATGAGTGCGCGGAGGGAACGAATGTATCCGGAGTAGTATCGCCTGCCATTTAATCATGTATAATTCATATGAACAGGCGCATTCCATAAAAAAATGCCTACTCTCGTAAAAAAGTAGACAACGTCCCAGGGGTGCGGAGTCCCTGAAATGGTTGTTACACTTTACACGGAAGTTTAACCTCGCCATAACAAGCAGGTTTCCTGGCTCCGGGATCATGACTCCTCTCTCCTTCTCATACATACGTACAATGGACTATGAGATTCGCTCCTCCGTTACAGTGACCGGATCGCTCAGGTTTCACACCTGATTCCCTTTTCTGTGGACTTCTGATAATCAATATATAACTGTCAGCTATCCTCAGCACTTGCTATGTTCAATATGGAATTATACTGACATTATAATAACATCCCGTTAATTATATGTCAATACTGTTTTCAATATTTATACATTTTTGAGCATATTTTGTTGCTGTTCACTCCGTTCCATGGGTTTTTCAGTATTTTTTCCGACGTTAAAAACAGCCCGACAAACTGCTGTCGGGCTGCTGTATTTTTATTTTCTGTTGTACGTTTTTATTATACAAGACGTCTTACAGATACAATTGTTCTGTATGTAGCATCATTGCTGATCTTGATCCCGTCCTGAGAGTTCGATGCATGAACGATCTGGCCATTACCCATGTAAATAGCCACGTGTCCGCCATAGCAGATCAGATCTCCCGGCTGTGCATCTGCGTAGGATACTTCTGTACCTGCATTCTGCTGCTCATAGGAGGTTCTCGGAAGGCTGACTCCGAAGTTCGCATAGACACTCTGTACAAATCCGGAGCAGTCTGCACCATTGGTAAGGCTTGTTCCACCCCATACGTAAGGATTTCCCACAAACTGTGTAGCATAATTCACAACAGAAGATCCTGAACCGCTACTGTAAGAAGAACTGTCACTGTCTGAAGATGTATCCTCTGCATTAGATGTGTCCTCTGCACTTTCTTCAGATGCGTCTGTGCTGTTATCGTAATCTGCGTCTGCATTATCCTCTGTATTCTCAGTATCCTCGGACGCATCATCATTCTCACCATTGTCTGCATCTTCATCCACATCCTCGGTGTCATCTTCTGCAGTATCCTCATCTGCATTCTCGATCACGTCGCCGTCCTCATCGTACTGTACGTCTTCGCTCTCGTCCGCCTCATCCTGCTGTGCTTCCTGCTCTGCCTGGCGTCTTGCTTCCTCTTCTGCCTCAGCCTGTGCTCTCGCTGCTGCTTCAGCCTCGGCCTGACGTCTTGCCTCTTCCTCTGCTGCAATACGCTCAGCCTCTAATCTCTGAAGCTCTGCAGTCTGCTCTGCAAGAAGGTTGGCATAATCTGTAGCCTGCTGCTGTGCGTAGGCGATCTCATTATCATAATCTGCGGATGTGGCACGCTTCTCATCCAGCTGTGCCTGCAGGTTCTGGGACTCTGCCTCATATTCCTGCTTCATTCCCTCCAGCTCTGCCTTCTCCTGTGTGTACTGTGCCTCCAGGTTTGCCACCTGCTGGATCGTATTGGAATATTTTTCAAGACTCTTACGGTCCTGCTCATAAGTCTTCTGTGTGTACTCTGCTCTTGTAAGAAGATCAGACAGGTTCTCTGCATTCAGCATCATCTGGAACCATGCATCATCTCCACCCTTCTCATAGAGATACTGGATACGTTTCTTCATTGCCTCATACTGTTTCTGCTTGGCATTTTTGGCCTTCTCAAGGTTGGTCTGTGTAGATGCAATGTCGGCTTCCTTATTGGAGATATCTCCCTCCAGTGTCTGGATCGAAACCATCACGTTTACAAGATTGGCATCAAGAGTTGAAATCTCGCCTTCAATCTGTGACTTCTGTGAGGAAAGCTCATCCAATCTGGAATAAGTCGCATTCAGCTGTTCGTTGGTCGCATCCATCTCCTGCTGAAGTGCTGCCTCATCTTCTCTTGCTGCGCTTACGCTGACTACCTGTGCTCCGCTGATGATGAGCGCCAGTGTCAGACATAATATCCTTTTCTTCATGACTGTTCACCCTCGCAATCTGATTCTAATTTAATACAGCGGATCTGACCATCCGCTTCGTTGGTTTTCTTTGTAACACTTTTGCAATATCTTGTTTCAATCTTTTTATATATTAACACAGTGTTATTTGGATTGCAAGGATTTTCTATTAATTAGTTTAAAACTTTGTAACATTTATTAATGATTTTGACATTAAAAAAGGAGAACCCGGGTTATCTCAGATTCTCCTCTCGCGTTTCTTATTGCTATTTGTTACATATAAATTTCTTTCAGCATATCCTGATCAGAAAAGATCTGCAAGGATCTGATTGGCTGTCTTGTTCAGATATCCGTTGGGATCGGAAAGAGTGCTTCTGTTCCATCTGAAGTATGCACCGTTTCGGATATAGTTACCACTGGATTCATGATAGTCATATTTGCTGGCTCCAGGATACCTGGACATGTAAGTTTCTGCCAGCTTGATCGCCTGGCTTCCGTAAGTTCCGCTTGGTGTCGGTGTTCCGGAAATCTGTACGCCGGCATTCGGTGTACAGTGGAGGATCACGACACTCTTATCGGAACACTGTCCGAGAACGATCCAGGTATGTCCGCTGTTGTATCCGATATCCCCAGGATAAAGCTTCCAGTTTGAGCTTGCCAGCTGAGCCTGGGAAACAACGGTACCCATTCCCTTGCCGGAATACAAAGATCCAAGATTTCCGGAAACATCCGTGTACATAGGTCCACCGGATCTGCTCTGCATGATCTGATATACAGACCATCCTACAAAGCCGGAACAGTCAAGGCCCTTCTGTTCTGTAGCTTCACTGAGATCCATATAATATCTGTAATTATAGGAGCTGGAATTGCTGTCATACCACTGTTTCCATTTTGGACTGATGCCCTTTCTGGTCGCATCCGACCAGTTGTGGCCGCCGCCCCATACGTAAAGAGTCTTTCCTACCGGAAGTAATGCATTGGCAAGGAAATTCTTGATAGTCCTGGAGCTTGTCGCTGTAGTAGTACTTGGGTTGGTATCCAAGACACCATTGCTGCCAAATGTATACTTCTTGCCATCGATCGTCTTCGTTCCCGTAGCCATGACACCGGTTGACGGATCGAAATAATATTTATATCCTTTTTTGGAATTTGTGACCCAACCGGTAGCCATCACGCCGCTCTTGCTGTAAAAATAATAGGTATCGCTGCCGATCTTCTTGAAGCCCTTATACATAGCTCCCGTGTTTGGATCAAAATAACGCTTCTGCTGTTTCTTATTCGTTGCCCAGCCCTTTGCCATAAAGCATTTGCTGGTAAAATATCTGGTCACATTCTTCTTGTCTGTAAGGAATACACTTCTGGCTGCAGCACCACTGCCGCTGTAGAAATAATATTTCTTATTACTGATCGTGGCCCATCTCGTTGTCATATATCCGCTGGTGGGATTAAAATAGCGGGTATTGTTCTTACTGTCTGTAAGCCAGCCTGTTGCCATATAGCCCTTGGCACCGTTGACATTATAAAAATATCGTTTGCCCTTGGAATCCTTAGCCCAACGCTTCATCTGCACGCCTGTGGATTTATTAAAAAAATATTTCTTCCCGTTCAGTGTAAGCCAGCCTTTTACCTTCTGTCCATTCTGATAATAATAGGACTTTCCTTTTTCTGTTTTAAAGCCGTTTTTGGTCGCAGCCTGTACATCTGTTGCCGTTGTATGTACAGTTGCTCCGGCTGCAAAGAACATCAGAACAAAAAAAAGTCCCCAGAGTTTCCATTTTCTGCTTAATTTTCGCATACATACCTTCCTTTGATAGATAGATCATTGATATTTACTATTTCTTAAGTCCGACTGATCGTAAACGTTACAATTTTGTTACAATTTTACGTCCATATTATATAACATTCTTTACGGTCCGTCAACTCTTTCCTTTTCTTTCAGAAAAATCATCATCCAGGTATTACCAATGTTGATTTTATGCAGAAAAAAGCCCCGAAACATCAGAAATATTCACTGATGCTCCGGGGATATGATCTTTTATGCAGTTTTGCTCCTGTCTGTTACAGATCTGTTACAGATCCTTACAGGAATTTTTTGCGAAGCTCTGCTCCGTCAAGGGCACTTAAATATGCAGGTGCAACATCAAATACAGTCTTGCAGCCCTTCTGTCCTTCCTGGTTCATGCGGTATGCAGCTCTTGCATAGGCAACGATCACAGAAGATGTAAACTCAGGATTGGAATCCAGCTTCAGGCTGTACTCGATCACATGGCTGTTCTCATTGTTCCAGCCTGTTTTTCCGCTGCGGATCACAAAACCGCCGTGCGGGATACCGCTGTGGTCACGGTCCAGCTCTTCCTGGGAAATGAAATGTACCGTTGTATCATACTCGTCAAAGTAGTTCGGCATGGTCTTGATCTCTTCCTCGATGCGTGCAAGATCAGCACCTTCCTCAGCAACTACGAAGCACTCTCTTGTATGTTTCTGGCGTGTGGTAAGCTCCGGATTTTCTCCGTTTCTTACTGCCTCAAGTGCAGCTTCTACCGGAATGGTGTACTGCTTTGCATCCTTTACGCCTTTGATGCGGCGGACTGCATCAGAATGTCCCTGGCTGACACCCTTGCCCCAGAATGTGTAGTCGTTTCCATTTGTAAGGATCGCATTTGCATACATACGGTTCAGAGAAAACATTCCTGGATCCCAGCCTACGGAAATGATTCCTACATGTCCACTCTCTGCTGCTGCCTTGTCAACATTTGCAAAATGCTCCGGGATTTTCTTATGTGTATCAAAGCTATCCACAACATTGAAATATTTTACATACTCCGGTGTCTGAACAGGAAGATCTGTCGCACTTCCTCCACAGATGATCAGGACATCGATCTCATCCTTCAGCTTCTCCGCATCTTTTACAGAATAAACCTTTGCGGTCTCTGTAAGGATCTTTACAGTCTCTGGATCACGTCTGGTAAATACTGCAACCAGCTCTGTATCCGGATTATGCTTGATGGCGCACTCCACGCCGCGTCCCAGGTTTCCGTAACCTAAAATACCAATTCTTATACTCATAACGATTTCCTCCTCTTTTTCTCTGCAGTATGACATTTTCCGGACAGCATTGTGAATCTCTGTCAGAAAAAGCCTTCTGCGATCTATATCGCAAAACGGATCTGCAGGATCCGCCTTACAAACATATGGATATGCTGCCTTATGATATCCCCGATCTCAGTTTCAGGACATCGATGACAGCCCTTTTTCCTGCATCAGCAGCAGAAAAAGCCGCCCGGCCAGCACATGAAACAGGCCATGGTCCTGCAGCAGGCATCACACATATCTCCTCCTGCGGTCGGCATTCCCCCAAAGGGATCCTGCCGCTGCTGATACCAGCCGCCACCGCCTTCCATTCTCTGGAGCAGCATACGGTACTGCATATTATCCGGTTCCTGACGGACTGCTTCACGGATCTGATCCAGAGCTGTTACATTATTTCCCATTCCCATATTTGCCATAGCAGCCAGGTAATACCATTCCCCATTTTTCTGACCAAGAGAATCCAGTACATTCATAGCTTCCTGAAAATGACCGCTCTGCACATAATTGGCGGCCGCCCTTCTGCGCATACTTTCCTCATCCTGATAGGCACTGGAACCGGCATTTCCGTAATTTCCAAAACCACCGTAATTTCCGTAGCTGCCATAACCATTCTGGGAACTGCTTCCGTACTCACGCTCTTTCATGATCTGCTCGTAAGCCTGCTGCACTTCTTTGAATTTTTCTTCGGCCTGATCCTTATTCGGATTATTGATATTGGCATCCGGGTGATACTTTCGGCTCAGCTTCCGGTATGCCTTTTTTATTTCATCATCAGATGCGTTTCTGGGAACTCCCAGCACGCTGTATGGATCTAACATTTTTTCTCTTTCTCCCGTTCTTCCCTGCGCTTCTGTCCGATCGCCGCAAAGCGGCACCAGACGCCGGAATATAAAATATTTCGAAGGATATCTCCGTATCGGAGGATCGGCAGCTTTTCAAATTCTCTGCAGCATTCTGCAAGCATCATCATAAGAAGCCGACGTACCTCTTCCTCGAACCCTTCTATCTTATATTTTTCAAGGAAAGGATTGTAATTTCCGTTTTCTGCATCTTTTTCCACATCGTCATAAGCATCCAGGATGTAGATAAATTTTCCGAGATAAAATCCCAGACGGCGCAGGGACGATTCCCAGACATCCTTACGGAAGGCCAGAATCTCTTCCATGATACGTCCGGAACATCCGGCTACACGGTCCACATCGGTTTCCCCCTGTTTTTCCAGGGAAGAAAGCTCCTCTAGTGCGTTTCGGATCCTTTGGATCTTCTCCGGATAAGCGGACATATGCATATTTCCGCAATTCTTCAGAATTCCTGCATATACATAGCGCAGTGGTTTGTGTTCATCCTGCCAGTCATCCATACATTTGTAATAGGTAAGGATCACATTCATATCCGCACAGTACTCAGTTACTGTATTTTTGCGCACTGGCTGGGGCTTCAGCGGATGGACCACACACCTGGAGGTTCCCTTCTTCGTTGGCGGTTCATAAAGAGCGCTTAAAAGAAGGACCACAAATGTCATATCATAAGTCAGTGAGATCTGTCCCGGTATCCCGTATCTCTCCCGCAATTCTCTGCAAAGACCGCAGTAAAAAGAACGGTACACATCAAAATCCTTGAATTTTATTTCCGGTTTATTAACGGTCACATATCCGAACATGTCAGCTCCTTTTTACGAATTTTGTGTGGCATTTCGGACATTCGATCTCGATCTTGCCCTTTCCCTTTGGAATACGTATCTTCTGTCCGCAGCCCGGACAGCTGTAGATGTGATGGGTCTTTCTCTGCTTCATCAGATCCTTTTCTTTATTAAAGCGAAAACGGAACTTTGACGTCATCTGAAGGAATTTCTGATTTTCGGCATAACGCTGCTGGATATTTCTGGAAAAAATACGTATATATGCATATACGATCGCTGCGACCCCGAGAATGTCAAGGGTGCTGCCGACAGTTCTGCTGAATATATTAGCAAACATTGCCAGAATGATCAGAACCAGTGCGACTCCCATGGTGAACCTGGAAAGATCATCCACTCCATAACGTCCCTGCATAAATTTATTGAATTTGTCTCTCATGTGATCTGCATCTCCTTTTCACTGCCATACGGCACTGCCCAAAAATTTCCGTAAAAAAATCCGGATGGCAGTTCCTAACGGTCATTGCATACCTGGAAAATGTAGAATTTCAGATAATAGGACTCATCTGCTGACCAGAGGATCGGATGATCCGGTGCCTGTGTACGGTACTCTACCTGGCGCAGTCTCTTATGGACATTCTTCGCTGCCTGACCGATGGTCTGTGTAAACAGCTCATACGTCATAAAATGAGAGCAGGAACAGGTTGCAAGAAATCCGCCGTCCTTTACAAGACGCATTGCACGGAGATTGATCTCACGGTATCCCTTGATGGCATTTTTTACAGAGCTTCTGGATTTCGTAAATGCCGGAGGATCCAGTACCACAACATCAAATTTCTCTCCCTTCTCCTCAAGCTCGGGAAGAAGTTCAAAAACATCCTCACAGAGGAATTTCACTGTTCCGTCCAGGCCGTTCAGACTGGCGTTTCTTCTTGCCTGCAGGACTGCAGTTTCCGACGCATCCACACCGAGAACACTCTGTGCCCCTGCAATTCCCGCATTCAGGGCAAAAGAGCCGGTATGTGTAAAGCAGTCCAGAACCTTCGCCCCCTTGCAGAGCTTCTGGATAGCAAGACGGTTATATTTCTGATCCAAGAAAAATCCGGTCTTCTGCCCGTCCCTGATATCTACTTCATATTTCACACCGTTCTCTTCAATCTGAACAAGTGTCGGAAATTCTTCTCCGATAAATCCCTTGGTAAGTTCCATTCCTTCCTGGCGACGTACCTTTGCATCACTCCGCTCATAGACTCCACGGATCCGGATCCCATCCTCAGCAAGGACTTCCTTCAGTGCATCTATGATCGTTTCTTTAAGACGGTCGATTCCCAGTGCAAGAGACTGTACAACAAGCACATCTGAAAACTTATCCACAACAAGACCCGGAAGAAAGTCTGCTTCTCCGAAGATCACACGGCAGCTTCCGGTATCTACTACCTTCTTACGATACTCCCATGCGTCGCGGACACGTTGTTTCAAAAATTCCGGACTGATCTCTGTACGCTCATCTCTGGTAAGCATACGGACTGTGATCTTGGAATTGGTGTTGATAAATCCTCTTCCCATTGGATATCCGTCAAAGTCCCGGACCAGAACGATATCTCCGTTCACAAAGCTTCCCATGATGCTTGCGATCTCATTGTCATATACCCAGAGGCCTCCTGATTTCAGGAATCTGCCTTCGCCTTTTTTTAATGTTACTACTGCCAGGCTCATAAATTCTACCTTTTCCCTTTCTCGTTTCCCTGTCACGGTTTGCGATGTATGAGTCCACAAAACCGATTTACGGTCAATTTTATCACAGAAAAATCCATTTTTCCAGTGCTTACACAAATCCTTGTCGTAAATCACAAAATTTTCATGATATCTTTCCTGCACGACAAAAAATACCGCAGCAAAGGTTGTTTTCTCTGCTGCGGTATTTTTTATCTCTTTTTCTGTAAATCTTTTATTCTGCTGCGGATTCCTCAGAAGAGTCCGTGTTCTCGCCGTAAAGACCTGCCAGATATTTCATGGTTTCTTTATAAAGTGTCTGCTTATCTTCCTGGGGAACATCTGCAAGAATAGCTGCTGTCACGTCTGTGGCCTCTGTGTCCTCCTGGGAACTGTCAATACTGAACAGCTTCTTCAGCTTCTGATCCATCATATTCAGCTCTGTACTCTGATATTTTTCTGTACCATCTGCCTCATAGGATTCTGTACCATCCTTCAGGATATCATAATAATCCTTCTCAACAGTTTCTGCCACACTCTTCGCTGTCTGCTCATCCAGTGTTACCGTTGCCACTGTATCCTCCGTTGCAGCGAGAAGGGAATCTGCATCTCCCTCATACTCGCCTTTTACAAAGAGGACAAATTTGTCATAATTGTTCTTTGCTTCTTCGCTGAGCACGGAAGTATCGTTTTCTGCACTGTCTGCCTGGTCTGAGCCCTCTGTACTTTCTGAAGATTCTGTATCTTCTGTTGCCTCCGGGATTCCGGTCTTATCGGATGCAGCCTCGTCAGAAGCACTTTCATCTGTGCTGCTCTCGTCAGATGCACTATCCTCTGTGCTGTTCTCGTCAGAGGTACTTTCGTCTGTGCTGCTTTCGTCCGAGCTTTCCTCATTGCTATAGGTTCCGTCGTCGGTAGCATCCGGGATTCCGGTCTCATTGCTTGTATCCTGAGAATCTGCTCCTGTTTCTTCCTCAAGACCCGGATCCTCTGTGGAGCTCTGGATCACATCGTCACCAAGAATGCTGTCATTTACATTGTTGACGATATCATCAGAAGAATCTGCATCCACATCTACGGTTTCATCACTGCTCTCGCCATCCAGCGTATCATCAGAGGAAGAGGTCTGGCCTGTGGTATTGGCATCTACCTGCTCCAGTGTTTCCTTCACATCATCATAATTGTAATCCTGCTGTGAGATCTGCTTCAGAAGAGACACGATCCTGTCAATATCGTCCTGGCTTACGGAAATATTGTTCTGCTCAGCCACATTGATTACAATATTCTGAATCTCATCTGCATTCTGTACTCCGTTCTGGATCACATCCATCTTGGACTGGTTTACAACTGTTGTCGCCTCATTTTTACCAACCTTATCTGCAAGCTCACCAGTGGTTACGATCTCCTGGTTGGCAAGCTTCGTCTTGGTCTCATCCAGCTTCTCTCCGCTGGCCTTCTCATATGCCATCTGGATACCGGTAAGTGCACCTGTTCCGGATACTTCCATCGGGCAGGCAGCAACTACTTCACAGTTCTTCACACCGGATGTGGAAAGTGTCGTTGCGATCATATTACCTGTCACCCAGTTCAGATTTGCTGTGCGGACCTTGATCCCGCCGGACTGTGTAGGCTTCACATAGGCACAGCTCAAAGTTCTGGAACCGATCTGGGACTGTGGTGCGATATTATCCAGGTGTTTATGCTCATCCTCATTTGTAATGGTCATCACCTGCACCTGATCGGAACTTACATTAAAATATTTCATCATTGTCTGCTTCTGGGCATCCGTAAGATCTGCTCCAAGTGTTACTACCTTCGATGCATCTGCAAATACGGGATTTACACTTCCTGCCACAAGGCATGCACTACAGAGCAGAGCTGCGATCATGTTTCTTTTTTTCATTGATCTTCCCTCCATATATTTTTTCGGATCGATTGTATCTGCTTAACTTTTGCGGTGTAAAGCGGACATTCCTCTTCGTTACTTACATCTCCACGAATGCGAGCGCTTCACGATCTGTCGTTCTTGTCATATTATAACACAGCTGCTGAAATATTTGTAATTTATATTATATAAAAAACGCTGCCGGAAATTATATCACTCATTTCTGACAGCGTTTTATTGCTTTTCTCATTTTCCCAGAGAACTTATCTGATCTGGTTTAATTTTCCGGTTTCTTTTGCTTTTTTCAACAATTCCCGGTTTTTTTCATTCATGATACCAAAATCCTTCAGCGGACAGTACACTTTTTCACATTTTCCCAGGAACTCCAGTGCTTCTTCAAAGGCAGACTCCGAAATGCATTCAAAAGGCTTCTCCGTGATCACTTTTGCAGCCAGTTCTTTTGCCACCTGATAATCTGCATCATTGGTATGGAGAACTCCGGTCACAAAAGGAATCCCCTGTCGCTGCAGCTTCCGATATACCGGAATCCCGCTTCCATTTCCTCCGATCACAAACACCTCCGGTTTTCCGGCCGGAGGTTCCATTTCCACGCAGCCGAATTCTGCATTATAGCTTCCACGGGTGATGCCATAAAGCTTCCGAATATAATCGGAAGTAAAGATTTCCTCCGGTGCACCATATTTCTCAATGTGATCTCCATGAACACAGATCACCTGGTCAGAAATCTTCTGGGCAAGATCCAGCTCATGAAGGGACATGATCACCGTCATCTGTTTTTCCAATACCATCTTCTTCAAAATGGCAAGAAGCTCCAGCTTATGCCGGATATCCAGGAAGGAGGTCGGTTCATCCAGGATAATGATCTCCGGTTCCTGGCAGATGGCGCGTGCCAGAAGGATACGCTGTCTCTGTCCGTCACTGATGGCTGTAAAATCCCGATCCTTCAGATCCCAGGCGTGAACCATCTCCATGGCACTTTTAACTTTTTCCTTGTCCTCTGCGGAAAGGATCCCGAGAGTTCCGGTATAGGGATATCGTCCGGTGGATACCACATCCTCACAGGTCATAAGCTCCGGTCGCATGCGCTCGGTAAGTACTACAGCCAGTTTTTTTGACACTTCCCTGTTGGTCATCCGGCTCATCTGTTCCTGTTCCAGATATACCGTTCCGCTGATCAGGGAAAGCTGTCTTGTGATACTCTTCAAAATAGTAGATTTTCCGGCACCGTTGGGACCGATCAGTGTCAGGATTTCTCCTTTATTCAGCTGAATATTGATTTCTTTGATCAGCGGTTTTCCATCATAGCCTACGGTCAGCTGATCTGTATAAAAAAAATATGATTTCATCGTTTATATCCTCTGCTGTCTGTGAATCATGATATAGATAACTACCGGTGCTCCGAAAACTGCTGTCACAGAACTGATGCTCAGCTCCGTCGGTGCAAATACAGTTCTTGCGATCAGGTCACAGAACAGGCAGAACACTGCACCGCCCAGAAAACAGGCCGGGATCACAAGCAGGGGTTTTGCAGTCTTCAGGAGACTTTTTGCAATATGAGGCACAGCGATCCCCACGAAGGAGATCGGCCCTGCAAAAGCGGTCACACAGGCAGAAAGAATACTGGAAAGCAGGATCAGAAGTATCCGGAAAGCCTTGATATTAACTCCCATATTCTGCGCGTAAGTCTCCCCCAGCTGATAGGCGCTGATCGGTTTTGACATAAAAAATACGATCACCATGGTAAGAAGTACCACAGCAACCATAGTCTGCACATTCCCCCAGGTCATACCGGAAAAGCTTCCCAGTGACCAGTTGTGAAGATTGACTATGTTGGAATCATCTGCAAAGGTCACCACAAAGTCTGTGATGGCCGAACAGATATAGCCGATCATAACACCACTGATGACCAGCATGGACATGTTGTGGACTTTTTTTGCCACAAGGAGCACAAAGCCCATGGAGATCATTGAGCCTGCAAAAGCAGCCAGGATCATGGCACCGGAACCGATGGACACCGATCTGCTTAAAAAAAAGATCATCAGAAGCGCCACGATCAGCTTGGCACCGGAAGAGATCCCCAGTACAAAAGGTCCCGCGATAGGGTTGTTAAAAAAGGTCTGCAGCAAAAATCCGGAAACAGAAAGTGCTCCGCCAAGGATGATAACTGCCAGTATCCTGGGAAGACGGATCTCCCAGACGATATTATAAGAAGTTTCATCTCCCTGATGCCGGAATATGATATTCAGGATCTCCTTCACAGAGAGGTGGATACTTCCTGAATTTACATTCCATATAAATAAAAAGGTCAAAAGTACCGCAAGGATCACAAAAGAGATCCCGTATCGGACTGCGCGTTTTCTGTCATTCATTTTTTCTGGTACACTCCTCTTCTGTTTTGTTATCCTGTCCTTTCGTTTCCTGCTCACAGGTGGAAACCGGCAAAGGATTTAAAGCGAACACTGGAATTTATTTCAGTTTATGCATATAGGTCAGCTCATCCAGAGAATCATCGTCTGTAGTCAGCATGGTGTGGATATCCTCGATCATGGTTCCAAGTCCGGTAGTTTCCTGGAAGAGATTTTTGCCTGTGCACCAGACATTTCCGTTCTTCACTGCCTTGAAATCTGCAAGAAGCTTACTTTTGGAAAGAAGCTCATCAATGGTCTTAAGTTCCCCGTCAATCGTACTGTTATAGACGATATAGTCTGCATCCTTCGCCTTGGCATAAAACTCTTCCATCTGCATATTCATGGTGGAAAGAGCATTGTCATTTACTCCCGTATCCTCCGGAACATAATTTCCTCCTGCGAGAGAGATCATTTCCGAAACATAGTCGCCACTTTTTCTTATATTTACCGCACCTACGGAGTTGATATAAAAGAACGCCACGGTCTTGTCTGTTTTATCTGCTGTGAGAACCTTATCCAGCTTGTCCGTCTGCTCTTTGAAAACCTTTTCTGCTACATCTTCTTTTCCCAGAAGAACTGCGTAAAGCTTCATCCACTCGGTCCTTCCAAGAGGATGACTCTCATAGCTGGAACGCTCTACCATTACAGGGATCCCGAACTGCTCCAGCTTCTCCTGTACCTCCGGATTGTGATGGATCATGGTGGATTCAATGGCAAGGTCACAGCCCTCGTTCAGGATCAGCTCGTAATCCGGAGCACTGTACTTGCCGGCATAAATCATCTTTTTCTGTTCCATGGCGTCCTTTGCTTCCTGGATATACCATCCGTCTTCCTTGGTTCCGGAAAGCTTGATGCTGTCAATCCCGTCGATAGCGCGGAAAAGATCCATGGCCGAGGTTGCTACCAGATAGATATTGTTTATGGGCTGCTGCAGAACCGCAATGTCAGGATCCAGCCCCTCCGGTGCTTTCTTGCCTTCGGGAACTACAAGAAACTGTCCTTCCTGATCAATGGTGAGCAGCGCATAGCCATCGTTGTAGTAATCCACATTAAATTCCTTTGCGTAGGAAAGATCCATACTGTGGTCAAAGGTAAGGCCTGGAATATCCGCAGGCTTATGTTCTGTCTCTGCTGCCTGCACTGCAAAAGCACACCCCAGGATCAGGGTCAGCGTCAGAAATATGTATGAAATTATTTTTTTCATTTTTCTTCCTTTTTCATGCTCGAAGAATCAAAATTCAGGGTATACTCAATCTCGTGAGGAGTACTCATGGCTACAGTATCTGCAGTCACTTCCATTTCTGCGTCAAAGACTGTGACCGGGATCTCAAATGTGGAGTTTCCGTCTTTGTTCACCGGCTCATATTTTTCGCCGTCCACGATCATGTAATCATAATTCGGACTGCTCCAGATGATGGTTGCCGTAGCTTCTTTGTCCTTGATCTCTACTTTAGCCGGAGATTCTACAGATGCTCTTCCTGTTCCGCCTGTAAGGGTTACATCCGTCTCATAGGTTCCGTCCTCCAGCTTCAGCTCTTCCGGTTTTTTCCCTTCGGATTTTTTGTCGTCAGAGGTTTTTACAGGATTCTTTACGCTGACTTTATGGTCGTACCATTTGCCTTTTTCTCCCAGGATCGCCACGTTAAATTCCTCACCAATGGCCGGTACCGGGATATCAAATCCGTAAACCTCCTCTGTATAACCATCGCTGTACTTCACTGTATCTGTGGTCGGCTCAATGATCTCTGCTCCGTCCTTCTGGGCATCCTCGGCAGTTCCCGCAAACAGGTTAACGATCTTCTTGGAAACCAGACTTACGTGGATGGTCATTTTACCATCTTTGACCGTGAGCTCTCCTTTTTTGTCATTGGCCTCATTTACATGAAACATGCTGCTGTCTGTACCAAACTCTGCTGTATAAACGCCATCTTCCAGGGTATCTGCTTTGGTTGCATCTGTATCCTTTTCTTCGGAAGCTTCTGCTTCCTCACCGGACTCTGTTTTTGTTTCATCTGTTTTTGCCATCGCAGGCACAGAGCCCAGCACCAGGACTGATGCACTTGCCATTGCAAGAATTAAGTTTACATAGCGTTTTTTCATGATAATCTTCTCCCTTCCATAGATACAGCAATCTGCCCGGAAAACAGTCTTCCTGATCTTTCCGGGCAGTTACATTGATTTCTTATAGGTATCTGAACTCACTCAGATATTTTTATATTTATTATTCTGCGGACTCCTCAGCAGAATCAGCCTCTGTATCTGCTGCTGCATCAGAATCTGCGGACTCCTCAGTGCTTCCCAGAGAATCGATGGCTGCCTTTGTATGCTCTACATAAAGCTTCTCAACTGCTTCGATTCTTCCAAGACCCTCGATCTGGCAGTCAACCTTATCGAAGTTTCCGGATGCTACAAACTGGCTCTTCCAGGAATCCTCCTCATCACCGGCCATATCGTTATTTGCATGGTCTCCGGCAACAACCATCAGCGGACGAAGAACAACGTTCTTGTATCCTGCTTCTTTTACCTTCTCGATAACCTTGTCGCAGGCTGTATCTTCCGGCTTACCCTCTACAGTACCGATGAATGCGTTCTTCAATCCAAGGTTTTCCATCTGTGTCTGCATCTGATCGTATGTAACGTTAGCTGTATGAGATGTTCCATGTCCCATGAATACGAATGCTGTGCCAGCCTCAGCTGCTGCATCCATGCTGTCAAATCCGGCCTCTTTGCAAGCCGTATCTGTGATCGCCTGAGCAACGGCTTTCTTGTCATCATTGATCACAGTTGCATCGTCTCCAACCTCACCGAGCATTGGCTCTGCGATAGCTACAGACTCGAATTTATCTTTATAGCCATTGATCGCTTCTGTCATCTCATCGTACTCAGCACCATGCATCAGATGGGTAGGCTGTACAACCAGATTCTTAACACCATTCTCTACTGCACGGTCAAGAGCCTGCTGCATGTTATCGATCACTTCATCATCTCTTGCCTCTACATGGTTGATGATGATCTGTGCTGTAAATGCTCTTCTTACAGACCAGTCCGGATAAGCTTCTGCAAGAGCATCCTCGATTCCCTTGACATCCTCTGCACGGCTGTCATTGAAGGAAGTACCAAAGCTTACAACAAGAAGTTCATTCTCACCGATCTCATCCTGGTTACGCGGATCGTCCTTGGAAGCATCTCCTGTGTCACGTCCGAAATAATCCGGATCTGCATTCTCACCCTCTACCAGTTCTTTCTGAGCATCTGTCAGAGCATCCCATGCTTCTTTGGCTGCCTTGCAGTCCTCATCTGTTGTGTCGTTTCTTTCCTGTACATAGATCTTGTCGATCAGAGCTGCTACATTATCTGCTGCTTCCTGATCTGCATCAGAAGCCTCTGTGGTATCAGCTGCCTCAGCGTTCTCTTCTGTAGCAGAATCCTCTGCGGCCATTGCTGTTGTAGCCGCACCCATAGAGCATGTCATGGAAACTGCGAGCATCAGAGCTAACATTGTTTTTCTTTTCATTTCTCATTGTCCTCTTTTCATGTATTTCCAGAATACTGATATGTACAAAAAAGCAGCAGCTCTCTGCGGCCGCCTGCTCACACATGATTCTCTGCGCAATACAAATACATAAAAAGAAGTTCTGTATTGTTATGGAGAATACCGATTCGTAAACCGCGAATCCCTGGATCTCACAATAAGGCAGTTCTCCTGACTTGGTTCCACGCTGCTTTCCCTTCCCGGTCTCCCAGTGGTTATAAAAGCAGCTCCCCTTTCACAGTGACGGTATCGTTCCGGATTCTCACCGGATTCTCTTTTGCACATCCGACTGGATGCAACCTTATCATTATAACATTTGCACATATTTTCTTTTACCTGGTTATCTAACTTTTACCACAAACTCACAAATTTGTCAAGATTGATGTCAGACGATTCACGGTTTTCTGTGATCTTCGCTCACAAAAAACACCTCACGAAATATTACCAGTGAACAGTAACCGGTTTTCTCCCTGTATCTGTCAGTTATTATCAGAATACTTTCTCCAATATTCATGCATATCCTGCATAAAAAACAGCCCCTTTCTGTCATCACCCTGATATCAGAAAAGGACTGTCTTACACTGGATATTCGCAATCCGCTTCGCTACTTGCTCATAACAGATAAACTGCTCTGCAGTTTATCTGTTAAAATACTCCTGCTCCAGGTATCTGGCTACGTAGATTCCGCTGGCAGATGCATGGGACAGAGAATGGGTCACGCCGCTACAGTCTCCGATAACAAAGAGACCCTTGTGGCAGGTTTCCAGATTTTCGTCGATCTCGACCTCCATGTTGTAGAATTTAACCTCAACGCCATAAAGCAAAGTATCATCATCTGCGGTTCCCGGTGCGATCTTGTCCAGGGCATAGATCATCTCGATGATGCCATCCAGGATACGTTTCGGCATAACAAGACTTAAATCTCCCGGTGTCGCAGAAAGTGTAGGTGTTACGAAACTTTCCTCAATACGGGCTTTTGTGCTTCGTCTTCCGCGGATCAGATCTCCAAACCGCTGTACCATAACACCACCGCCAAGCATATTGGAAAGTCTTGCAATGCTCTCACCGTATCCGTTGCTGTCATGGAACGGCTCTGAGAAATGCTTGGATACCAGAAGGGCAAAGTTTGTATTGTTGGTATGCTTTGCCGGATCTTCGTAGCTGTGACCGTTTACTGTGATAATACCGTTGGTATTTTCATTCACGACAACACCTCGCGGGTTCATGCAGAAGGTACGGACCATATCCTCAAACTTCTCAGTTCTGTAAACGATCTTGCTCTCATAAAGCTCATCTGTCAGACGGCTGAAAACCTCTGCCGGAAGCTCCACACGGACTCCGATGTCCACACGGTTGGAAAGAGTCGGGATCTTAAGCTCTGTACATACCGTCTCCATCCATTTACTTCCGCTTCGTCCTGCGGAGATGATACAGTAAGTTCCCTCGTAACGCTCATCTCCTACAAAAACTGCATAACCGTCTTCAGTTTTTTCTACTTTGTCAACAGATGCGTCAAAATAGAAGTCCACATGGTCTTTCATTTTTTCATAGAGGTTCTGAAGCACCACATAGTTGATATCTGTTCCCAGATGACGGACTGATGCATCCAAAAGATGCAGGCCGTTCTGAAGGCAGAGCTTACGGATCTCGCTGTTTGTGGTAGAATAAAGCCTGGTTCCTTCACCGCCATGCATCAGGTTCAGTTTATCTACATATTCCATCAGCTCTGTGGCTGTATCCTTGCCGATATGCTGGTACAGAGTTCCGCCAAACTGATTGGTGATATTATATTTTCCGTCGGAGAAAGCGCCTGCACCGCCAAATCCCTTCATGATCGCACAGGTTTTGCAGTGAATACAGGATTTTACTTTCTTTCCGTCGATGGGACATTTTCTTTTTTCCAGAGGATGACCAGCTTCAAAAACCGCGATCTTTTTCTCCGGATCATTATTCATCAGTTCATAGGCCGCAAAGATTCCACCGGGACCTGCTCCTACGATCAGTACATCATATTTCATAAATAAAAACTCCTTATCTTGTATTGCACATTTTCAGTGCTTTGTTTTTGCACAAACCCTGTCTATTCTACAACAAGTGTGTTCAAAAGTCACCTGTTTTTTCGGAACCTTCCGATCTTAAGCTTTTTTCCATCTGTTTCCACGGTAATAGCACCGTTTTTCATGGTGTATTCCACCTGACTTCCGGCCGCTTTAAGCCGCTCTACGGTTTCCGGTGACGGATGTCCGTAGGTGTTGGTGAGCGAACAGGAAATGATCGCCACTTCCGGCTTTATTTTCTCAAGAAATGCTTCTGTGGTAGAATAACGGGAACCGTGATGTCCCACCTTCAGACAGTCAACATCCTCAAGCCCCCCGGCTGCCAAAAGCTTTTTCTCCGTATCTGCACCGATATCTCCGGTAAAAAGCATCTGAAAATCTCCAAAAGACAACTCCATCACCATAGCTTCCTCATTCACATCTTTTCCTGTGGCATCTTTCTCCGGCCACAGAACAGAAAAAGATACTTTGCCGCAAGGCAGCTCATCCCCTTTTCCTGCTGTCATGACCTTAACTCCGGCTGTTTTTGCTACCTCTGCAAGCTCCCTCCACGCATCTGGTCTTTCCGCCCAGGCAGGCAGGATCAGATATCCGGCCCGGATGGTTGTAAGACCTTTTCCCATATATTCCAGAAGCTCCTTCACACCGTTGATGTGATCCTGATCTGTATGGGAAATAAAAATCCCATCCAGCCAGGAAATCCCCTGACTTTTCAATGCCGGCAAAAGGCAGTATCTTCCAAGCTCCGACTGGCTGCTGCTTCCTCCGTCGATCAGAAAATGGTGATCCTCCGGGGTCTCCACAAGGATACCGTCACCTTGTCCTACATCCAGGCAGATCACCTTCAGACTTCCTGTTGGATGATATCCCAGTATCAGGATTCCGACTGCCAGAAAAATACCGGCTGTTATCCGGATAGCATGTAGCTTCCGGCAACCTGCTTCCACCCGCTCCTCTGATAACTCCGTTTCCTCACTGACTGCTTTTTTCTTTCGGAGCTGTTCTTTTATATACTGCCCCATAAACAAAACTGTGATCAAAAAGCCATAATATACCAGAATCTGCCATATTTCCGGCTCCCCTCCGATCCAGGTACTCCATCCTGATCTTCCTGCCAGACTGCAGAGATATTCATAAAAAAGCAGCAGTACCCTTGCCGGCAGGATTACCAGTTTTGCCGCAGGAATACTGAAAATCCCCAGCAGCAGCGCCGCCATTCCTCCAGTCAGTACCAAACCCACGCTTGGAAGCACCAGCAGATTCAGGATAAATCCGGCAATAGAGATTTCTCCGAAAAATTTCAGCATCACCGGCAGCGTTACAAGCTGAAGAGCTACAGGACTTACCAGTGCCTTTGTCCATTTTTTCTCCGCTCCTGCAAGAGCACAGAGCTTTTCCGCAGCGATCCCCATTCCCAGAACACAGCCAAAGGACAGAAGAAATCCACTGTCCAGGAGATAGGCCGGAGATTCCACAAGGATCATCATGGCAGTTACGGAAAGAGCACTCATCATGTCATAGATCCGTCCGGTGATCCTGGCTCCCATGGCGATCAAAAACATAGTTACTGCCCGCATGGTGGAAACACTCCCTCCGGTCATGATCCCATACTGCAGCATCACTCCCAGAGAAAAAATCCCGGCAGGCCAGATCCCCAGTCCAATCTTTTTCAGAAGGTTATAAAGTCCCATTCCCAGAATACTGATATGGAGCCCGCTGATGGCAAGGATATGTATGATCCCGGCCAGCTGATAGCGCATCTGTATTTCCGGATCCAGCTCCTGTTTGTCTCCAAGCGTCATGGCACAAAAAACAGGCGCATCTTTTCCTGCTGCTTCCTTCAGAATCTGCCTGCAGCTTTCTTTTATCTCCAAAAGGAGCTGCCTGTAGCCGGAATACACTGCTGTTTTCTTTTGGAGCACAGCGTTCTTCATAAAATAATAAATATGACGACAGGCATAATACTGCCGGCTGTCAAAGCCCCCAGGATTCGCAGGGCCTTCCACTCTTTTCAGCGTTCCTTTGACCAGTATCCGCATTCCGGGTTTCAGATCTTCTTCTTTTTTGAGGAATATTCTTACATTTTCAATTGGAAATTTTTTTGACTGATGGATAAGATATGTTTTTTTCAGATAAACAGACTGGGAAAATTCTGTGTTTTCATGCTGTTCCACCTCCCCGCAGATCATGGAACCAGGGTGCGCTTCGATCTGTTCCTGCACATTTAACGGAAGGGGATTCCCCCTGATCAGAGAAATCCCCATAAGCTCCAGTGTGCCAAGACTCAGCATCATAAGAAAACACAAAAGACACATCGGCCGTTTCGCCATAAATGTTCTCCCGTTTTTCTGATATTTTGAAATGTATTTATTTTTTCTGCTCTTTTTTGGTCTTTGTATCTGCCAGCAGGCTGTCGTTCCATTCATAGAACTTATAAAGCTGCATATTCTGGCCAAAAGTCACTTCCTTGTTTCCTTCGATGGAAATCTCAACTTTGTCCACATCCGTTGCCGCGATCAGCGTATTTACCACCGAATACACGGCAATCTGTTCCGAAACATCCAGCGCATAATCCTGAAATACGGAATTATAATCCACATAGCAGATTCCGTTTGCTCTCGTCAGCGAAAGTACCTCTGAATTCTCCGGTATTGTAGGATAATGTCCTTTTTCCAGCGGACCTCTTGCAAGCTGCTCCAAAACCACCGTAGCCTTCGGAAGATTTCGTCTGTAGCGGACACTTCTCTGTTCCGCTACCAGTTTATCTCCGTTTTTATTTGTGAAATACAGAGTAAAGGTGTCATAGCTGTACACATCCCCATCGGACCCGGAAAACTCCACAAAGGTGTCGTTGTTCATGGCTCCCACTTCTTCACCCCTGGTATCTGTCAGCGGCTTTTTACCCACATAGATCTCCACAGAATCCACTCCTGGAACCTGTAAAAAGATCTTCACTATACCTGCCCGCACCAGAAGTTCCCTGGTACGTGACATTTTATCATAGGCCTCATTGAATTCTACGTTCAGGACTCCATCCTGTATAGAATAAGAAGAAATCTTTACCCCATCCGGAAAAAGTGAGATTCCGTCTTCCCGGGTCTCACGGTTATTCAGACTCTCGGAAAAATTGCGCAGCATCACTTCTGTTGTTTCCTTCTCCGGAGTATATTTTTCTTCTTTCAGTCTCGTTTCATCGCTGTTGATATAATAAAATCTATACTGCTGTTCTTCGTTTTTATTTCTTCCCGACAAACCTATGAAAGCAACCAGACCAAAAAGGATGCAGGCAGCGGCCACACAGATGATCAAAATCGTTTTTTTCATGCTGTACCTCCTAGGACGGGATATAGGACAGCGGGATCTTCACGGTAAATGTGGTTCCCTCGCCCTCTTTGCTGGATACCTTGATGATCCCATGATGCATGGCTATAGAACTTCTTGTAATAGCAAGTCCAAGACCGGTTCCGCCGATCTCTCTGGAATGGGATTTATCCACACGATAAAAACGCTCAAAGATCCGTTCAATGGAATCTTCCGGTATTCCCAGGCCGGAATCTGCAACCGTCACATAGAAATCCTTATGATCCGCATCCAGTGTTACGCGGACCCATCCCTCATCTACATTGTATTTGATACCATTTTCGACCAGGTTACTGATGGCAAGGGTAAATTTCACCTCATCCACATCTGCGGTTACCGGTCGGAACGAATCCAGGATCAGGTCAATCCTTCTCTGATCTGCAATAGGACGGAGACGCTTCAGGATATTCTCCAGCAGCTCATTGATATTCATATTGCTGATATTCATATCTGCTGCTTTTTTGTCCATTTTTACCAGGGAGAGCAGATCGGTGATGATCTTGTTCTCTCTGTCAATCTCTTCTGTGATATCAGAAAGAAATTCCTGATACAGTTCCTCCGGAACCCCCTGCTGTCCTACCAGCGAATCCGCCAGAACTTTCATTGAAGTCATAGGTGTCTTCAGCTCATGAGACACATTGGATACAAACTCCTGTCTGGATTCATCCAACGTCTTCATTCTGGAAAGCATCTTGTTAAATGCATCTGTGATCAAAGCTGTCTCTGTATAATCCGGTACCGAGATCTCCTCATTCTGATATCCGTCTGTAAGGTCCTCGATTGCTTTCGTTACCCTGGCAAATGGCTTCACCAGGATCGTGGAAAGAATATAACCCAGAAAAATGGCCAGCACTACAATGATACCGATGATCAGAATCCCTTTCTGCTCCAGTTCATGGATAGTTGCTGTCACCTCACTGGAAGATGCCATGATCATCATGGCACCCTGCACCTGTTTTACATCCGGACTTTTTACCGGAACTGCCAGGATCAGCTTCTGGCTATCAGAATCATATTGGTAGGCATCTTCTCCTTTAAAACAGTTCAATACTTTCTGGGAAACCAGAGTCCTGCCCTCATCCACGCCATAGGTATCCTTGATGATCCTGAAATCCCTGTCTACAATGAGAATCCTGCCACCATAGCTGTTGGACAGTAATTCCAGCTTGCTGTTCACCGTCTGAGAGCTGGTGTCATTCAGATAATTCTCCTTGATCAGCAGGTCGCACATGATGTCACAGATGTTCTCCATGCTCTGCACACGGTTAGCAATGGCACGATCTTCATAGTTGGCAATGACCATTTCCGTTACGATGACACTCGGTACGATTCCCAGTATGATCAGGATGATCAGAATACGAAAGCGGAGACTTTTGAAAAATTTGCCGTTCTTTTTGAACTTCACAGGTTATGCCTGGAAATAGTAGCCCACACCCCATTTGGTGTGTACATATTTCGGCTCACTGGGATTGGCCTCGATCTTTTCTCTCAGGCGGCGGATATGTACATCTACGGTACGGACATCTCCCGGATATTCATAGCCCCATACGATATTCAGAAGATTTTCTCTGCTGTATACCTTGTTCGGATTGAATACCAGCAGTTCCAGCACATCAAATTCCTTGGCTGTGAGGTTGATCTCTTTTCCGGAGATAAATACGCGGCGTCCTTCGCAGTCCAGCTTCAGTTCTCCGACTTCCACAGTCTTGGCCTTCTCCTGCTTGTCCTGTTTGCTGCCTGCACGGCGGATGATCGCCTTGATGCGGGCTTTGACTTCCAGGATGTTGAAAGGCTTGGTGACATAATCATCAGCTCCGTATTCCAGACCCAGGATCTTATCCATATCTTCTCCTTTTGCTGTAAGCATGATGATCGGAACATTGGAAAATTCACGGATCTGCTGGCATACCTCAAGACCGTCCATTTTTGGAAGCATCAGGTCAAGAAGGATGATATCGTACTCTCCTGCTTTTGCTTTTTCCAGTGCTTCCTCTCCGTCATAGGCACAGTCCACTTCCATTCCGTCCTGCTCCAGACTGAAGCGAAGTCCCTTGACAATCAGTTTCTCATCATCTACTACCAATACTTTCCTGCTCATTTAGCGCTCCTTACTTTATTGCTATTTTATCCTTTATCTTCTCATAGGTTCCTTCTTTGATGCCTGGTACATTCATGATATCCTCTGCTGAAGTAAAGGGACCGTTCTCTTCCCTGTAAGCGATAATCGCCAGGGCCTTGGACTCCCCTACACCTGTGAGAGTAGTAAGCTGGGATACATCAGCGGTGTTCAGATCGATCTTCTGCTCTGTGGAAGATGCAGTCTCAGCTTCACCGGAATCCTCTCCGGAGGATTTCTGTCCGCTCGCCGTTTCGGTACTGTTTTCTGCTGTGACTTCCGATCCATCCTGGGTAGCTGCGATCCGCTGGCTGTCCACCTCCGCCTGGGTAGGCACATAAACCTGCTGTCCATCGGAAAGTCCCTTAGCACGGTTGAGATAGCTTGCCGCAGCTTCCGGAAGATATCCTCCGGCCTGCTCGATAGCCTGAAAAACACGGCTGCCATATGGAAGCTCATAGACTCCCGGGCTGGTCACTGCTCCACATATATCTACATAAATGGTCTGAGGGGTGTCTGAGATCTCCGGCAGCTGTTTTTCAACCTCCGGAGCCGGTTCCTCCGCAGACTCATTCTGTTTCTTCTGTGATATATCTGCCGCAGCCCCTGCGGATTCCTTCCCGGATACTTCACTTTCCGTATCCTTCAGTTCTTCCTGCTCTGCATCCATTCCGGATGCTTCCGTACTTTCTTCCTGCACCAGTTCTTTCTCCATAAATTCTGTTCCGTCATCCCTACAGCCTGTCAGCCCTGCCAGGATCTGTAACAAAAATATGGAAAAAACAAGCCGAACACTTCTGATATGTGATCTTATTTTCATAGGTAGGCGGTTCACTCCTTTCCGCCGATGTGGCGGCAGGTGCCCCGTTACTCATGCAAAACCATACCTTATTTTAACGAAGTATTACAAATATTACAATACTTTTATTTCTATTTCCATTTGAAAATAACCACACCTGCAATACAGATCAGCATTCCCAACAGCTTTCTCCACTGAAAATCTGCTCTTTCCACACCAAAAATCCCCAGCAATTCTATAAGATAAGCCACCGCAAGCTGAGAAATGACAATAAGCATAACCGCCCGCGCAGGCCCCAGACTTCCCATACTCCGGATCACTGTGATAGTGATAAATGCACCGATCACTCCTCCGAGTAAATTATATTTAGCCTCTACCTGCCACAGCATGCCGATACTTTCTCTGCCTGTAAAAAACCATGCTGCCACACAGACCAGAAATGCAGAAAACTGTACCCAGCCAGTTGAAACCCACAGACTGGTCTGTTTTGTTACATTTGTGTTAAATACCCCTTGAATACTCATCAGTGCACCTGAGATCAGTGCTGACAAAAATCCCCACATAAAAAGCCCTCCATATATACTCCATTTCCGGTATTACTGCCGGAAAAAGGCGCTGCATATTTCTGCAACGCCTTTACGGTTTCTTGTTTCTTATAATTTAGTTTATGTGATTTTCCTGCAATTATACACACTGCTGCCCTGTTTTCTCATCCGCATAATATTTATATACATGATCACGAAACGCTCTTTATTCCGGAAAATATTTTCTGAGATATATCCTTCCGGAAAACGCAATATGCGGCATCTCATAAAAAATGGCTGTTTTCGGACAGATCGGACGATAGAGTGGGTCTGCCACAATGATCCTGGCTGTTTTCAGCTTTTCTTCCATGGCTTCCTCGCCACAGATGGCTTCATCTCCCTTGCGCAAAAGTCCCTCTGTGATCTCCAGCGGACAGAGCAGCTGAACCTTTTTTCCGTATTTCTGCTCTATGACTGCTGCCAGGGAGCCCATGGTAACCGGTTCTCCGATGATGGTAATGTCCGGTACGGAAAAAAATACCTCATCTTTGTCGGGCATTTCCCTGCTTTCTCCTGAAGGGTCAGATACTGCTGACAGACTGTTCCTTCCCTGAAAATAGATTACCTGCTCCGGAGTTACTTTCCACAGTTCCTCCTGTTTCCCTAAGATCTGCCCTCCGCTTTCCTCCGCGGAGTCATCCTTTTTATTTACCCACTCTCCACAGGATCTATCCGCGATCCGCTCAAGTGCATCTGAAATCTGCCCCTCATAGCCTTCCACAGGAGTCCCCACGAGAAATGGCGTACCGAATTTTTCTTTCAGCACATTGGCCGCCGGAATTCCCACAGAGGATACCACAAGGTTTACCGCTGCTTCACCGGCACAGGACAAAGCTTCCAGCGTATCCCCCATAGCCCAGGTGGAAAGTATCTCCCAGCCATAGTTTTTCAGACGTTTTTTCATGGCATCTACTGCAGACTGCGGGCCAAGATCAAGGGGTGTTGCTCCAAGAAGATTTAATTTTCTGCTTCTCTTCTCTGTAGATCTTTCCGCAGATCCTGTGGGTGCTTCTGAACACCTTCCGATTTTCTCTGCTGCTCCTGTGAAATGTCTTGCGATTTCCGCCAGCGCCAGCCCTGCTCCGTATACATAGTCGTGCATGCCGCTGGTCGGAACCGAAAATACCGGAATTTCGGTCCTTGCTGTAAGTGCACAGGCCAGTCCCTGAAAATCTGTTCCGTTCATAAAGGGGATCGGTGAACTTGCAAGTGCAATAAATTTCGGTTTCAGCTCCTTTGCCGCCTCTTCGATATCTTGAAGAAATTTCTCATCATTTCCCATAATGGCATCGATATCCGTAAGACCTGAGATAAAGATCAGACTGTCCTGGTCGTACCACCGGATCTCATCATGGGTATTATAGGTAGAATTACAGCCGGAGGGATCATGCATCACTGTCATTCCTCCAAGCTCATACAACGCGGAGCAGACACCCGACACGTCTGCCGTGTAGATTGGTATGATCCGATATGCCTGTCTCATATGCAGCTTTCGCACCCCCATCCCTTTCGAACGATCAGATCCTCCGGAGCTTTTTCCTCATTAAATGCCTCCAGCATCAGCTGTGCAGTACGTCTAATCCCGTCAAAGCCCCAGAGCCCGCCGCCCTGTACCATATTGACAAAATTCCGGCTTCCGGTAAACCAGGCTGCTTTTTGTCCGACGGCAAGGATTTTTCCGAAATGCTGCCGTGGCCGCACTCTCATCTCCGGGCGAACAGTCGAAATCAGCCTGAGTTCCGGATAATTCTCCTTCAGCCAGAAAAATACTTCTTTTTCTTCCGGGCTGATACTGTCCAGAAAAACGGACTGTACCTGAAATCCATGGGTAAGGAGAAGCTTTGCAAGTCCCAGAGGTCTTGGATGAAAAAGATAATCCACAGCTATGGGAGTGTCACCGATGATCTGGTGTGCATGGGAAAGAGCCTCCTCGCATTTTCGGATCTCCGTTTTGATATCCAGGCCATTTTTACCGCAGCTGTGCTGATCCAGCAGCTCCAGCAAATACTTTTCCTGCGTCTCTATCTCCTCATAGTCAAAGCTTCCGGGCAGATATAAAAACGGCCTTCCAAGTCTCTCCGCCTGCTGCTGTACTCCGAATTTTCCTGCCGGATAGCAGTTAAGGATCAGGCTTCCCTCTCCCAGGCTCTGATAATCCTCCCAGTTCTTACAGGCCGGTGCTTCCCGGAGACGGATTCCGTTCTTTTTCAGGATCCGGCAGATATCTGCACTCTCATCCAGCACAAAATCACTGCCCAGGACTGTGACACATTCCGGATCTGCTTTCCTCTCCGGTACTGCATCATACATGGCACGGCGCAGCTTCTGATCCGGAGTCGGACCTGTTTTCTGCATGACAGGATCCATAAAGCATCGCATAAAAAAGATCTCCGGAAATCTTTCTTCCAGTTCGCCGTAGATGCGGTCCAGATCACTTCCCAGAAAATGATGAAGACACACGGTAAAAAGCAAGACTGCCTTTGGCTTCTCATCCAGCCGGTTCAGAATGTCCGTCACTCCTTCAATGGTCACATCCTCCAGATTTCCGCCCAGAAGATCCTTTTCCTCCACGATCACAAAGGAAAAACGGTCTGCCGCATTCATCTCTGCGGCAGTCAGCACAACGCCACGCATGCAGTTATCCGCACAGACGTAGATCTGCCTTGCTTCCGGAACCAGCATTCCCGTATGTACGATATTCCAGTTTCCATGGACCGGTGAATTAAATTCCAGCCCCGGCTGAAAGGGAACCGGAAAAGAGGCTTCCTTTATAAATATTTCTGTTTTTCCCGAAAGCTCTCTGTTACCAACTCTTTTTAACATGAGCCTTCCTCCCTGCATGCATTCAGAATCTGCTCGGCCAGTGTCCGGTACTCCTCTGCCATCTCACAATCCGGATAAGCTTCCAGAAGAGTTTTTCCTCGATTCTCTGCTTCCAGAACCAGAGCACTTCTGGAAAGCGTTCCCACTACCCGCGTATGAAAATCCTCTGCCAGCTCCCGGACTTTTTCTTCCTCTCCCGGCACGTTCCGCCGGTTCAGGATCACGCCGCCAAGAGATGCATATCCTCTGTTTCTAAAATTATCCACTGCCATGGCAATATTTGCCCCTGCATGGATGGCCATGTTTTCTCCGGAGGTGATGATAAATACCTTATCTGCATACCCATTTCGCATGGGCATGGAAAATCCACCGCAGACAACATCTCCCAGTACGTCATAAAAAACAATGTCCGGTTTATAGGTCTCATAGGCTCCGTTTTCCTTAAGCTTCTCGAGAGCAGTAATGATACCTCTTCCCGCACATCCAAGCCCCGGTGCAGGACCGCCGGCTTCCACACAGACTACACCCCCATATCCGATCTGCACCATATCCGTAAGCTTCAGCTCCTGGCGTTTTTCGTTATAAAGCTCCAGCACAGTGGGAACTTTTTTTCCATGCCTGAGAAGGATCGTGGAATCTGCCTTGGGATCACAGCCGATCTGCATCACTTTCATTCCTTTTTCCGCAAGGGCAGCTGCCACATTGGAAACCGTAGTAGATTTTCCGATGCCGCCCTTTCCGTATACCGCAACTTTTATCATTTTCTGTCCTCCGCTTTTGTGATCACATTGGAATATGCCGTTTTGGCGGAAACTCCACTGAGGCGTCCGATCTTTCCGGATAAGGAGCTGATCACATCCTGTGGTGCGTCAATGGCAATACTGATGATATTGATGCCTTTTTCCCGGTAAGGGATCCCCATTCTCCCGATAATATATTTTCCCGCTTCATGAAGAAAACGGTTGATATCATCGATCACGTCATTGTTTTCCACAATGATCGAGATCAATGCCACTCTTGTCTCCATAAGATCTGACTCTCCTTTCCGATATTATCAGCAGATCCTCGGCAGAAGCTCTCCTCCCGGCTGCGGAAGAAGTGCCTGCGTTCCGATCTCCGTAGTCATGACAACCTTTCCCGACTGTTCTTCCGTAACTTCACCGATAATGGCTGCGTCCCTGGAATAAGGACATTTACGCAGTGCTTCCACGATCCTTCCTGCCTCTTCCTTTGGTGCCATGATCACCATTCGTCCCTCACATGCCAGATAAAGAGGCTCCAGGCCAAGCATGCCGCAGACACCCTTTACCTCCGGAGCTACCGGAACAGCTGCTGCATCCAGGCGGATTCCTACGTTACTCTGTCCTGCGATCTCATAAAGAACCGTTCCGACACCACCTCTTGTGGCATCACGGATCACATGAATGTTGTGGGTGGCATCCAGTACCTCTTTTACAGCTCCCCACAGCGGTGCGCAGTCACTTGTCACATCTGCGTCAATGCCGAAATCCTCTCTTGCCAGAAGAATGGTGCATCCATGTCTTCCCACATCACCGGTTACAATAATGGCATCTCCCGGTTTTGCCAGCTCACCGCCTACCTGAACGCCCTCCTGGATCTCACCCATTCCGGTTGTTGTGATAAACACACCGTCAACCTGACCTTTTCCTGCCACCTTAGTATCTCCGGAAACAATACGCACTCCGGCTTCTTTTGCTGTTTTTTCCATGGCTGCGGCGATCTCCTCCAGCTTCTCCATGGGAAAACCCTCCTCAATGACAAAAGCGCAGGTAAGATACATCGGTTTTGCTCCCATACAGGCAAGGTCATTAACGGTTCCGCAGATGGAAAGCTTGCCGATATTTCCCCCCGGAAAAAATGCCGGAGAAACAATAAATCCATCGGTGGATACTGCCATTTTTCCTGCAGGCGGAACCAGCACGGCCGCATCATCGGCTGTGAGATCCGGGTTTGCAAAATGCGCTTTGAATACTTCATCGATCAGTTCTGAGGTCTGACGGCCTCCGGCACCGTGTGCCATGGTCACTGTTTTATTTTCCATAATATTATCTTCTTTCTATGCTGGGTCAAAGGAATTTCATATCGGTTTCATCCTGTCAGATCTTCCGGATACGATCCTTCGTTTGTACTATATGTAATGTATCATATTTCGCAGTCCATTAAAGCGGACATCAGTTTCCGTACATAAAATATGCGGAACATGCTCCTTCATTGGATACCATACAGGCACCTACCGGATGCTGCGGGGTACAGACCTTTCCGAATACCTTACAATCTGATGGCCTGCATTTTCCCTGAAGCACATCCCCACAGCGACAGGCCGGATTTGGCCTGCCCTGGATCGGCGGCACTGCATATTTTTTTCTGGCATCAAAGGCTTCCCACTCCTTCCGGAGCACCAGGCCGGACCCCGGGATCACACCCAGACCGCGCCATTCGGAATCACAGGGCTCCATCAGTTCTTCGATCAGCTTCTGTGCCTCCGGGCTTCCCTCACTTTTTACCACACGGGGATAGCAGTTCACAAAGAACGGTTTTCCTTCCTGAAAACGTACCAGTGCAACAGCCAGTGCCGTAAGCAGCTCCTTCGCTGTAAAGCCTGCCACCACACCACTGATACCTTCCTCTGCCAGCTGCTCACAGAGCGCAGTTCCTGTGATCGCATTGACATGTCCCGGATAAAGGAACACATCCGCACTGCCCTTTAATGCCTGATAAGCCTGGGGCATGGTCTTGTTTGCCACAAGGAGCGAATAATTGGAAAGTCCGTCCTCTCCGGCCTTTTTCACGGAAAGACAGCCGGCAGGCGTGGTGGTCTCAAAGCCAACGGAAAGAAATACCACCTGCTCTTTTGGATGCTCTTTCGCATATTTTTCTGCATCTGCCGGTGAATAGACGATCCGTATCCTGGCGCCTTCTGCCCTGGCATCTGCAAGGCTTTTCTTTGTTCCCGGTACGCGGACAAGATCACCGAATGTGCAGATCGTCACCTGTTTTTCCAGAGCAAGATAAACGGCCTCGTCAATAAATCCTACCGGTGTTACACAGACCGGACATCCCGGTCCTGAGATCAGCTCCACCTGCGGCGGCAGAAGCTTGCGGATCCCCAGACGGAAGATCTCGTGGGTGTGTGTTCCGCAGACCTCCATGATCCGCACCGGCGGTCCCTGATATCCTTCTATGATCTCTCTTGCTGTTTTTTTCCTCTCTTCCATCACAGCAGTTCCTCCATCAGCTGGTCTGTCTCTTCCTCGTCATCATCGGTGATCTTTGCAATGGCAACACCTGCATGCACCATCACATAATCCCCCGGCTCCAGGTCTCCCAGGAGCTGAGCGGAAACCTCTCTCTTTGCGCCGCCTGCATCCACCACTGCTGTTCCGTCACTGATCTTTACTACTTTTGCTGATAATCCTACACACATATCTGTGCCTCCCATCCTGCATTTCTGCTGTATACTCCATGCGTTATCATAAAACATTTTTGATCCGTATCTGCATGATCTCATCTATATTTATCTGTATCGCTGCACATAAGCCATCCCATACACTGCCTGTCCCAGTGCGATCCCTCCGTCATTCGGCGGGATCAGGCTGTGCTTCAGAACTTTAAACCCCATTTCCGTAAGGCCGTCATCTACCAGCTCCAGAAGCAGCCGGTTCTGAAAGACACCGCCACTTAATGCCACTTTCCGGATTCCAGTCTGCCGCTCTGCTTCCTCACAGGCTGCAAGGATCTTATCTGCCAGTGCCCGGTGAAATCCATAAGCCAGCTTCCCGGGATCCTCTCCTGCAAGCCTTGCCCGGACCAGATATGCAACGATCTCACCTGTATTTAAAATAAATTTTCGTTCATCTTCAGACGCTTCTGAGATGCCTGTGCTTTCCGGAATGTCTTCCTTTTCTGACATCCGTATCTTCAGATTTTCTTCCGGATTTTTCTTCTGCATCTCCCGCTGCTTTCTCCAGGCCTCCGCCGCAAATTCCAGTGCTGTGGACGCTTCTCCCTCAAAGGTAGACGCTCTCCGGATCCCCAGGATCGCACTGACTCCGTCAAAAAGTCTTCCTGCACTGGTGGAAGTCACGGCATTGATCTTCCGCTGTGCCATAGTCACCAGTACCTTTGCTTCCTGATCTGTGCAAAGTCCCAGTTTCCGGACAGTGTCCAGGGTTTTTTCCAGATTTCCCGTATTCTGCCAGATCAGGGAAACGGCGATCCGCCAGCCTTCTTTTGCGGAAATATCTCCGCCAACCTGGACAAAGGGTTCTATACTTCCAAGCCTTGTAAATCCTTGACAGTCTGCAACCAGGAGCTCTCCACCCCAGATGGTTCCATCGGTTCCATAGCCTGTTCCGTCAAAGGAAACCCCTATCACCTTTTCTTCGCAGTCATTTTCTGCCATGCAGGATAAAATGTGTGCATAATGATGCTGCACCCTCAGAACCGGAAGCCCTAGCTCCTCTGCCACCACTGTGGAATTATATTTAGGGTGAAGATCACAGACCACTACCTCCGGCTGCACCTCCAGAAGTGTTTCCAACCGCCCGATCGTTTCCTTCAGGGCTTTTACCGTTCGAAGATCCTCAAGATCTCCCACATAAGGGGAAGGATAAAAACGGTTATCCACACCAATGCAGAAGGTGTTCTTAAGTTCTCCACCTGCTGCGATCACCTGGCCCTTCCAGGGTGTGGAGACCATAAACGGAAGAGGCGCATACCCGCGGGAACGGCGGATCATATAGGGTTCACCCTTATAGAAATCCATCACCGAATCGTCGGCCCGGATACGTATCTTCCTGTTGTGGGAAAGAATGCAGTCACAGAGATGGGAAAGCTCCTCTGCCGCCTCCTCATCATCTCTGCAGATCGGCGCCCCGGAAGTATTTCCGCTGGTCATTACCAGAAGCCCGGGCATCCGGATCCCATCATCGTAATGAAAAAGAAGCAGCTGAACCGGTGCATAGGGAAGCATGACACCCACCTTGGGATTCCCGGGTGCAATGCTCTCACAAAGCCTCGTTTCTCCCGGCAGCTTATCCAACAGCAGGATCGGCTTTTGATGACCGGTAAGGATCTTCTCCTGTTCCCCGCTGACCTTACAAATCTTCTTCACAGCTTCCATATCCTGTGCCATCACTGCAAAAGGCTTCACCGGACGCCGTTTCCGCTGCCGCAGCCGCTGTACAGCCTCCTCACTGGTAGCATCACAGCAAAGGTGAAAACCACCGATCCCTTTGATGGCCACGATTCCGCCGGAAGCAATGATCTTCCTTGTATAAGTGATAGCCTCCCGTCCCCGTTCCTTTCTTCCCGCCAGGTATACCTCAGGGCCACAGTCATTACAGCACACCGGCTGGGCATCATAGCGTCTGGTATCCGGGTTATGGTACTCATCCGCACAGGAGGGACACATGGGAAATTCCTTCATACTGGTCCGTTCACGGTCATAAGGAAGCGAATCCAGGATCGTCAGTCTCGGACCGCAGCAGGTACAGTTGATAAAGGGATGCAGATACCGCCTGTTTTCCGGATCAAACATCTCCGCCTTACATTCATCGCAGATCGCGATATCCGGGGAAACAAAGATTTCCCCCTTTGTCTTCTCACTTTCGATGATATCAAACTGTGTAAATTTCTCCGGTTCCTCCACCGGTTCTTCAAGAAGCTTCAGGATAGCTGCACGCTTCGGTGGCTTATTCCCGATATCTGCGATAAAGGCATCCACATCCTGCTGCTTACCCTGAGCAAAAATCTCCACATAGGGTCCTTTATTGGACACACTGCCACGGATTCCTCTTGCCATAGCATGACGACTCACCGTAGGGCGAAATCCCACTCCCTGTACGATCCCGTAAACACGGATCATTTTCGTAATTTCCCGCTCCATATGTTTCTCCATTCCCTGCAGCTGTTTCCACTGATTCGACTGCAGCATGCATGTAACTTTATGTCCTGCCCTTATGGTCTACCTGCATTTTCCGGATACTGCAAAATGCACTGTATCCACAAACACTCCTGAAAAAGCCTTTGTCATCCGCTTCATACATGGATCTGCAAAGATCACGTCATATCCGCCCTTCTCTGCCAGTTCCATGTGATCTTCCTCATCCCTTAATGACACATCGCCTTCCTCCAGGAGATCCTTTTCCATGGAAAACCAGCTTGCCACGGTGATCTCTCCGTCCGCACCACGTTTCCGTAGCTCCTCTCTTATGGAACCGGCCATCACCTGCTGCTGCACGATGAGAATCTTTTTTCCTGTATAATCCATATCAGGAACCAGCTCTTCCGCCAGAGGATATCCCACCTCATAAGGTGTTCCGAAGGTTTTCTCCAGATATCTGGCACATTCCAGTGCCGCAGGAGAAACCACGATATTTTTTTCCGCAGAGGAGGCTTTTTTTACCTCATCAAGCCCGTCTCCCATTCCGTAGCAGACTGCTCTCTGTCCTCTGGCACGGAATTTTTCACGGATCTTGTCTGCTGCTTTCAGGTCACTGACATCCTGAGGTGTCATTCCGAGAACTCCTGTCTTACCAGCCTCCACAGGCAGCTTTTCCCGGGCAAAGGCTTTAAAAAGCTCCAGATAAGCCTTCCGCTCTCCCGCATCATAAAGCTCCATTCCGTTGGTATTTACCGTAAGCACCGGAAGATCTGTTTTCTTCTCGCACATCCGCCGCAGTGCCTGATGATCCGTTCCGATCACAGCAGGTACCGGTGTTCCGATAATGGCTGCAAAGCCTGCCTCCACCTTTTCTGCTGCATCCACAAGCTTGGCAACCAGGCGGTCATCCCGTCCCAGGATGGCATCCATATCCCGAAGTCCTGCGCTGAATACCGCACTTTTCTGTTCAAACCATCTCGGTTCATCAAAGCCGCAGACATTTCCCGCACATCCTCCTGCATCACAGATCACGATGATACCGCCAAGCTCATACAGCACTGACACGGCTCCGGACTGATCCGGTGCAAAGGGTGTCAGATATTTCCGAAGTCCTCTCATACCTTTTCTCCCTTCTGCAAAACTTTCTCTGTCAGTGTTTCAAACAGCCTGCGTACCCCCGCATAGCCATAAGGCTGCCGGTCCTGATTCCACACGGCATTTGGCTGATCCCGGTGATAATATCCTGCATCCTTTCCTATAGTAAGGTTCACTCCGCTCCCGGACGGATCGTAATACAGCATGGTGGGTTCCATATTGGAAAAAACCTTTGTATCCGGACTCAATTCCGCAAGATGCCGTATGTATACAAAATTCTCGGCTGTGATAGTTCCGTAGATCTCCGGCACCCGGAAACCATACCGCACCAGGGCAAGGGCCAGCTCGAAGGGATCTCCGTTCATGCACTCCCCTACAGCAAAGGACGCATCCGGACAGACCTCACGGAATCGCTCCACAGCCTCTTCTGCTGCTTTTTTATACACTTCCTGATCAAAAGAGACTCCAAGGACCTGTCCCAAGGCACGATACTGATTTTCGATCTTATCTGTCTGGTAGAGCCTCCGAAGCTCAATAAAAGGAATCTTCAGCCGGTCATGAAAATCCTCCGCTGCAAACCTCGCTTCCGGATGAAGCACCAGATTAAAATTGGCCTGTGACATGGTCTGATATTCTTCATAATCCTTACATCTTGAGATCTCATGGATGGTCTTTACGCCTGCCTGCTGCAGCAGCTCATACATCTCGCAGTCATCAACCAGCGGCGAAAAAAATCCCAGAAGATTGACCACATTTCCCTTTTTCTTCTGTGGCTCAAGGAGGGAGTATAAGGACTGGCGCACATGGACCATAGGCGGCTTTCTGCCCTCACGTGTCAGTGCGTACATGTAACAGGGGCGCACCGGAATATCCACCTTTTCCTCTGCCTTCCGGCAGACACGTTCCATATCCGTTCCCAGAAGTGCATCCACACAGGTGATACAGATCATCACCACAGACGGCTTCTTCTCACAGCAGTCGCAGATCTCTTTTACCGCTTTCGGGATCTTTTTCAGGTGACGGCCTGTAACAATATCCGTCTCATCCATCATCAGATAAAAAAATCGATCATTGTACTCCGGCATGGAGCTGATAAGAGAAGTATTTCTTCCGCAGCATCCCGGTGCCACGATCAGCATAATGGAATCCGGCACTGCAAGCCCGGCTCTTTTTACGCCAAAGCCCTCCGCTCCCGGAGAGTTAAATGCCAGAGTTGCCGGAGAGCTGTAGATCAGATGCTTCCCGGAGATCATCTGCGGAGGGATCGTTTCCAGCCCGCCCCGGGCCAGCTCTTCTGCAGTTGCAAAATATGCTTTCTTTTTCATATATCCTCCTTCTCCGTTTCTTCACTTTCCAACAGCTTTCTGGCCAGTGCAAAAAATTTCTCACTGATCTCAGAATTCTCATCTCCCTCGATCACCGTTTTGCCCTGATCCTCCCATCGGATGATCTCGTCACTTCTCGGGATCTCACCCACGATCGGGATATTATTTTTTTCTGCAAAAGCATTTACTTTTTCCGTTTCATTCTCCACATTCCTGTGATTCAGCACGATTCCGAAGATCCTCGCATAGCTTCGATCTTCAAAATTCCGCACAGCACTGGAAATATTATTGGCTGCATAGAGTGCCATTTTCTCTCCGGATGTGACAATGAGTACTTTTTCCGCATAGCCCTCCCGAATCGGTGCCGCAAAACCGCCGCATACTACATCTCCAAGAACATCGTAAAGCACTACATCCGGCTTCCAGGTCTCAAAAAGCTTCAGATCCTCCAGAAGCTGAAAGGTTGCGATGATACCTCTGCCTGCACAGCCAAGTCCCGGCGTGGGGCCGCCGGTCTCAATGCAGAGGACTCCACCAAAACCCTCCTTTGAAATATCCTCCAGCTTTTCCGGCTCCTCATCCTCTTCCCGCATATAATTCATTACCGGCCGCAGAGGTTCTCCCCCAAGAAGATTGATGGTGGAATCCGCCTTGGGATCACAACCGATCTGGATCACTCTTTTCCCCATGGCTGCAAAAGCCGCCGCCAGGTTGGACGTCACTGTAGACTTTCCGATACCGCCCTTTCCGTATACTGCTACCTTCAGCATAAAATCCTCCCTAATTCATTCTGTCCGCTCCCGCAGGTATTTTTTATAAAAAAAGCTCTTTCACGCACAAGGTGAAAGAGTCCCGTATTCCGCTCACAAAACAAAGTCAAGCGGATATTCGCGATCCGCATTTGCTGCTTGTTCATAACCGAATAACTGCTTCGCAGCTGATTCGGTTAAGCTGTGCCGGATGAACAACGATTCCTGCTCGGATATTCCTTGCCGTCAAAGTCTGTTTCCTGCTGTATTTTGTTTTAATGCCTCATCCGGATAGAAAGAAAATATTTCGTTCCGTCTGAATTTTTCTGTTTTTATTATACAATGGTGTACATTAGTGAGTCAATTGCAACTCTGACTTTTTATACAAAAAAAGACCCCCAGGCGAAATATTTTAAAGCATTTCGCCGAGAAGTCTCTTCTCTGATCTGCCGGCTCAGAAGCCGCGGCAAAGTTATTCTTATGATAAAGCTTTACTGGATAGAAACTACGTGATATCCTCTGTCTTCCACTACCTTCTTAAGCTCTTCGTTGGAGATCTCTCTGTCGTAGGAAACCACTGCCTCACCTTTTTTCAGGCTTACTTTTGCTGCCGCACCGTCAATGCGGTTGATCGCTCTTGTGACGCTGGCCACACAGTTCTCACAGTGCATGCCTGTGATCTTCATGGTTTTCTCACCCAGCTTGGTTCCATCCAGCTTCTTCTTCGGGATCTCCGGCTTGCTGCCGCCTCCGCAGCAGGCGCCTTCGCCCTTCAGATGTTTATATGCGCCTTTTCCGGCAAACAGCATAATGATGATAACAACGATGACAACAATTGCATTTGCCATGATTTCTTTCCCTCCTGGTTACTTATGCATTCCACTACAGCCGGAGCATCCGGAGCAATGACCGGAGCAGCTGCCGCCACAGCCTCCTGTACGTGTGTTACCGGCACAGCCGACACAGCTGAGCCCCTGTTTCTTTCTTGAATAGAGATAACTGATCACAAATACGCCATATGCGATCACCAGTGCCAGTACAATAATATCCGCTATCATACTCATATCTGTCACCCTTTCTTTCGCTGTACAGCCTGTGAACTGCTGCCAGCCTCTGATGAATACTTTTGTAAAAAAACTTCCATATTTCTTCAGGCTTATTATAGCACAGAAGACCAGGTATTTACATCCCCGGTCTCCTGCATTTCTTATCATTTCAGCTGTTCTTACAGCATCATTTCAAAGCTATCATATGTACCGGATCGTTACTGTATGACCGGTTTTCAATTACTCTGCTGCCTGTACAGATCTCTTTGTAACATCGTTCTGGTTCTTGTACGGATCTGGTCTGAACAGAAGGAAGAGCAGGATCGCTGCAAGGATCAGCGCTACGATCGTTCCAATTCCGAAGGAACCGGCACCTGTGACAACAAGACCGATCTGGTATACACAAAGTGTTACAACATAAGCAAAAATGTTCTGGAAGAGAATTGCAAACCAGAACCATTTTCTGGACTGCATCTCATGTGCCATTGTAGAAATAGCTGCAAGGCACGGAGAGTCAAGCAGGTTGAACAGCAGGAAAGAAAATGCTGCTACTGCTGTCGGGAACCATGCTTTGATCGCTGCACCAACGATCATGGTATCCTCTGCATCATCACCAGCTACGTTTGCAAGAACACCCATTGTACTTACGATGGACTCTTTTGCGGAGAATCCGGAGATGGAGGCTGCAACCGGCTGCCATTTGCCAAATCCAAGAGGAGCAAAGATCGGAGCAAGGATACCGCCAAGGATAGCCATGATACTGTCGTTGCTGTCCTCAACAAATCCGATTCCGCTTCCTGTATTTCCGATGCTGGAAAGGATCCACATGATAACGGTTGCAAGGAAAAGAATGGTACCGGCTTTGATGATGAAGCCTTTCAGTCTCTCCCAAACATGAAGCAGAACTGTCTTTACAGACGGAATGTGATACTGTGGAAGCTCCATTACGAACGGAGCAGGTTTACCGGAGAAAGGTTTTGTTTTCTTCAGGATGATCGCAGATACAAGAACTGCTACAACACCGATGAAGTACATCAGTGGTGTGATGAAACCAGCAGCTACGTAGTCACCGGTTGCATAAGCGGTCATGATACCACCCATAAGGGCGATAACCGGAAGCTTGGCACCACATGGGATAAATGTCGCTGTCATGATCGTCAGACGACGGTCATTATCTGCCTCGATCGTTTTGGAAGCCATGATTCCAGGGATTCCACAGCCGGAGGAGATAAGAAGCGGGATAAAGCTCTTTCCGGAAAGTCCGAAATGACGGAATACACGGTCCATGACGAACGCGATACGAACCATGTAACCGCAATCCTCAAGGATGGAAAGGAACAGGAACAGGATCGCCATCTGCGGAACGAATCCAAGCACTGCACCAAGACCACCGATGATACCATCTGATACAAGGCTCACCAGCCAGTCAGCAACACCGGCATTGCCGAGTCCATCCGACACAACACTCTGGATGGTTCCCACAAAGCTGTCGTTTGTCCAGTCTGTTACCATGGTACCAACTGTTGTTACCGATACATAATAAACGATGAACATGGTAAGGATAAAGATCGGAAGACCGAGAACACGGTTTGTTACGATACGGTCGATCTTATCGGAAACTGTCATCTTATTTCCGCTTCTCTTAACGTTTGCAGAAACAACCTTCTGGATGTACTGATATCTTCCATCCGTTACGATACTCTCTGTATCATCATCCTCTGCCTTCTCAAGGCCAGAAGCAATCTCCTCGATCCTGGACTGTGCAGAAGCCGGAAGGTTCAGACCTTCTTTTACCTTGCTGTCTCTCTCAAGAAGCTTTACTGCATACCATCTCTTGTTCTCCTCAGCGATGTTTGCAGGAACAAATCCCTCGATCTCATTTACAGCTTTTTCTACTGCTTTCGGAAATTCCATCTGCTTCGATGGTACTCTGTGCTGGTTCGCACATTTGATTGCCTCATCAACAACCTCTTTAAGGCCTGTTCCTTTAAGAGCAGAGGTCTCAACGATCGGGCATCCAAGCGCGGAGCTTAAGCCTTTTACATTGATATGGATGTTGTTCTTTTTCAGAAGATCCACCATATTAAGAGCGATAACAACCGGGATACCGATTTCAAGAAGCTGGGTTGCAAGATACAGGTTTCTCTCGATGTTTGTTGCATCCACAAGATCGATGATCACATCCGGTTTCTCTTTCAGAAGGTAATCACGGCTGACAACCTCCTCAAGTGTATACGGGGAAAGTGAATAGATACCCGGAAGGTCTGTTACCGTTACATCCTTCTGGTTTTTCAGCTTGCCCTCTTTTTTCTCTACAGTAACACCTGGCCAGTTACCAACGTACTGGTTTGCGCCTGTAAGAGCATTGAACATTGTAGTCTTACCACAGTTCGGGTTTCCGGCAAGAGCTATTGTTACAGACATTTTGCATCCTCCTTTTTTCAGGTCAGAGCCTGACGCTCTGTCATTTTTCGAAGCTTATTTACTTTACTTCCACACATGCTGCGTCATGCTTACGCAGGGAAAGCTCATAACCTCTGATGGTGATCTCAACCGGATCTCCAAGAGGAGCTACCTTTCGGATATAAACCTCGCTGCCTTTTGTGATTCCCATATCCATGATACGGCGCTTGTAAGCCGGGTCGCCGGTGATCTTGGAAACAACTACTGTAGAACCTACTGCTGCATCACGTAAAGTCATTTCTCTTTTCCTCCCTGTTCATATTCCAATTCCTAATCTATCCTCAACTGCGCCTTCCGCAGTTTGGGGCAAATCCACTACCGGTCACTGCCTCGCAGTCCGGTCACACCATAATGTGTCTGGCCATTTCTTTATTGACTGCTACTCTGGAATCCTTGACATTTACGATCAGATTGCCGTCAAACTGAGAAATAACTGTCACTTCCGCATTCTCAACAAAACCAAGGCCTGCAAGAAATCTTCTTGTATCCTCCGCTCCGGAAATACGCTTGATCGTGCCAGTATCACCTGACTGTAAAAATAAAATCGGCTGCATGGAATCCCTCCGTTTCTTTCTATTAATTAACTCAGTCTAATTAGTCAGTCCTAACTCATAGGTTAGTTTATACTAAGTTTTTTCGAATGTCAATCCCCTAAATGAAAAAAGTTAATCAAGATTAAGTTTTTATAAACAAAATATAAAAAAAGTTCCTGCATTCTGAGGTATTTCTGTCTGGCAGAAGGTTACCTCAGAATGCAGGAACTCTGTTCTGATTCTTTTTCTGTTTGCAGCCTGTTAAGCTAAAAACCCCTTCCGGAACTTTTTCTTTCTTCCGTGCTGCTCATATTTTTATCTCTTAGTGGATCTGATCATTCAAAAGCTTCAGGATCAAATTCTCCGTTTCATTGATTCCGTAGCTTGCACTGTTGATACAAAGATCATAATTATCCGGCTTGCCCCACTGAGCTCCGCCGTAAAAATTGTAATACCGTCTGTGCTGGCTGTCCATCTTCTTCAGGAAACGGACTGCCTGCTTCATATTCATCTTCCGTACATCCATAACATGCTGCACACGGATAGCAAAAGGAGCTGTGATAAACAGACTGATATGCGGAATGTGGTTGTTCTTGAGGATCGCATCCGCACACCTTCCCATAATGATGCAGTCCTCTTTTGAGGCCAGATCGCAGATCAGGTCACTCATGTTAAAGAATACCGCATCCTGTTTCGGAAGACCATGGTAACGGTTGAATTCCCGGAACCAGCCCTTGGGATCAAATTTATGCTTCTTCTCATATTTATTGAAATCCGCAAAATATTCCGCATCGTTGACCGCGCCCTTTTCCGCCTCAAGGCGCCTTAATACCTGATCAAAGATCTCCACATCATAATAGTTGATCCGAAGCTTGTCTGCCAGTCCGAAACCGATATCATTACCGGCACTTCCCTGTGTACGGCTGATGCAGATGACCAGATGGTCATTCTCAGAGATTTTTTCCCTGCGTTTGATCATATGATTCAGCGCCACACGTTCCTTATCCATGATATCCATAGCAACAAAAGTCTCCGGCAGCGTCAGGATCTCCTGAAAGATCTCATCATATTTCTTCATGAGACGGCTTTTTTCTTCTTTATCCTTGATGGTCCTGGCCATGTTGCTGATCAGTGCCATCTCGCTTCGAAGAAGATGTCCGTCCGGTTTGGTATACATCAGAGCACTTAAGTTCCGGATAGTGCCTTCTCTGTCACCGGTGAAGGTACGTCCAAGGGAAGATCCTACGCTTTCATAAACCTCGCCATCCAGTTCATAAAGTCTGGTGGCAAGCTCTCTGCATTTCTCTCGAATGTTATTATCCTGCATATTGATCCTCCTCCCTTATAAAAAGAATACCAGCATATCGATGATGAACACCGGTACCAGGAAACAAATGGACCATGCCATATATCCGAAGAAGGACGGCATGTTGATACCATTTTCGTCAGAAAGTGTCTTGACCATAAAGTTCGGAGCATTGCCGATATATGTATTGGCGCCCATAAATACAGCACCGCAGGAAATCGCAGAAAGAAGCTTTACAGGAACCGTTCCCAGCGTTGTTGCGATTCCGTTTGTAAATCCGAGAGTTCCCGCTGTTGTCAGAAATACCAGATAGGTCGGTGTATTATCCAGGAAGCTGGACAAAGCTCCGGTCGCCCAGAACATCTGGTACGGCTCGGTGATACCGAGATTCGGTCCTACTGCTTTCAGAAGCATCAGGGCCGGCTGCATGGTGATAAAAATACCGATGAAAAGTACTGCAACCTCCTTGATCGCACCCCAGGTAAAATGGTTCCGCACACGGATCCTTTTATCCGTTGTTTTAAAGGACAGAAATGCAGCTGCCAGGATCAGGACGATCTCAATGATCGACGGGAAGCTTAAAGTAACCTCACCGAAAATATGAATCCCCTTTACATTTCCGGCCGCATCCTGGAATGCAGGCATACCGGGAAGCATTCCGCTTAAGATAACACCCACAACGATCATCACAAGGAAGATGATATTATGAAGACCTTCGATCTTAAACTCGGTACCCGGTTTGCTGATATCCGGTTTACGTCCCTCTGAGATATCCTTCTTGTAAGAGCGCATATCCAGATGATAGAACACAAACAGAAGGATCACCATATTAAAGATCAGTACCGGAAAAAGATGCAGGCTCCAGAAAAACGGAACTCCTCGCATGAAGCCCATCAGAAGCGGCGGATCACCGATCGGTGTCAGGCAGCCACCCATGTTGGATACCATAAAGATGAAAAAAATCATAATATGACCCTTTCTCTTTCTCCAGGAATTCATTTTGATCACCGGACGGACCATCAGCATGCTGGCTCCGGTAGTTCCGATACAGCTGGAAAGCAGGGTTCCCAGTGCAAGAAGTCCTACATTTACTCTTGGTGAGCCCGCAAAATCACCCTCAACTGTAATGTTACCGGATACACAGAACAGTCCGAATAACAGGATGATAAATGTAAGATAGTCATTGATCACGCACTCCAGTACTGTTTCCGCAGTTTTTCCGGCACCGTAAACAACTGCAAACGGAATGATCATAAGAACGATCCAGAATGCAACCACAACGGGCTGATGTGACTCCCACCACTCACCCTTTACCAGCGGCATCACTGCAACACACAGAAGAAGGCCCGCAAAAGGGATACAAAGCCACACCGGCACACCAGATCCTGTCCCACCGTTTCCGGCTGCCCATACACCCACAGGACATGCCAGAAATACTGTCAGAAAAGTACACATGACGGTTAATAATTTTTTCAAAATTTTCACCCCTCACATAAATTTTTTTACCAGTGAAATTATAACATATGGCGTTCTAAAATCAACTGTGTAGATGTGCAATTTATACTCGAACCCTCTCTCTTTTTTGTGCATTTTGTCGGTGTGTCATAGCATTTTTTGTTTGTTTTCAAACACACGACCAGATTTTCGGATACTGTTTTCTATATCTGTTATATAATTTATATACATTGTCTCTCTGACAAAAAAGCAGCCGTATTCTCCATCGGCACACTACCCTTTCCGGAAAATACTGCTGCTTTTGTATCTGTTATTTTTTTATTATTCCATACACTCGTCAAGGATCTCTGCCATCTTGTCGATATCCTCTTTTGTGATCACAAGAGGAGGAACAAGGCGGAGAACATCACTTCCTGCTGAGATCACCAGAAGACCCTTTGCAAGAGCTTTTTTCACCACGTCTCCTACTGGACGTCCCTTGATCACGATACCCTGCATGAAGCCCTTGCCTCTTCTTGTTTCTGCACAGTCATGCTTTGCAACCAGTTCGTCCAGCTTCTCCTCAAAATACGGAGTAAGTCCCTGCACATGGGAAAGGATCTGATCTTTTTCAAAAATGTCAAATACCTTGCTGACGGCTGCACATACGAAGGGATTTCCACCGTAAGTGGTTCCGTGGTCGCCTGGCTTCAGGGAGGCTGCAGCTGCTTTTTTGTTCAGCACAAAAGCACCTACCGGAACTCCACAGCCAAGTGCTTTGGCACAGGTCATGATATCCGGCTGTACTCCATATGCCTGCCATGCAAAATAATGTCCGGTACGTCCCATACCGCACTGGATCTCGTCCAGGATCAGAATGATATCCTTCTCATCACAAAGCTTACGTAAGCCTTCCAGAAACTCTTTTGTAGCCGGATAAATACCTCCTTCTCCCTGTACGGTCTCGGTGATGATGGCACAGGTCTTATCTGTGATCTGAGCCTTTACACTCTCAAGATCATTGAAATCCGCAAATTTCACCCCACCCATCAGAGGCTCAAAGGCCTCTCTGTAATGTGCATTGCCTGTCACGGAAAGAGCGCCAATGCTGCGGCCGTGGAAGGAATGGTTCATGGCAATGATCTCATGGTCTGCATGGCCATCTCTTTCGTAGGCATATTTCTTGGCAGCCTTCAGAGCACCCTCAATGGCCTCTGTACCACTGTTTGTGAAGAAGGCCTTTTCCATATGGCTTGCCTGTACAAGTTTGGCACCCGCCTCAATGATCGGCTCATTGTAGTACAGGTTGGAAATATGCATCAGCTTGTCGATCTGGGATTTCAGTGCTTCGTCATAGCCCGGATAATGATATCCCAGGGCATTTACAGCGATACCGGCCGCAAAATCCAGATATTCCTTTCCTTCGGAATCATAGAGGTAACAGCCATCGCCTTTTTCAAAAACTACCGGAAAACGGTTATATGTATGAAGAATACTGGCTTCAGATTCTTCCATCTGTTCATTCATGCTCATTGTAATATTTCTCCCCATCATCTTTTAAAATTGCAGTACCAATACCTTTGTTTGTAAAGATCTCAAGCAGTAAGCTGTGCGGGATCCTTCCATCCAGGATATGGACTCTGTTTACACCATGCTCGATAGCGTCGATACAGTTTTTCAGCTTCGGGATCATACCGCCGCCCACAGTACCATCTGAGATCAGATTCTCAGCCTCATCTACACGAAGCTCGGAGATCAGAGTGGAGGGATCATCTGCATCCCTGTAAACGCCCTCAATATCGGACAGGAAGGCAAGCTTCTCTGCCTCAACTGCCTCTGCAATGGCGCAGGCTGCATCGTCCGCATTGATATTGTAGGAATCAAAATTTTCGTCAAAGCCGATCGGGAATACGATCGGAAGGAAATCTCTTTCCAGAAGGTCATGAAGGATCTTCGGATTAACCTTTGTAACTTCACCTACGTAGCCGATGTCTTCGCCTTTGGAAAGCTTCTTTTTGCACTGGAGAAGACCGCCGTCCTTACCGCTGACACCTACAGCCTGTACGCCGAGAGATTCTACCAGAGTAACAAGCTCCTTGTTTACTTTTGCAAGAACCATCTCTGCGATCTCCATAGTGTCTTTGTCCGTTACACGGAGACCGTTTACAAAATGCGGCTCCATGCCGACTTTACCGACCCAGCGACTGATTTCCTTGCCGCCGCCGTGAACAATGATCGGTTTGAAACCGACTAATTTCAGAAGGACTGCGTCCTTGATGACGTTACGCTTTAATTCTTCATCAAGCATGGCGCTTCCGCCGTATTTGATGACTACGATCTTGCGGTTGAACCGCTGGATGTATGGCAGGGCTTCTATGAGAACCTCTGCTTTGTCAAGATATTTCTGATTTACCATGTGGGTGTCTCCTTTTTTTGAAAAATGATATGGATTGAAAAAGGTTTTGTTGTTGTATGTTGGAGGGATTTCTTTTTTATTATAATTTTGTCTCAGCTGACAGCTGTGGATTTGCGAGGAGGGGAGGCACTCGGAGTTCCGAAGGCCGTTTCCCCTCCTCGCGCTCCTCCCCTCCGGCCACGGGGAACGGGCTGTTGCCCGCGTTGCGGGCAAAGCGCCTGCTGCGGACAGGCTGTCGCAGACAGCCGCTTCCGACGCGCTTTCGCCGAAGGCGAACAGCTCGTCAGTCTGCCTTCAGCGACTGACGTCTAACCCGACATAACTTCCGGGCTCCCGCTCTGAGGGTTCTCACGTTCGTCACTCAGTCTTCGTCAACTACACCTCAACACGCCTCAACTTCCGGGCTCCCGCACTGCGGGTTCTCACGTTCGTCACCCAGTCTTCGTCGACTGAAGTTCTACATGCCACAGCCAAGCGTGCCCAACGGAGGGGGTTCTTAGGGGGAGCGTGCGGGCTTCGCAACTTTGAGCTCGCTCCCCCTAAGGGTTTTCTCAGCTTACAAACTGAAACAAAACTACAACTAAAATCCACCATAAAAAACATTCTACAAAGCTCTTACATCAAGAACGATAATCCGCATTGATCTTTATGTAATCATAGGTGAGGTCGCATCCCCACGCAGTTGCGGATGCATCTCCCATCTTCATATCCGCGATGGCTGTCACTGCCTCTTCTGAGAGGATCTTAGTTGCTTCCTCTTCGCTGTAGCCTGTAGAAACTCCATTTTCGATGATCTTGATCTTTCCTGCTTTGCTCTCAAAGTAGAGATCTACCTTTTCCGGATCGAACTGGACGCCGGAGTAGCCGAGGGCGCAGAGGATTCTTCCCCAGTTTGCGTCGTGGCCGTAAATGGCTGCCTTTGTTAAGGAAGAGGTTACTACGGATTTACTTAAGGTTACGGCTTCTGCCTTGGTGGCTGCGCCGATGACCTTGACCTCGAAGAGTGCAGTTGCACCTTCTCCGTCACCTGCGATCTTTTTGGCAAGGGTTGTGTTTACGTAGTTAAGAGCTTTTTTGAACTCTTCATAATCTGCGTTTTTCTCTGTGATCTTCGGATTGCCGGCCTGGCCGTTTGCAAGGAGGAGGACGGTGTCGTTTGTGGAGGTATCTCCGTCAACGGATACCATGTTGTAGGTGTCCTTGATATCCTCGCTGAGTGCCTCCTGAAGAAGCTCCTTGGAGATATCCACATCACTGGTGATAAATCCAAGCATCGTGCACATGTTGGGGTGGATCATTCCAGAGCCCTTGCACATACCGCCTACCGTTACGGTTTTTCCACCGATCTCGATCTCTACCGCTGCCTCTTTCTTCTCGGTATCTGTTGTCATGATGGCTTTTGCTGCCTCAAGGCCTGCCTCGCGGCTTCCCTCAAGCTTCGGTGCCATGGCTTTTACTCCGTTTGCGATACGGTCGATGGGAAGCTGCATTCCGATGACACCTGTGGATGCTACCAGTACGCTGTCTTCCGGGATTCCAAGGCTTTCGGATGCTGCCTTGGCGGTTTCCCTGCAATAGCCGAAGCCTTCCTCACCGGTACATGCGTTGGCGATTCCGCTGTTGCAGATCACAGCTCTTGCACCCGGGTGATTATATACAATGTCCTGATCCCATCTTACAGGAGCTGCTTTTACCACATTGGTCGTGAAGGTTCCTGCTGCCACACAGGGAACCTCACTGAATACCATGGCCATATCGGTACGGCCTTTATATTTGATCTCTGCTGCAGTTGACGCTGCCTTAAAACCTTTTGCGGCTGTAACGCCGCCGTCGATGATCTTCATATTATATATCTCCTCTCAATGGTGATGCCAGATCGAATATCGCCGTTCATTCGTTTAAAGTCCTTCGGCATCCTCCATATTTTATTTGTGATCTGTCTGTTTTACGGGCACATCGGGATCTGTTTCAGTCCTTCGTTCTCGTCAAATCCAAACATCAGGTTCATGTTCTGAACAGCCTGTCCTGCTGCACCCTTTACCAGGTTGTCGATAGCGCCCATCATGATGACTCTCTTTGTTCTCGGATCGATCTTGAAGTTCACGTCCACAAAATTGCTGCCTTCTACATTTCTTGTCTGCGGGCATACATCCTTGTTCAGGACACGTACAAAAAACTCGTCTTTATAATATTTGTCATAGGCTGCTTTTACTTCCTCGTAGGTAACATCCTTGGTCAGGGAGGCATATGCTGTTACCAGGATTCCACGGTTCATCGGAACAAGATGCGGGGTAAAGTTGATCATCACTTCCTGTCCGCATGCATATCCAAGCTGATCCTCGATCTCCGGTGTATGTCTGTGTGTGGCAACACCATAAGCTTTGATGCTTTCGTTTACCTCACAGTAGAGATTCGGAACCTTGGCTCCTCTTCCTGCTCCGGAGGTTCCGGACTTGGCATCAATGATAATGGTATTCGGATCAATGAGGCCTTCCTTTAACAGCGGATAAATAGACAGTGTGGAGCATGTCGGATAGCATCCCGGGTTGGCGATCAGCCTTGCATTCTTAATATCCTCACGGTTGATCTCGCAGAGGCCATAAACAGCTTCCTCGATAAACTGCGGAGCCTTATGCTCGATTCCGTACCACTTCTCATATTTTTTCACATCTTTAATACGGAAATCTGCGCTTAAGTCGATCACCTTACATTTGGAAAGGATTTCTTCATTAATAAGGGATGCACAAAGGCCCTGTGGTGTTGCTGTAAAGATCACATCCACCTCATCTGCAAGTGCAGCCATGTTGTCATCCATACATTTGGCATCCACCAGCCTGAAAAAATTCTGATAAATATCTGCATACTGCTGATCTATGTAGCTTCGGGAGCCGAACCATTTGATCTCAACGTCCTTGTGTCCAAGAAGAAGTCTTACGATCTCATTTCCTGCGTATCCTGTCGCACCGATAATTCCTGCTTTAATCATCTTTCACATTCCTCCTCTGCCGTTTTCCTACGGCTTAATACACCCTGCAGAAGCGCTTGCTATTCTTATTTATGCCTCTTTTTTATGTCTTCTGATATCTGAACCTTCTGCACAGGTCAGACGGACATCTTAAACCAGTCTGTACTGCCAGCTCGTATGTCCATCTTATCAATGGATAGATTATACATCTTCTCTGCATATTATGCAATAGTCATTTTCTTTGATTTTTCACGGTCTTTTCTGTTTTTCCTGTATTTTCTTATAATACCACCTACTTTTAGATGTATTTTTATGCAAATTTTTTTTCATATTTTTCAAATTATCTCTTGCATATTTATAAAATCTGGTGTATATTAAGCCATGTCGACAGGACAGCCGAAAATTTTGTTTTGTTGTACATGAATATTTATTCACTCTGGTAAAGTTATAAAACAGCATAATTTTTTTCCAGATAACGTAAAAAAATTCACCGTCCCGGAAATGTCCGGAGCGATACAAAATCAAAAAAATCCCAGGAGGACATATATTATGAAAGAAAAAGTTGTTTTAGCGTATTCCGGTGGTCTTGATACCACAGCCCTTATCCCGTGGCTGAAAGAAACCTTTGATTATGACGTTGTCTGCTGCTGTGTAAACTGCGGACAGGGAAACGAACTGGACGGTCTTGAAGAGAGAGCAAAAATGTCCGGTGCTTCCAAATTATATATCGAGGATATCGTCGATGAGTTCTGCGATGACTTCATCATGCCGTGTGTAGAGGCTGGTGCTGTATACGAGCATTCCTATCTTCTCGGAACTTCCATGGCTCGTCCAGTCATTGCCAAGAAGCTGGTTGAGATCGCACGTAAAGAGGGTGCCGTTGCTATCTGCCATGGTGCTACCGGTAAAGGAAATGATCAGATTCGTTTCGAGCTTGGCATCAAGGCTCTCGCTCCGGACATCAAGATCATTGCTCCATGGCGTATGACAGATCTGTGGACCATGCAGTCCCGTGAAGATGAGATCGAGTTCTGTAAGGCTCATGGCATCACTCTTCCATTTGATGCAAGTCACAGCTACAGCCGTGACAGAAACCTCTGGCACATCAGCCATGAGGGACTTGAGCTTGAGGATCCATCCCAGGCTCCGAACTATGATGACATGCTTGTATTAAGTGTAACACCGGAGAAGGCTCCGGATAAAGAAACTGAGATCACCATGACATTCGAGCAGGGTGTTCCGAAAACACTCAACGGAAAAGCAATGAAGGTTTCCGAGATCATCACAGAGCTGAACAAGCTTGGCGGTGAGAACGGCATCGGTATCGTTGACATTGTTGAGAACCGTGTTGTTGGTATGAAATCCCGTGGCGTTTATGAAACTCCTGGCGGAACGATCCTGATGGCAGCACATGACCAGCTTGAGGAGCTGATCCTTGACCGTGAGACAATGGAAGCCAAGAAAAAGCTTGGCAGCCAGTTTGCACAGGTTGTTTACGAAGGAAAATGGTACACACCTCTCCGTGAGGCTATCCAGGCATTTGTTGAGTCCACTCAGAAATATGTTACCGGTGAGGTTAAATTCAAGCTTTACAAAGGAAACATCATCAAGAATGGTACAACCTCTCCGTACAGCCTTTACAATGAGTCTCTTGCTTCCTTCACAACCGGTGATATGTATGATCATCATGATGCAGACGGATTCATCACTCTGTTCGGTCTGCCGCTGAAGGTTCGTGCCATGAAGCTTGCAGAAGTTAAGAATAACCAGAATCAGAACTAATTTTGTTGGACATTGTTCCGACAGATCATAAGAATGCCCCGGGAATCTATATAAGTTCCCCGGGGTCTTTTGTTATATACTGCTTTGAGCACATAATACCTAATAAACGAAAGGATTTTTTATCATGAACTCACAGAAAATGCCTCTGAAAAATTCTCTCTGCCTGCTTCTGGCCGCAACGATCTGGGGAATCGCCTTTGTTGCCCAGAGTGTGGGCATGGAATATGTCGGCCCCTTCACCTTCAACGGCGTCCGTTCCCTGATCGGCGCCGCTGTCCTGGTTCCGGTGCTCTTTATCCTGAACCGTTCCGGAAATAAATCCTCTGCTGCCACAGACTCCGCAATACCGGAATCCTCATCAACACCTTCAGAAAAAGCGGTATCCCCCACGCCATATAACAGCCGTGACCTGTGGCTGGGCGGCATTGCCTGCGGATTTGCTCTTTTTGCTGCCAGCAGCTTCCAGCAGTTTGGCATCCAGTACACAACAGTAGGAAAAGCTGGCTTCATCACCGCCTGCTACATTGTCATCGTCCCGATCATTGGAATTTTCCTGAAAAAGAAATGCAGTCCCTTTATATGGGCAGCCGTTGTCATGGCACTGGTCGGACTTTATCTTCTCTGCATCACAGACGGATTTTCCATTGACCTCGGAGATATTCTGGTGCTGGTATGTGCTTTTCTCTTTTCCCTGCACATTCTGGTGATCGACTATTTTTCCCCGAAGGCAGACGGTGTAAAGCTTTCCTGTATCCAGTTTCTTGTCTGCGGGATCCTGTCCATGATCCCGGCACTTATTCTGGAACATCCGCAGATTTCTTCCATTCTCACTGCCTGGCTGCCGATCCTGTATGCTGGTGTGATGTCCTGCGGTGTTGCCTACACCCTGCAGGTCGTAGGCCAGAAAAATGTGAATCCCACCGTTGCTTCTCTGATCCTTTCTCTTGAATCCTGCATCTCCGTGCTTGCAGGCTGGGTGCTCCTGGATCAGAAGCTTTCCATAAAAGAGCTTCTTGGATGTGTCATCATGTTTGCAGCCATCATCCTGGCCCAGCTGCCAGAAAAAGAAAAAGATAATAAATAAAAAACAGGCAGCCGGTTTGGTATTTTACCTTCCGGCTGCCTGTCTGCATGTTTCTTATTCTGCTGTTTCTTCCTTCTTAATAAAGTTATTATAATGTGCCTTGATCTTCTCAAAGCTCTCCTGGCTGATGTCGTGCTCCATCTTGCAGGCATCCTCCATTGCGATCTCTGCCGGAACCCCAAGTCCCTCCAGCATCCTGGCAAGAACAATGTGACGCTCATAAATCTGATTGGCGATCTCCGCCCCCTTCTCCAGAAGTGTCACGGTACCGTAACGGTCCATGGCAATATAACCATCCTCACGAAGAAGCTTCATTGCGTGACTGACGCTTGGCTTGGAAACACCAAGTCTGGTCGCAATATCAATGGAACGAACTCCTCCTCCTTTTTTGGATAAAACCAGAATTGATTCAAGATAATCCTCCGCTGACTGTCTGATCTCCATATAAAATCCTCCCTGCAAAAATTTAACTCTATATAGACCCTCTAAAGGGACCTGAAGCCCATTCTTTCCCTGTTCTACAGGCGAATATTAACTTTTAATATACCGCTTAAAGGATGTTGTGTCAAGCATTTCGCACATGTTTATCTTGACATTAAAAATAATTTCCCCGATAATAGTAGCTGAACAATATATCTGTTCTATAGCAGCCCGGAATCCTTTCCAGTAGTGCTGTCTTTTGAACAGTAAAGAAAGGAGATTTTTTATGCTCAAAACCCTTCTGGCCCAGGTCAGGGAGTTTAAAAAGGCATCGTTTCTCACGCCTTTTTTCATGATCCTGGAAGTTCTCTTTGAGACTCTGATCCCCCTGTCCATGGCTTCCATCATTGATAAGGGTGTGGAAGCCGGAAATATCGGCCATATCTATCGGATGGGTGCAGTTATGGTAGCTCTTGCCCTGTGCGGACTCTGGTCCGGCGTCATGGGAGGAAAATACGGAGCACTGGCCTCCACAGGCTTTGCCAGAAACCTCCGAAAAGCCATGTACACCAACATCCAGACCTTTTCTTTTTCCAACATCGACAAATACAGCACTGCCGGCCTGATCACCCGTCTTACCACAGATGTGACCAACCTGCAGAACGCCTATCAGATGATCCTTCGTATGTGTACCCGTGCACCGGCCAGTCTGATCTGTGCCATGGTCATGGCATTTCTTATCAACGCAAAGCTTGCAAGCATCTACCTTGTCGCTGTTATCTTCCTGGGAGGCTGTCTGATCTTTATCATGCAGAAGGCCACTGTATACTTCCGGGCCGTATTCCGTAAATACGACGACCTGAACGCAAGTGTCCAGGAAAACATCGGCGCTGTACGCGTTGTCAAGGCCTATGTCCGCGAAGACTACGAGATCAGCAAATTCCAGAAAGCCTGCAACAAAGTATACGAAATGTTCTTAAGTGCTGAGAAGATCGTTGTCATGAACATGCCCCTGATGCAGTTTACCGTTTATGCCTGTATCCTGGGGATCAGCTGGCTCGGCGCCAAAATGATCGTAGGCAGCTCCCTTACTACCGGTGAGCTTATGAGCCTTCTCACCTACTGCATGAACATTCTCATGAGCCTTATGATGCTTTCCATGGTTTTTGTTATGGTGACAATGAGTATTGCCAGCGCAGAGCGTGTTACGGAAGTCATCAATGATACTGCTGACATCACAGATCCGGAGGATCCGGTAACAGATGTCCCAGACGGAAGTATCGTCTTCGATCATGTAAATTTCAGCTATAAGAAAGACAGTCAGGAACCCGTTCTGAAGGATATCAATCTCTCGATCCGCTCCGGCGAGACCATAGGGATCATCGGCGGTACCGGAAGTGCAAAATCCAGCCTTGTCAACCTGATCAGCCGTCTTTATGACGTAACGGATGGTTCTGTTTCCGTAGGAGGCATCGATGTCCGTAAATACCATCTGGAATCTCTCAGAAATCAGGTTTCCGTTGTTCTTCAGAAGAATGTACTCTTCTCAGGAACCATTCTGGAAAACCTCCGATGGGGTGACAAAAATGCCACTGAGGAGGAATGCCGCCGCGCATGCCAGCTTGCCTGTGCCGATGATTTCATCGAAAAAATGCCGGACAAATACAATACCTTCATTGAACAGGGCGGCTCCAATGTTTCCGGAGGCCAGAAGCAACGTCTCTGTATTGCCCGCGCTCTTCTGAAGAAGCCGAAGATACTGATCCTGGATGACTCCACCAGTGCGGTAGATACTGCCACAGACGCAAGGATCCGCCGCGCCTTTGCCGAGGAGATCCCGGATACCACCAAGCTGATCATCGCACAGCGTGTTTCCAGCATCCAGAACGCGGACCGGATCATCGTTATGGATAACGGTGAGATCAACGGTTTTGGTACCCACGAGGAGCTTCTTAAGACTAACGCCATTTATCAGGAAGTATTTCATTCACAGACCGGCGGCGCCGGTGATTTTGACGAGGGAGGTGAACCGGCTTGAAAAAACAGAACATGAAAGGCCCGGGCGGTCCTGGCCCAAGGGGTATGGGAACACCGGAGCAGCCGGGAAAGCTTCTGGGACGCCTTGCCCGTTATATCTTTAAAAACTACAGTATCCATATCGTGATCGTGGTGATCTGCATTTTTGTCAGTGTTCTTGCCAATGTACAGGGAACTATGTTCATGAAAACCCTGATCGACCAGTATATCACACCGCTTCTCTCAGCAGATACACCGGATTTCGGGCCTCTGGCTACAGCCATCGCACGTGTGGCATGCTTTTACGCCATTGGTGTTATTGCCACCTATACTTATAACCGTATCATGATCAATGTTTCCCAGGGAACCTTACGTAACCTCCGAAACGATATGTTTGCAACGATGGAAACGCTTCCCATCAAATATTTTGACACTCACGCACACGGCGATATCATGTCCATCTACACCAACGACATTGATACCCTGCGCCAGATGATCAGCCAGAGCTTTCCGCAGCTGCTTTCCAGTGTGATCACCATCGTCAGTGTTCTTGTAAGTATGCTGATCCTGAATGTTCCGCTTACTGTAGTTACCCTGCTTATGGTTGCCATTATGATGACTGCCAGCCGGAAGCTTGCGGGCTTAAGCGGAAAATATTTCCTGGAGCAGCAGACCAACCTTGGTATTGTCAATGGTTATATCGAAGAGATGATGGAGGGTCAGAAGGTTGTCAAGGTCTTCTGCCATGAGGACGAAAGCATCCGGAAATTCGATGAACTGAACGACCAGCTTTTCACCAGCGCAGACAATGCAAACCGTTTTGCCAACATCCTGATGCCTGTGGTCGCACAGCTTGGAAATGTCAGCTATGTGATCTGCGCCATGGTGGGCGGTATCCTTGCTATCAACGGCATCGGCAGCTTCACACTTGGCGGGCTTGCCAGCTTCCTGACCTTCAATAAGAGCTTCAACATGCCTATCAACCAGGTCAGCCAGCAGTTCAACAGTATTGTTATGGCTCTTGCAGGTGCAAAACGTATCTTTGATCTTCTGGATGAAAAACCGGAAGTGGATGAAGGCTACGTTACTCTCGTCAATGCAAAAGAGGAAAACGGTGTTCTTACCGAATCCGACAAACGTACCGGCCGCTGGGCATGGAAGCATTTCCACAAAGCTGAGGGTACCACTGATTATATCGAGCTGAAGGGTGATATGGTCCTGGAGGATGTAGACTTTGGTTATAATTCCAACAAGATCGTTCTCCATGACATCAACATGTATGCACAGCCAGGCCAGAAGATCGCTTTTGTAGGCTCCACCGGCGCCGGAAAAACCACCATTACCAATCTTCTGAACCGTTTTTACGACATTCAGAAGGGTAAGATCCGTTATGACGGCATCAACATCACCAAGATCAAAAAAGATGATCTCAGACGCTCCATGGGCATCGTTCTTCAGGATACCAACCTGTTCACAGCAACCGTTATGGAAAATATCCGCTACGGAAAGCTGGATGCCACAGATGAGGAGGTTATCGCAGCAGCAAAGCTTGCCAACGCCGACGGTTTCATCCGCAGGCTTCCGCAGGGTTATAATACCCTTCTCCGCGGAAACGGTGCAAACTTAAGTCAGGGCCAGCGACAGCTTCTCTCCATTGCCCGTGCAGCCGTTGCAGACCCGCCCGTCCTGATCCTGGACGAGGCCACCAGCTCCATTGATACCCGTACCGAAAAGCTTGTACAGGATGGTATGGATAAGCTGATGGAAGGCAGGACGACCTTTGTGATCGCCCACAGACTTTCCACAGTACGCAACAGTGACTGCATCATGGTCCTGGAGCAGGGACACATCATCGAGCGTGGTTCCCACGAGGAGCTACTTGCACAGAAGGGCCGGTATTATCAGCTGTATAACGGCTGATCCAGGCTCACAGTTATTTTCGATCTAAAATATTCAATACCAAAAACATGCAGGGTGTATCTTTTCTGATAGTCCTGCATGTTTTTTTATGCTATAATCTTTGATTGAAATCTATTTTTCCGGAAAGGAGTCTCCGTATTTTTATATATGAAACAAACTGAAGAATATTACTACGGCAAAATGTCGAAAGATAAACAAAACGTGTACCGTGCAATGCTTCACGGGCTTATGGAGCTTTCCGACGAGTTCCTGATCCCGCAGGTACCAACCACCGATGGAAACTGGCTCTATGATGTATTTTTCCAGCTTCGTCTGGATCACCCGGAGATTTTCTGGGCTGTGGGGTTTAAATACCGTTATTACAAGGACTCGCCAAATCTGATACTGATTCCTGAATATATCTTCGACAAAAATAAAATCCGGGAGCATCAGAAAGCCCTGGGAGCCCGCGTAGACAAGCTTGTGCGCACCGCCATGAAGTTTTCCGAGTGGGATAAGGAAAAATATGTCCATGACTTCATCTGCGAAAATATCCGCTACGACAAACTGAAAAAGCCATATTCCCACGAGATCATCGGGCCTCTGGGCCATGGTGTCGGTGTCTGCGAGGGAATCGCCAAATCCGTAAAGGTCCTCTGTGATGCCCTTGGTGTATGGTGTATTATCGCCATCTGCGGGAACAATCCGGAAAAAGGGATCAAATACCGTCATACCTGGAACATCGTCCGGATCAACGGACAGTACTATCATCTGGATGCCACCTTCGATAATACTCTGGGCAAAAACGAAGACGGCTTAACCAGTATCCGTTACGATTATTTTAATCTGGATGACAAAAACATCTTCCGTGACCATGAACCACTGATCGCTCCGGCACCTCCCTGCCCGGATGGAAACCACTTTTATTACCGTGAGAAAAAGCTATCCTTCACCAAATTGGAAGACGTATACAAACGTGCCCTCCAGGCCGCAAAAAAAGGCCGCGAATTCACCTTCCACTGGCGAGGCGGATATCTCACCCGTGAAGTCCTCGCAGACCTTGTAGATCAGATCCAGGCCGCAGGAAAGACACGGGACAAAAAAGCCATCATCACACTCAACTGGCCTCAGGCTGTACTTCGATTTCATTTTGTGGAACAGCAGGCGGAAGGGAAGGTGTTTATTGAGGAAGTGAATGAAGGGGAGAAACTGTAACGTCATTTAAGAAATTCGATAGAGTCAAAATGCCACATATCATTATGCATATGTGGCATTTTTCTGTGAATATAATTCTAAAAATTAAAAGACTTTCCATAAATCAGATTTATAGAAAGCCTCTTAAGCACTGCGGATAACAGGACTTGAACCTGCACGGTTGCCCACTGGTACCTAAAACCAGCGCGTCTGCCAATTCCGCCATATCCGCATATTCAATTATATTTTCATCCTGTCTGATGATAAAAAAATAACGGAAAGCAAATGCTTTCCGCTAATGAGGCATCGGGGATTCGAACCCCGGACAACTTGATTAAAAGTCAAGTGCTCTACCGACTGAGCTAATACCCCATAAAAAAGGACTGGGCTAGCTGGATTCGAACCAGCGAATGCAGCAGTCAAAGTGCTGTGCCTTACCGCTTGGCGATAGCCCAATGGGCGAAGGGTGGATACAGGGATTCGAACCCTGGGCCTCCAGAGCCACAATCTGGCGCGCTAACCAACTGCGCTATACCCACCACAACGTGCCTGAAGGGATTCGAACCCCCGACCCACGGCTTAGAAGGCCGTTGCTCTATCCAGCTGAGCTACAGACACATGCTCTCTTCTCAGAGAAGCGGGTGATGGGAATCGAACCCACGTATCCAGCTTGGAAGGCTGGTGTTCTACCATTGAACTACACCCGCATGCTTGCGGTAATAAGTTTACAGCAGTCGGGGTGACAGGATTCGAACCTGCGGCCTCCTGGTCCCAAACCAGGCGCTCTAGCCAAGCTGAGCCACACCCCGATGTACCATTTACTTATGGTTTTTATTAAGTTGTTGTCGTCTTCGTTTGTGTTTCGTTTTCGTTTCCTGCCTGACGACAAGTGATATTATATTATAGCAATCTACAAATGTCAACACCTTTTTTGAATTTTTTTAAAAAAACTTTTTTTCACGTTTTTTCCGCCTATTTAAAGGTTTTCTTGTCATTTGCGACTGGCTTATGGTATCATGAAACCATAATTAAAGTCAAGAAAAAAAGCAAATAATAAGGAGATGTTTTTACATGGATATAAAATTATTTCAGCAGAAGCTTAATGACATCTGTGCCATCGCTGAGGAAAACAATAAGCAGCTCTCCCAGCAGCAGATCCGTGATCATTTCGATGAATCGGATCTGAGCACTTCACAGCTTGTAAAGATCCTGCAGTATCTCAAATTAAAGGGGATCACCATCGAAGGCGCCGATGAAGCTGCCGGCGCTGCCAGAGCAGATGCTGTTTCATCCGAATCCAGCGACAAGGACGAGCTTCCGGGTACCCGTGCTGCTCTTACTGCCGAAGAACAGGCTTATCTCAGTGACTATATGGAAAGCTTTTCCCCGGAAGGACTTGATCCGGATGATCTTGCGTCCCTCTTTCATGCCTTTGCAAAGGGTGACACTGCTGCCGAAGGTGCACTGACACAGTTCTACATGGCTCAGGCAGCCCAGATGGCCGCTGAACTGAACTGTGAGGAAATCCACCTGGCCGATCTCATTCAGGAGGCAAATCTGGCCCTTCTGGCGTCTCTCAAAGAGACTGACCCACAGGAAAAAAACGATACCTGGATGCGTGGTCGTATCCGCAGTGGGATCCTTCATGCCATCGAGGAACAGACACAGCAGAAATTCCGTGACGACTATCTGGTATCCAAGGTAGAAAACCTGGAGGCTGCGGTTAAAGAACTCACAGACGATGATGACGCCACCAAATTCACCATTGATGAGCTTGCCGTGATCCTGGATATGAATGTGGATGAGATCCGGGATGTACTTCGCCTTACCGGAGATGATAAATAAAGCTTTCTTCATATTCTTCACAAAAACGGGTCTGACATAGCTTGTCAGACCCGTAATCTTAATATTCTTTATGCTTTTTCTTCCCGTTTCAACTCCGCCGGTTCTGCCAGATGGATCTTTCCTTCCCGAAATATGTGGATAAATACCTCCGCCATATCCGGATCGAACTGTTTTCCTTCCTCTTCTCTTATGATCCGAAGAGCTTTTTCCGCTGGCATCAGTTCTTTATAACAACGTTTGGATGTCATGGCATCAAAGGAATCTGCGATGCAGAGGATCCTTGCAGATGCCGGGATATCTTCTCCCGCGATCCTCCTTGGATAGCCGTTTCCGTCATAACGTTCGTGATGACCGATAACCGCAGGGATAACATAATCCAGCGACGGAAGGTGACGGATGATCCCGATGGACGCCTCCACATGACCTTTCATGATCTCATACTCTTCATCCGTAAGCTTGCCTTCCTTGTTCAGGATATGCTCCGGGATCCCGATCTTTCCAACATCATGAAGAAGCGCCGCCTGACGGATGATCTCCACCATTTCCGTTGTATAGTTCAGCGCCTTCGCAAGACTTGTTGCGTAATAAGCCACATTGTTGGAATGTCCGAAGGTATAATGATCTTTGGTATCAATGGCTGCAGTCAACGCATAGATCGTGGATTCATAGGACTGATAAATATGTTCATGATCGGATTTCTTACCCGCATTTTCTTCATCCAGGCTTTCCTTCAGCATGGTGTCAAAAATCTCGATGCCGTTTTTACCGCTGCGCTTTACATGATATACTGCCAGGTCCGCATTATCCAAGAGCTCCTTTGCTGAGCGTGCCGCATAAGGCGCCGCACTGATCCCCACGCTTACCGTAAGGATCTTCAGCTTGTAGTCTGCAGAATCGTTGCGCATATGCAGGATCTGCTTCTGTATGGATTCTGCCAGATTTCTGGCGGAAAAAATATCGTAATTTGGCATCAGGACCGCAAATTCCTTGGCACTGTGACGTGCCACATATCCCTGTTCTCCCACACTTGCCTGGATGATATCTGCCACCTTTCGAAGTGCAACATCTCCCTGCTGATTTCCGTACAGCTGATTGTACAGCTTGAAATCATCAATATTGAACAGGATCAGTGCAAGCGAACCCTCTTTATTTTTTTCGTATTCCTCATCCAGGATCTCATAAAAATATTTCCGGTTCAGAAGGCCCGTCAGTTCATCGGTCCTTGCCTCAGTCCATGCCGCCTCATAAAGTCTGGCATTTTTGATGGCAATGGAAGCTACCGAACTGACCGAAGACAGCATGGCCAGATCATTATGGTTCAGATTCCTGTGTCCGTCACCGGAAATCGCAATAATCCCGGCCAGATCATCATTCTGGCGAAGACCTGCACAGTATTCGATACCCAGCTCTGAAAACATATGTTTTTCCGACTCCCACATGGATTTGTAGGCTGTGGAAGAACGAAAATCCCGGATCACCACACAGTCCTCATTTCTGGTAAGCCAGGTGACCACCGGATTATCCGCTTTCAGTGAAAAGGTCAGATCGTTCAACGGACGGTTGCTGTAAACAGCCTGATATTCCCCTGATTTTTTGTCTCTCAGACAAATATAGATCCGTCCTGCATTGGTAGTTTCCTTCAACACATTTACCGTATTGCGCAGGATCTCTCCTACCCGGAGTGTCCTGGATACTGACTGGCTAAAATCTTTCAGCTCCTGAGACTGCTGGATCTCTTTTTTGATAAAAACATTGTTCATCAGACATTTCCACAGCACTGTGACCAGCCATGCAGATATAAGAAAAACGAAAGAAAAGATCAGCACATGATACTCACTGGCTGCAGGGAGCAGCATTCGGATATAACTCATCAGGTACGGTGAAAGATTGATAAACAGTACTACCGTCAGGACCACGCCCACACCAAAGCAAACCCCATCTGACGCAAGACGGCGCATCTGGAACAGCCGTCTTCTGGTCAGTGCATAAAGCATCAGGACAGCATTGATCAGACCGCTGACAATATCGATGGGGAATCCGGAAAATACCGGCACTGCCAGCGCAAGGTTTCCCACAAAAATGATCAGTATCCCCACAAGGATCGGTTCGATCTGTTTGCGGTATCCGGGATGTCTCCGGCATCCGCGGTACATGGTGATAAAGATCTGAATAATGGTGATTCCTGCCACCACAAAGAACAGAAGGAACCAGGGTGTGATCTTATAAACAAAATGCGCACCACCGTTTTTACGGATCAGATCCGGCCAGCGCAGGATGATCCCGCCCGGGATGTTGATTGCAAAAAGCAGCAGCATCAAAAGCAATGGGATCTTGCTTTTTCTGCCCATACGCACTCCCATGAATTCACTGATGAACACATAGTAAAAATATGGCAGAAACAGGATTCCGGCCAGAGACACATAATACCACAGGATGTAAGAGGGTCCTGCCTCCATACGCATCAGAAAAGAGCCCAACGTCCAGCAGAGCATTCCTCCCAGCACACACATGAAACTGTTGATGATCCGGCTGCGCTTACCAGCCAGAAGAGTCAGTATCATAAATGTATAGAAAAAAACTGAAATGATTGAAAATGATATATAGCTTTCCATAGTTACTTCCTCATATTCCCGAATCCGATTTCATCCTGCAGTCTCAAAAGTTCCGCCACCTCATAATAAGGAGTGCTCATATGCCGTGGTTTCCGTCCTTTTCTGGACTCATACAGATGAAAGGTACCACAGCGCAGGATGGTCACCACAAGGGGATCCATTCCCAGGATTTTCTTCAGATCCCGGTAATCCTGATCGATATATTTGAAATACGTGGTCAGAAGTTCTTTCAGAATATCCGTGCTCATAGCCTGATACATCAGCGCTTCTTTTTTTACTTCTATATAAAGATGCAGATATGGGCGTTTTTTCTCATTATATTCTTTCACTGCGATCCAATCCGTAACCGGCTGCCCGGACAGCTGGATCACACTTTTGATACCATTTTCCGAAATCCTGGTAAAGCCTGCGATATCAATGATCCACGGAACACGGTCTATGTACTCAAATCTTGGGATCTGTGTCCGATCCTCCTGGTTGGTAAGACCCACGCATCGATACATATCTCCCACACGGTACCTGGCAAAGGCTCCGCCCTTCAACACAGTGATCACAAGCTCATATTTCTCCCCGGGAACAACCTCATCCATAAGATAGGTCGGAGGAGTGAACGTGGGATCCTCATAATTATGGAGCATATCCTTTTCGGTGATAAATTCATAAAAGCAGGTATCCGGGAAAAAGTACATTCCGTTCCTGGTCCAGGTCTCGGTTCCTATAATGGAAGGTTCCGTTCCTGCAAAAAGCTCCATGGGCCGAACTCCCCACATTTCCTCCAGATCATCCTTATAGCACTGGTTGTCGGTTCCTGCCACCATAAATCCCTTCAGGTGAAAAAGGTCTTTCGGAAGAAGCTCCCGTTTCTCCTTCTTACAGATCTTTTTGGCATTCAGGATCCTTTTCAGCATCTTTGGTTTATACTGCAGAAGTTCCGAAAAGGAGGTTTTGCTTTTTCCTGATGATACGCTTCCGGTGAGGCTCTGGCTTACTGCATAGGCCACACTTCCAAGTCCGAAGAAAAATTCCACGTCCTGTTTCATGGCCATCTTGAAGCCCTCTTTGTTCCGCTCACCAAAGCTCATATTTACCGCATCTTCCACTTCCGGAAGAAAACGGATGTCGATATCTTCTTTCAGCGCCAGTGGAAAAAGGCCGGTAGCAAAAGGCAACGGTGCCAGTCCGTAAAGGATCTTGTCCGTTTCCTCCACATCAAATTTGCCCTTTTCACGGCTTGTAGCTAATATGAGGCAGGCAACTACATTGTTCCTGTAGGTATCCAGCATACTTCTTGTGTATGGTGCTACCTTTATCGGATGGCGTCCGCCTTCCCAGGTCGTCTGTATCCAGATGATCGGATTCCCCGGAAGAGTTTCACTTCTCTTCTGGAGGAGCATATCCGCATAATCCTCATAAGTGGTAAGAGGTACCAGCCGACGGAACTCGTCGATCCCGGACGGTCTCCTGCCCTTCAGAATGCTTTTGCCCAGTTCACAGTCTGACCAGAGCTGGATCTGCTCTTCCATCAGACGATTCTGGATCTTCATGTAATCCTGCATTGTCAGATCAAGAAATCCGCAATATTCTTTCCAGATAGCATCATACTGCTGTTTTCGAAGCTTTTCGCCAAGACTCACCGCCTTTTCCCCCCTTTTCGCCATGTTTTTATGCAGGCAGCTGTACTGTTTCGGTCTGGGATCAGAAAGGGAGTTGTCTGCTGATACGCTCCGTAATTACTGAATGTTTCCGGAAACACGATCCTGTCCTGGTAAAAAATGTACAATATATTCCACACAATAAGGACCCCAAAAGCCCCCATTGCCTTCCCGGATCCCAGAAATCCGGCCAGGCAAAAATAAAATCCGGCGAACCACAGAACGCCAGGATGTCGGCAGAGTGCATAAACACCCTCTGTATAGGCCAGCCTTTCATGATTTTCTTTGACATATGTCTCATCAAAGGGCAGCGCAAAAAACAATGTATAGATCAACAGTCCCAGAAACAGGATCGCTGCTGTCAGAAAAACAGCAGAAATAAAAAAAGAACTTCCCCGCCGCGGCCAGCAGCTCCGGATCACCAGACCTGTTGACACTGCGATCAGGAAACATCCTATGCTAAAAAACGGATGAAGAAAGCTTTTTTTCAATCGGATACTGTTATGATCATACAGGAAGCAGCATAAAAAGCCGATACTCCCTATAATAACCGCAGTCATGCGTATTTTCCCCCTTCATTTATGTAAAGCGGACCTTCTCATTCCGCTCTGCTGCATTCTCAGGAACGAGACCCATTCATGGTCAGTACCCTAAAGAATGCTCTATATTACTAAAAAAAACTACTTGTTCATTATATAGCACATAGCTGACTTTCGCAATCGTTTTTGACTAATATATGCTGAATATTGGCACAAATTTTATCAATTATGACAGTTTATTTGTTTTTTCTGCCGGAATCAGAGGTAACGGATCTCTACGTGCATTTCGCCCTTTCCATCTGTCTCCATTACTGCATAGCTTGGACGGCGTCCCCGTTGTCTGGGATAAGCCAGACTTCCGGGATTTACCAGAAGCACACCTGCTTCCTTTTCAACAACCGGTACGTGGATATGTCCGAAAAAAGCCGCATTGCATCCCCTTGAGCGGGCAGCTTCTGCCAGCTGATCAAAGGCCATGGATACACCGTAGTAATGACCGTGAGTTACCAGAATCTTATTTCCCTCGACCTCGATCACATCTTCTCTCGGAAGATCCGAGAAAAAATCATTATTTCCGGACACAATACTGCAGGGACATTCTGCAAGGGCTTCGATATAAAATTCTCTGCCTTCCACATCTCCGCAATGTACCAGCATGTCAAAAGGAGCCTCCCGATTTATCGCGATCTCCAGGTTTTCATCTCTTCCGTGAGTATCGCTTACGATCAGCACCTTCATACAAGCTCTTCCTTTATAAGGCAAAGAGCTTTTCCACGATGGCTGATCCTGTTCTTTTCTTCCATGGAAAGCTCTGCGGAAGTACAGCCATATTCCGGAAGATAAAAGATCGGGTCATAGCCAAAGCCATTCTCCCCTTTTTCCTCGTAGCCGATGCGGCCTTCCATGGCAGCACGGACTGTCTTTCTTCTGCCATCCGGGAAAGCTGCCGCAATAGCACATACAAAACGTGCAGTACGTTTCTCATCAGGTACACCTTCCAGACGCTGGATCAGGTTTGCGTTTTTAATATGATAAGAAGTATCCTCACCCATATAGCGTGCGGAATAGATTCCCGGCTCTTTGTTCAGATAGTCGATCTCCAGACCGGAATCATCTGCCAGAACGATCTCGCCAGTCATTTTACTGATTGCTTCTGCCTTGATCATGGCATTTTCTTCAAAGCTTTTTCCATTTTCATCAATATCCGCATGGATCCCGGCATCCTTCAGGGAAAGGATCTCCAGAGAAGGATCCGCAAGTATCCTTCGGATCTCCTTCATTTTATCCTCATTTCCGGTAGCAAAAATGATCTTTTTCATTCTTTAATACTTCCTTTCTTCGGCGGACGTGGTCCAAGAAACTGGTAATAGTAGGTTTTCATCATTCCATTATAGATCTTACGGTTTTTATCTGCCTTTCGGCCGATGTCATTCTCTGCCTTGTCATAGGCAGTGATCAGATACATGGACCAGCGATCCAGCCCCTTATAGCTTTCACCGATCTCACGGTACAATGCAGGGAGATTGGATTTTTCTTCGATCCGCTCACCATATGGCGGATTTGTCACGATAAAACCAAAGGGTTTGGAATGGCGGAGTTCACTGACCGGGCGCTGCTGGAAATGGATCAGTCTGTCCACTCCTGCCATTTTTGCGTTGGCGCGTGCTGCCTTGATGGCAGCTGCATCGATATCAAAGCCCTGGATATCGGTTTCAATATCAAGATTTACACGTTCTCTGGCTTCTTCTCTTGCATCCTCCCAGCATTCCTTCGGGATCAGATGCTCCCAGCTCTCGGCCAGAAAATGACGGTTCAGTCCCGGCGCCATATCCGCTGCCATCATTGCCGCCTCAATAGGAAAGGTGCCGCTTCCGCAGAACGGATCGACAAGAATACGGTCCTTTTTCCAGGGGGTGAGCATCAAAAGAGCACTGGCAAGCGTCTCGGTGATAGGTGCCTTGACAGTCATCTGGCGATACCCTCTCTTATGGAGGGATACTCCTGAAGTGTCGATTCCGATCAGAGCTACGTCTTTCATAAAGGCCACACGGATAGGAAATTCCGGACCATCTTCCGGAAACCAGGAAATCCCGTAAATGCCTTTGAGACGCTCTACAATGGCTTTTTTCATAATGGACTGGATATCAGATGGACTAAAAAGCTTACTTTTGATGGAGTTTGCCTTGGCTACCCAGAATTTACCGTTTTTCGGTATGTAATTCTCCCATGGGAGAGCCTTGGTCTTTTCAAAAAGCTCATCAAAAGTCTCAGCCTTTACTTCGCCTATTTTCAGAAGCACACGTTCTGTGGTACGAAGGAACAGATTGGCGTCTGCCACACCCTGGGCATCAGCCTCAAAGGTTACTCTTCCGTCTTCCACCCTGGTCACTTCATAGCCAAGATCCAGTATTTCACGCTTCAGCACCGCCTCTGTTCCAAAATGACAGGGCGCCGTTAATTCCCACAGATTCATAAAGTGATCTCCCGTACTGTATTTCCTTCAAAATCTTTAATGGTAAAAATTCCGTTCTCAAGGATTGCATAGGTCGGCGGGTTACCTTCCTTTGGAATGGATACGGAACCTGGGTTCAGAAGGATATAATTCCCCATATTTTCTGCCTTCAGCACATGTGTATGGCCGTGGATCAGAATGTCTCCGTCCATCATCGGCGGAAGATTATCCTTATTATAGATATGACCGTGTGTGGCGTACATCGTTTTTCCTTCGATGGCAAGGATACAGTAATCTGCCATAACCGGGAAGTCCAGGACCATCTGATCCACCTCTGCCTCACAGTTTCCGCGTACTGCATAGATCTGGTTTTTTCTCTCATTTAAAAGGCGGATGACTTCCTTTGGTGCGTATTCCTTCGGAAGGTCATTTCTTGGTCCGTGATAAAGCAGATCTCCCAGAAGCACCAGTCTCTCCGCCTTCTCCTTGTCATATGCTTCCAGCATTTTCCGGCAGTAATATGCCGAACCATGTACATCGGACGCAAACATATATTTCATAATCTTTTCTCCTTGTAATTTGTGTTGGTTTTTATCTCTGTTCTTTACATTATCATGATTTCCTTTAAAATACAAGATTTGTTACAGATATGCATTCGCAATCTGATTTGATATTGTCCGCTTTTTTTATCCGCGCACAAGATTTCTCCCTCTGTAGGCTGCAAATCCACCAATCACGGACCTGGTACGACAGCCCTGTCTTGCCAGGCTCCGGGCAGCCTGCATGCTGGCGCCGCCGCGGTCGCAGTAAAATATCAGCAGCTTATCTTTGGGAAAACGATATTTCTGATCCTGTTTTTTCTCAAGATATTCCTCCAGCTCTCTGTATGGAATATTTACCGCGTTCCGGACATGTCCCCTTCTGTAGGCGGCAGAATCCCGGAGATCTATGATAACAGCGTCGCTGCGCTCCACATAATAATCCAGCATTTTTGCAGAGATAGTTTCGATCTGAAACATGGAAAAAATCTCCTCTTTTTGGTATATTATATGGAAGCTTCCGGGTGAATGTTCCCTTATATGTATTTAAGCGGGAAAAGCCATCTCTGACTTTTCCCGCTTTTCTTATCCTTTAATATCTGTCAGAGCCTCTGTCCTTCTCAGAATCATATTCATCGGAAATTTTGTTTCCGTAGCTGCTTTTGGAACTGTTTCTGGAAGAATTTCCCGAACTGTTCTTAGAGCTGTTTTTTCCGCAGTTTCTGGAAGCACTTTCCCCGTGATTTTTTCCTGCATAATTAGACTCATTTCTGTCTGTTTCGTAATTTTTCGCCATTTGAATTACCTCCTGATGAAGTTGATTTTACGGCTTTCCGAAGCTTTCTGCCGCTTTTTATTACAGGAAATAGTATCCCAAAAAGTTTGGAGATTATTCGCCAAAATCATATTGCTTTTTTTTCCAGTTTATATTATAATCATTCTTGTAAAAAGAATTTACCATTCAAAAATTTTTTTTACATAACCCCTTATTTAATTATTTATACTCCCCTCGAAACACCCGGTAGCTCCCCTACCGGGTGTTTCTCTATACAAAAACAAGCCGCCGGATGACGATCACAGTCGCTCCGGCAGCTTGTTTTTTATCCGTTGATCGGATTTACATGCACCATACAGTGCTTTACATCTTTGAATTTATTCTCGATCGTATGATGTACATTTTCCGCAATATCATGTGCATCAAAAAGGGAAATACTTCCATCTGCTGCGATCTCGATATCCACATACATCTTGGATCCGAAAAGACGGGTTTTAAGAAGGTCTACTCTTCTGACGCCCGGTACCTTGAGGATCTCTCTCTTCATGGATTCCTCAGTTTTTGCATCACAGGAATGATCTACCATCTTGTCAATGGCATCCCTGAAAATGTCGATCGATGCCTTGGCGATCATAACGCAGATCACGATACTGGCGATCGGATCCAGGATCGGGTATCCCAGTCTTGCTCCTAAAATACCGACAAAAGCTCCGATAGAGGAAAGTGCATCTGAACGATGGTGCCATGCATCTGCCATCAGGGCTCCTGAATTGATCTTCTTTGCAGCACCTCTTGTATACCAGAACATCCACTCTTTTACCACAATGGATACCACTGCTGCAATCAGTGCAAGTGTTCCCGGAATGGCAATGGTTCCGCCGGATGTGCTTTTTACGATATCACGGGCACCGGTAATTCCGATCCCGAGACCAGTGACAAGCAGCATTCCTGCAAGGACAATGGAAGAAACACACTCCATTCTTTCATGTCCGTACTGGTGCTCTTTGTCTGATTTCTTTGTAGAAAGACGGACACCGATGATTACGATGAAGGTGCTTCCCACATCTGATGCAGAATGAATGGCATCCGAGATCATTGCTCCTGAATGTGCCACAATACCTGCGATCAGTTTAAATACAGATAATAAAAGGTTTACCAGAATACTGATCCCGGATACCTTCATTGCTGTCTGCTGTTCCCATGAAGCTGTTTTTTCTGTATCATGTATAATTGTTTTGTTTTCTGTGTGTTCCATAAACAGAATCTCCTTTTAAATATATGATCAGGTTCTTCTTATGGCACAACATTTTCCGTGAAAAAACCGGCGGTTCCTTCACTACTCGCTGCAGTGCGATTTTCCGCCGGTGTTCTTTCTTTTCTGTATAGGGATATCCCAGCTTCTACCTTCTGTTCCATCCATATTTTTGCAGTAAAAAAGACATACCTGCGAAACATACACTGTCCCGCAGATATGTCTGAAAGCAAAGTCACATTCTGCTTCACCTCATATTCCGTGAATGCAGGTTCTTTGCAATTACGTTTAAATCCATATCCGCTGCCGCTTCCTGCGGCCCGGCCCCATGCCTTCGATAAATATTTTCGATTCCGAAAAGCATCGCCTGCTCAGTTTGTACTGTTGATCTCGCATCCTGTTCGAATGTAATGCAGTGCAAAGAGAATTTTTGCAGTCTTACGGGTCTCCCGCTCAACTTCTCAGAAAGGATACACCATATGCCCTCTGTTAGTCAAGCCAAAGTTTTTTATTTTACAGGTAGATATCTTCAACTTTCTGTTTATTCCATGTCTGGAAACATGCTTCGCACTGCACAGTTCTATATCAAATAATAGATCCTCAGTTGTTTGTCAAAAAACCGGGAGCGGATAAATCCACTCCCGGTCAAATCTACGATCTGTATTCAGTTGGAATGATCGATTATGCCTGCGGGCCAGCAGCAACGAGTGCTTTACCAGCAGCATTTCCTTCATATTTAACAAAGTTCTTAACGAATCTTGCAGCAAGATCTTTAGCCTTTGTCTCCCACTCTGCAGCGTCTGCATATGTGTCACGTGGGTCAAGGATTGCAGGATCTACGCCTGGAAGCTCTGTCGGAACCTCGAAGTTGAAGAATGGGATCTTCTTTGTCGGAGCTTTAAGAATAGATCCGTCAAGGATAGCATCGATGATACCACGAGTATCTTTGATGGAGATACGTTTTCCAGTTCCGTTCCATCCTGTGTTAACGAGGTATGCTTTCGCACCGCTCTTCTCCATTTTCTTAACGAGCTCCTCAGCATATTTTGTCGGGTGAAGCTCAAGAAATGCCTGTCCGAAGCAAGCGGAGAATGTAGGAGTAGGCTCTGTGATTCCACGCTCTGTACCAGCAAGTTTAGCTGTGAATCCGGAAAGGAAGTAGTACTGTGTCTGCTCCGGTGTCAGGATAGATACTGGAGGAAGTACGCCGAATGCATCTGCGGACAGGAAGATAACTTCTTTCGCTGCCGGTGCAGAAGATACCGGGCGAACGATGTTCTCGATGTGGTTGATCGGGTAGGAAACACGTGTGTTCTCTGTTACGCTCTTGTCAGCGAAGTCGATCTTTCCATCTTTATCAAGTGTTACGTTCTCAAGAAGAGCGTTTCTCTTGATCGCATTGTAGATGTCCGGCTCAGACTCTTTGTCAAGGTTGATAACCTTAGCGTAGCATCCACCCTCGAAGTTGAATACTCCGTTGTCATCCCAGCCGTGCTCGTCATCACCGATCAGGAGACGCTTAGGATCTGTGGAAAGTGTTGTTTTACCTGTTCCGGAAAGACCGAAGAAGATTGCTGTGTTCTCTCCGTTAAGGTCTGTGTTTGCAGAGCAGTGCATGGAAGCGATGCCCTTAAGCGGCAGATAGTAGTTCATCATGGAGAACATACCTTTCTTCATCTCTCCGCCGTACCATGTATTAACGATAACCTGCTCACGGCTTGTAATGTTGAACATTACAGCTGTCTCAGAGTTAAGACCCAGCTCTTTGTAGTTCTCAACTTTAGCCTTGGATGCGTTGTAAACAACGAAATCTGGCTCAAAGTTCTCAAGCTCCTCAGCTGTCGGCTGAATGAACATGTTTGTTACGAAGTGTGCCTGCCAAGCAACCTCAACGATGAAACGGATAGCCATACGTGTATCTTTGTTAGCTCCGCAGAATGCATCTACTACGAAAAGTCTCTTGTTGGAAAGCTCTTTCTTAGCAAGATCTTTAACTGCAGCCCATGCTTCCTGAGTTGCCGGATGGTTATCGTTTTTGTACTCATCGGATGTCCACCAAACTGTGTCTTTGGAGTTCTCATCCATAACGATATATTTGTCTTTAGGGGAACGTCCTGTGTAGATACCTGTCATTACGTTGACAGCACCAAGCTCGCTGACCTGACCTTTCTCAAATCCCTCAAGCTCTGGTTTGGTCTCTTCCTCGAATAATGTCTCGTAAGAAGGATTGTACACGATCTCAGTTGTTCCGGTAATACCATACTTTGTTAAATCGATTTTTGCCATCTTAACATTTACCTCTCTTCTTTAATAGTAATTATGATAGCCACCTACTCTTGCAGGTTTTTGTCATCCTGCCATAGGAATTGGTCATTCCAACATCCCTATCCACAATTATACATAAATTGTACGTAAAAGCAACCAAAAAAATTCATTTTCCGCAAAAAAATGATAAATCTTTAACAGTGACGTTTTGGTACTGTCAGATTTTACTCCATCTATACTTGACTTTTTCAGAATAATTGCTACAATATATCTGATTATAGTTATTATATATATTTATAATAGTAACTATATGATTTTAATATATAGAAAGAAGTGATTTCTGTGTCAGATATTCCGGTTAAACGTAATCATATGAAAATCCCCTGGCACAACTACGTAAGCGCTAGGAACAGCCAGCCCATCACCGAGGCTTCTCTTTCCGAAAAAGCTTCCCTGATCGGCCGTACAGGCATGATGCTTCTCTCCTGTGGGACCGGTGCTTGGCGGGTACGGAGTTCCATGAATACATTGTCAGAAGCACTTGGTATCACCTGCTCCGCAGATATCGGACTGATGTCCATAAGCTACACCTGCTTTGACGGTGAGAGCAGTTTTTCCCATGCACTTAGTCTGACTACCACCGGCGTAAATACTTCCAGGCTGAACAGGCTGGAACATTTTGTCAGTGATTTTCCTGCAGAGGGTATCCATATGAGCGGTGAAGCACTGCACAGTCAGTTAGATGAGATCGAGCGGATCCACGGGCTTTATTCCCCTACCGCCCTGGGACTGGCTTCTGCACTGGCCTGTGGTGCATTTACTTTTCTTCTGGGCGGTGGCCCGCTGGAAATGATCCTGGCTTTTGCAGGCGCAGGCATCGGAAACGCCATCCGCTGCAAGCTTGGCAAGCATCATTTTACTCTGTTTATGTGCATTGCAGTTTCTGTTTCCTCTGCCTGTCTTGTATATGCAGGCTTCCTGAAACTGGCAGAGCTTCTGTTCCACATTTCCGTCCAGCATGAGGCCGGATACATCTGTTCCATGCTGTTTATCATTCCGGGCTTTCCGTTTATCACAAGCGGGATCGACCTTGCCAAGCTGGATATGCGTTCCGGACTGGAACGACTGGCCTACGCCATTATTGTTGTAATGGTGGCTGCTGTCTCTGCCTGGCTAATGGCACTGCTTCTTCATCTGAAACCTGTGGATTTCCTGCCTTTGGAGCTTTCGGCAGCTCAGAGGATCCTGTTCCGGCTTCTGGCAAGCTTCTGCGGGGTATTCGGCTTTTCGGTCATGTTCAACAGCCCTGTCCGTCTAGCCGCAGCTGCCGCCTTCATCGGCGCACTGTCCAACACTTTACGTCTGGAGCTTGTTGATCTTGCCGGTTTCCCACCTGCTGCCGCGGCTTTTTTCGGAGCACTGACAGCCGGACTTCTGGCCTCCCTCCTCAAAACAAAAGTGGGATATCCCAGGATTTCCATTACCGTACCATCCATTGTGATCATGGTTCCCGGACTTTATCTCTACCGGGCGATCTACAATCTGGGGATCATGTCCCTGAATGTTTCCGCCTCCTGGTTTGCAGCTGCGATCCTGATCATCGTTGCTCTTCCTCTGGGCCTTATTTTCGCCAGGATCCTTACGGACAAAATGTTCCGCTACTGCACCTGACGGGCATACAAAAAGGACTGCTTTCTGTAGCTTCCGGTCATCAGCTATCCTTCTGATAACCGGAGCAATACAAAAGCAGTCCTTTTTTGTACATTCTATTTCATTACGATCTCATCAGCGATCCCGATCATTTTTTCCAGGCGGTCCGCAAATTTATGGATGGGGAGAAAAACGCCCAGTCCGTCATAACGTTTTCCACCATCCTCCACAGAATCCTGCCCATAATACACAAAAGCTCTTGGAAGCTTCTTCTGAATTGCCATCATGATATCCCATACAGCCGCATAGGCCTGTGCCTCCGTTTCCTTTTCCCTTACGCTGTCCGGAAGCTCATACACCAGCAGCACACCGATATGTTCGCCCATTTTGTACTCTTCTACTTCCATGGTAGCTTCATCATAGGCATGTCGCTTCCGGTAGCCATACGCCAAATACATCTTTACACCCTGCTTCTCCCTGTATATCCTGCGGAACCGGTCGTAATCCCTGTCACTTACATGAATTCCCTTTTCCCGCAGAAAATTTCCTTTTTCATCTGTGAGAAACACCGGATTCTCCTGTCCATCTGCATTGAACCTGAACGGTGCCAGAAAAGAATTTCGCAGAAGATCAAACATACTGTTCTGGCAGATTGCCATAAGGAGAGCTGTCAGATCACGGTTTTTATATGCGTCCAGCAATGCATAGGCGAATTTTTCCGGAGGAAGATATCCGCATTCTATGTCTGTATCCGCATCCATGGATTCATAGAAGGTCTCCGTCAGCCGTCTGCACGCCTCCGGATCCTTCAGGATCTTTTCAAATAAAAGCTCCGCCTTTTCCTCTCTTGGGAATAATGTGCTGTTTTCCACAATTCCTCACCCTTTCTAATCTCTATGTTTACTGGAAAACATCAGAATAAAGCTGATCAGAAGCAAAACATCCGATACCCAGATTGCCGGGATCCCCAGCCTCATGGACAGATTTCCTCCGCCACCGGCTCCAATGGCAAAAAAGAAAATTATTCCGAAATAATAAAGAGCCTGCTTCAGCTGTTCCGGACGTTTTTCACGACAATACACGGACAACGCCGCCGTGCCGCTTCGTAAATTTCCGATGCACATAGTGCTTGCATAGGAATAACCGCCCACCTTCCGGAAGGTCTGTACCTGCATGGCGCAGGAAAAGGATACCAGTACGGTTGCCAGCATATCCAATTCTCCCGGCATAAATCCCACCACAAAAAGGATCAGGATCTCGATCAGCAGGATCATCTGCCTCCAGTGAAGTTTTTTTGCATATTTAAAGGTACTCTGGATCCGCTCCGCCGCTACAACACCAATGGCAAAGGCTAAAACAGGAAACAGATACCTTAAACCGTCTCCCCACTGTCCTGTCATAAAATTATGGCTCATCAGAACCACGTTGCCTGTCTGGGCGTTGGAAAACACCTCATCTCTTGTAAAGTATGTGTAGGCATCCTGAAATCCGCCGGACATTGCCAGAAATACACTTGTGATAAAAGCTTCTGACATCTGCCGGTCCGCATTTTGCAGCTTTCCGCCTCCTGAAACCACTCTAAATCACTCCTGTCATTGATTTTTTTCCTCGGGTGTATTATAGTTTGCTCAGAAGCAAATGTAAAAAGTATTATTAATATCGTAAACATATTAAAATCATATCACAGGATGGAGACAATACATGATCACTTACGACTACTACCGGATCTTTTATTATGTAGCCCAGTATAAGAGCTTTACCAAGGCAGCAAGAGCTCTTCACAACAATCAGCCAAATATCACCCGCTGTATGAACAACCTGGAGCAGGAGCTGAAATGTACGCTCTTTCTCCGCTCCAACAAGGGAATCGCACTTACACCGGAAGGCCGCCAGCTTTATGAACACGTTGCCCTGGCTTTTGAGCAGCTGTCCATCGGCGAAGAGGAGATCCGCCAGAACGGAGAGCTGGAGCATGGCCTGGTTTCCATCGGCGCCAGCGAAAATGCCCTGCGTCTGATCCTTCTGGAAAAGCTGGAGCTGTTCCGCGAGCAATATCCCCATGTTCGCCTGCGCCTCTTTAACCATTCTACTCCACAGGCTGTACAGGCACTGAAAAATTATGCGGTGGATTTCGCTATTGTCACCACTCCGATCTCCATCCGCAAGCCTTTACAGAAAAAAAGTCTCCTGCGTTACCGGGAGATCCTTGCATGCGGAAGCAAATATAAGGATCTGGCTACTGCCCCTATCAGCATCCATGAGCTTCAGGATCTGCCCTTTGTAGGTCTTGCGGAAGGGACCAGCACCAGAGAAATGTATATGAATTACTTTATGGAAAACCGTGTTTCTTTTCATCCTGACATCGAGGCAGCAACTACAGACCAGGTCCTTCCCATGATCGTCCACAATCTGGGAATCGGCTTTTACCCCGAGCCCCTTGCCCGGGAAGTGATCAATGACGGGAAGATTTTTGCCCTTCAGCTTAAAGAACCGCTCCCTCAGAGAGAGGTCTGCTTAGTCACAAACAGCAGTACTGCCATGAGTACTGCTGTCAAAAAAGCTATTGAATTTATTGTGTAAATCCCTGAGGCGGATCAGCCATTTACATTTATTGTTCCACTGTCCGCTCAATATGCATGGCAAGATAACCAATCTCGATAGGGTCCAGCTTTTTCCCAAGGCTTTTGCCCAGACTCTCGCAGACATCCTCTGCGATCCTGTAGGATTCCGGATATTTTTCTTCTATATATTCATTCATATCCAGCTTCAGTGTCTCCCCTGTGGAGACACGGGCTACCATATATTTGATATGGTTCATCATACGGTTGTAGGACAGGGAGATCACATCGATCTTTCTTCCTGTGGCCATCTCGATCATGGCGATGCATTCCCGTACCGTTCTTGCTGTCTGCATGGCAACAGACACCTTTTCATCTCCAAGCGCTGAGTGAATATGAAGTGCCACATATCCCACCTCATGCTCGTCGATCTCAATATCCATCCTCTCCTTCAGGATCTTCTTCAATACCTCCGCCACCTTGAATTCACTGTAAAAAAGCACCTTGATATCATCCGTCAGGGGATTGCTGATCTGCTCATGATTCCGGATACGTCCCACTGCAAAGGAAATATGATCAGCAAGGGGAAACAGGATCCTTCTGTCTATGGTATCCCCAAAGGTCTTCTCAGCTTCTCTCAATATCTCATCTGCAATCTCCAGAAATTCCGGTGCTACGCTCTTTGCCAGTTCTTTTGCTGAGCCACGTTCTGTCTCCTGAGCCAGCCTGTAAATGGTACAGTCTGCCGGAGCCTCAAAACGCTGGCTGACCTTCTTTCCAAATCCCACACCTTTTCCCAGAAGTACATATTCCTGGTTTTCTTCCATATTTATGGCAATGATGCCGTTATTGTTCAATACCTTGCTCACTCTGTACATCTTTTTCCCCACCATTTTTATATATCCTGCTGCTTTTCCACATTCCACCACTGTCTGCCCCGGATTTTCAGTCGACATTTTTATCTGCAGCTGTTGATTTTCTTTATCGTAACAGAATCTTTCTTTTGTGTAAAGCCCTTCTGACAGACAGTTATTTTCTTCGCCACAGGAAAAGCGCGCCCGGGCATTAGGCGCGCTTTTCACAAAACCAATCTTCTATATTATTGCTGAAAAATTCCCTATTCTTCCACAGTCTCTACTGCGAACAGCGGCTCTCCTGCCTTGATCTCTCCATTGGCAAGAAGGCGTACTCTCTGATTATCCTCGATCTCTGTGCAAAGGATCGGAGAACATAAGGACGGAGCGTTTTCTATAAGATACGGGATGTCAATCTTCATCAACGGCTCGCCTTTTTTTACATGCTGTCCCTGCTCTACCAGGATCTCGAAGCCTTTTCCTTCCAGCTTTACAGTATCAATGCCGATATGGAGGAGCATAGGAAGATCTGTATCTGTCTGGAATCCGATGGCATGCTTTGTGTCAAAAATAAACTCTACCTCGCCGTCTTCCGGAGCACAGATCACCGGGTCCTTCGGTGTGACTACAGCACCCTCTCCCATCATTCCTTCCGCAAAGCCTTCATCCGGCGCTGTGGAAAGGTCTGCGGCGATACCGGTTACCGGGCTGTAGACAATCGCTGTTCTGAGAACCTTTTTCTCTGGCTGCGTGCTGGCTTCGGATGTCGGAGCTGTGTTCTGAGTAGCCTCACCTGTACTTTCTGCTGTACGCTCTGTATCAGACTGAGCCTGATTTTCCGCATTGTCTGTTTCTTTCTCATTTGCACCTTCAAAATATTCATTCGGCGCTGTCTCCAGATAATCCTCCAGCTTGGATTTGATCACAGTTACCTGCGGACCGTAGATGATCTGGACACCCTGGCCTTTTTTCACGATTCCTCTGGAACCTGTTGTTTTCAAAATATCGTCGTTGACTCTTGCTGCGTCATGGACGGTGATACGGAGTCTTGTTGCACAGCAGTCCACATCACTGATGTTTTTCTTTCCTCCAAGGCCGGCTGTGATGGCTTCGCTTACCGGGTCTGCAGATGTACTTCCTGCTGCTTCACCGGCTTTTCCGGCTTCTTTTCTTGCGTTTACATCTGCTTTTGTATAAAGCTTTGTTTCTGTGTCGTCATCCTCACGTCCCGGAGTCTTAAAGTTGAACTTTTTGATCAGGAAGGTGAAAATCACATAATAGAGAATAAAGTAAATGATACCTACCGGGATAATCCTGAACCAGCTTGTCTTTGCATTTCCCTGAAGGATTCCGAACAGGAACAGATCCAGGAAACCGCCGGAGAAGGTAAGTCCTACTGCAATGTTCAGCATATGTGCGATCATATAAGCCGCGCCTGCAAGAACAACCTGTACTGCAAACAATGCAGGAGCTACAAACAGGAAGGAGAACTCCAGTGGCTCTGTGATTCCTGTAAGCATACATGCAAGGGCTGCTGAAAGAAGAAGTCCGCCTGCTGCTTTTTTCTTCTCAGGCTTTGCACAGCGGTACATGGCAAGAGCAGCTCCCGGAAGACCGAAGATCATGAAAATGAACTCTCCGGAAAAATATCTTGTTGCATCAGCACTGAAATGCGCTACATTTGCGGAATCTGCAAGCTGGGCGAAAAAGATGTTCTGTCCGCCCTGTACCATCTGGCCTGCAACCTCCATAGTCCCGCCAACGGCTGTCTGCCAGAATGGCATATAAAATACGTGATGAAGTCCGAATGGGATCAGCGCGCGTTTGATAATACCGAAGATCAGGGTTCCGACATAGCCGCTGCCTGTTACAAGACCGCCCAGAGCATAAATACCGTTCTGGACTGCCGGCCATACGAAATACATCAGGATTCCCACAAACATATATACAATGGTGGAAATGATGGGCACAAATCTGGAACCACCGAAGAAGGAAAGTGCGTTTGGAAGCACGATCTTATGAAAACGGTTGTGCAGAGCCGCAACACCAAGGCCGACGATAATACCGCCAAACACACCCATCTGCAAAGACTGAATGCCGCAGACAGAAGTTACAGTACCTTCCAGAACGCTTTTTGCGATCTGTCCGTCTGCTGTGATCTTGTCATTTACTACCAGCATACCGTTGATGGCTACGTTCATAACGAAGTAAGCGATCAGTGCGGAAAGAGCTGCTACCTCTTTCTCTTTTTTTGCCATACCGATGGCCACACCTACTGCAAAGATCAAAGGCAGGTTATCAAATACCGCACTTCCGACTTTGTTCATGATGACTAGGAGTGCATTTAAGATGGTTCCGTCTCCCAGAATCTTCTGAAGTCCATAGGTTGCAATGGTCGTTTCATTTGTGAAGGAACTGCCGAATCCAAGAAGCAGGCCTGCCACAGGAAGGATTGCGATGGGGAGCATAAAGGAACGTCCCACACGCTGCAAAACTCCGAAAATTTTGTCTTTCATGTTCTCTCTCCTTTTCTTTCGACGTTTTGGAGCGGGAATCTTTTAAGTGGGCAACAAAAAAAGACACCAACCCCCATAAACGTCAAATAAAAATAATAACATTTATGACTGGTTAATGCCTGCTTATCAGTTACACACCAAATCTGAAATACACTATACGGGTTTTGTTCTTCTGTGTCAAGGAGTAATTTGATTTTTTCCAAAAAATATCTCCTCATATCACTATCCGCTCCGTTGCCAACAATCTCTTGCGGAATATTTCCTGTGAACAGCAGCCATATAGTTCCTGTTCTCAGAAAGTATACAGAAACGAAACAGGCCAGAAATTCACTTATCTTGACTTTATTCTCACTTATGATAAGATGAACATAGAATGTCCGGCAGCAATATTTTTTGCTCAGACAACACTATACATTTCATAAAAACGGAGGTACTTTTCCGATGAATACCATCAAGAAATTCATCCACTACTACGGCCCGTACAAAGCGGTCTTTTTTATTGACCTGATCTGTGCAGCCGTTATCAGTCTGGTAGATCTTGCTTATCCCCAGATTCTTCGTACTATGACAAAAACTCTCTTTACACAGGATAAGGATATTATTCTTCATGCCCTCCCTGTGATTGCAGCTTCTCTTTTTGTTATGTACATTGTGCAGAGTCTCTGCAAATATTATGTAACCTGTCAGGGACATATGATGGGTGCAAAGATGGAACGTGATATGCGCCGGGAGCTTTTTGACCATTACCAGGAGCTGTCTTTTTCCTATTACAGCAGGAATAATTCCGGTCAGATGATGAGCAAGCTGGTCAGTGACCTTTTTGACATTTCCGAGTTTGCACATCATGGTCCTGAGAATCTTTTTATCTCTCTGGTAAAGATCGTCGGTGCTTTTATCTTCCTGGTCTTCATCAACAAGAAGCTTGCACTGCCGCTGATCCTCCTGGTGATCGTAATGTTTGTGTTTTCCTTCCGCCAGAATGCAAAAATGCAGGAAACCTTCATGGAAAACCGTCGTAAGATCGGAGATGTAAATGCCAGCCTTCAGGATACGCTTTCCGGAATCCGCGTGGTGCAGTCCTTCGCAAACGAGGACATCGAACGTGTCAAATTTAAGAAAAGCAATGAAGCGTTCCTTGTTTCCAAAAGAGATAATTATCACTGCATGGGAAGCTTCATGAGTTCCAATCTTTTCTTCCAGGGCATGATGTACCTGGTAACTCTTGTTTACGGCGGCTATCTGATTGCTCAGGGTGAAATGCAGACTGCAGATCTTGCCATGTATGCCCTGTATATCGGAATCTTTATCAGCCCCATCCAGATCCTGGTGGAACTTGTGGAAATGATGCAGAAGGGTCTTTCCGGTTTCCGCCGTTTCCTGGATGTGATGGAAACAGAATCCGAGATCAGGGATGCAGACAACGCTGCGGAGCTTACGGACGTGAAAGGACATGTGCGTTACGACCATGTTTCTTTTCATTACAACGATGATGAAACTCCTGTGCTTTCCGATATCTCTATTGATATCCCGGCAGGAAAATCCATTGCCCTGGTGGGACCTTCCGGAAGCGGAAAAACCACGATCTGCTCTCTCCTGCCCAGATTTTATGATGTGACCGGCGGTTCCATTACTGTAGACGGAAAGGATATCCGCGGGCTGACTCTTAAGAGCCTTCGAAGCCAGATCGGTATGGTACAGCAGGATGTCTATCTTTTTGATGGAACCATCAAGGATAATATTGCCTACGGAAAGCCCGGAGCTTCCGATGAAGAGATCATCAAAGCCGCCAAATGTGCGAGTATCCATGACTTTATCATGGAGCTTCCGGATAAATACGACACTTATGTCGGAGAACGTGGCACACGCCTTTCCGGCGGACAGAAGCAGCGGATTTCCATTGCACGTGTATTCCTTAAGAATCCTCCGATCCTGATCCTGGATGAGGCCACCAGCGCTCTGGATAACGAAAGCGAACGTTGGATTCAGAAGAGTCTGGTGGAACTTTCAAAAAATCGTACTACCATTACGATCGCGCACCGGCTTTCTACGATCCGTGATGCGGATGAGATCATTGTGATCACGGAGGAGGGTATCGCCGAAAGAGGCACTCATGCTGAACTGCTTGAGAAGAATGGATTGTATGCTGCATATTACAATATGTAGAAAGATACGAGGGAGGCGCTTCGCTGTCCCACTGAGATTTTTATAGGGCAAAATAAAAGGCTGCTGTATACCTTATCAATAGTGATATAGATATATAGCAGTCTTTTTATTTGTCAATTACTATCTTTTCAAAAAATTCAATCAAAGATTACAGCAGATAAACCGGAAGCTCGTCTTTAATTCCTACTGGCTGGTTGTTGTCCGGCTCATCTTTCTTTGGGGTGAGGAATTTGGCCTGGAGTTCGTCGGCGTTTCCTCCGCTGATCACGTTCTGGGCTACAGTTCCTGTTGTTTCTGCTGCAGCTGTTTTCTTTGCTGCGGTTTTACGTGCTGTTGTTTTTCTGGTAGTGGTTTTCTTTGCTGTTGTTTTTGTTGCGGCTGCTTTCTTTGCTGTGGTCTTCTTTGCAGGAGCTTTGGCTGCTGTTTTCTTTGCTGTAGTTTTTTCTGCCGCTTTTTCAGCTGTTTCAGCTTTTACCTCTGACGGCTTCTCTGCTGCTTTAACCTCAGCCTCTTTTACCTCTGTTTTTGTTTCTGTTTTGGATGCTTTTTCTGCATTTACTGCTCTTGCGATGCTTGCTTTACCTACTGACACGATTCATTACCTCCTCTGCCAATGCTATGTACTCTTTTGCGCTGCGGCTGCTTTTTTTGAACTCCACAACTGGTTCACTGCTGTCCTGGGACCATTCGATGGAGCTGTCTACACGGATAAAAGATTCGAAAAGATAGATTCCTTCCATTTCTTTCAGTGTTTCCATAGTCTGTTTGAAATAATTCTTTCTGGCATCTGCCTTGGTTACTACGATTCCCAAAACCTTTAAATCCGGAGCGATCTCCCTGACTTCATTGAGGAAATCAAACATATTTGCAAGACCAAACATACCCCACGGACTTGCCTCTACCGGAACAAGAACATAATCGGATGCACATAAAATATTCATCACCCAGCCGCCAAGAGTAGGCGGTGCATCAATGAGAATGTAATCGTACACTCCGGAATCTTTAACCTTCTGCAGACATTTCCGCAGGATAAACTCTCTCTGCCATTTTGTAAAAAGCTCATATTCCACGGAGCTCATCAGCGTAGACGACGGAACCAGATCCAGATTCTCATACTTCGTATGCACGATAAAATCGCTGAGATCCGACTGATGACCGATAGCATAGTAGAGATTCTTTTCCCCTGCTGCCATCTCAAGCACTTCTTCCTCCGAAAAAAAAGAAAGGGAAAGATTCAGCTGCATATCACCGTCTACCATCAGTACCTTCTTACCCATGCCGGCCAGTGCCGCTCCCACATTGGAACAGCTGGTGGACTTTCCGCTGCCGCCCTTATTATTTGCAAAACAGATCGTTACTGTATTTCCCATTACAGCCTCCCGACAACATAATTTCGTATTTTCTGTCACTTGCCCTTATTATAATATAACGTTCTCCTAAAAACAAGCACATCCCCCATAAAACCACGAAAACCGACAAAATAACCTCACATAAAACAACAGTATATACACCCAAAAACAGCAGGTTCCGGATCACTCCGAAAACCTGCTGTCCTGATTCGCTGACTATTATTATTTTACGATAAAAGATTTTCTCTTGCTGACAACATCGAAGATAACCGCTGCCAGAAGAACCATACCTTTAACAACCTTCTGGATATTCTGGTCAATACCCATGATACTCATGCCAAGATTCAGAACACCCATCAGAAGTGCACCAATGATAACACCAGGAACTGTACCGGTACCACCATAAGCAGAAGCACCACCAATAAGTCAATCACAGTCCTTCTCCTGTATGTTTTTCCTTACTGCTCGAATCTGCCCTTCATCTTCACTTCCTGCTCCCACACAGCGACCTTGCCGCGGGCAAACAGGCTGTTGATGTTGAGATTCTCATCCAGTACCAGAAGGTCTGCGTCTGCGCCTTCCGCTACACAGCCCTTGATTCCTTCTTTGCCAAGGAGTACGGCCGGAGTGCTGGTCAGAAGCTGTAAGGCATCCTCCAGCGGCATGCCCTCTCTTACCAGGATCTGGATGGTACGGTGCAGATACTTCGGGGACGCGTAGGTCAGGCCAATGCACTCGCCCTCTTCGTTGAAGCGCGGCTGGCTTCCGAACGCGTCACTGGACATGGTTACATGATCCAGGCTCACATCTTCGCGGTGCAACAGCTCATAGAGCTTCAGAGCATCGGATTCGACCTCCACATCATCGGCGCCGGCGGTGCAGTCAATGTAGCCGCCACGGCGCACCAGATCCGCGCCGGCATCAATCAGTCCAGGATTGCGTAAGATGTGGGTCGGCAGCAGGTTCTTGGCTGGAACGTCGGAATGATCCAGCACATAGAAAATCGGATCCAGTCTTCCCTCTCCGTCACCCATGTGCATGGTTACCAGGCCAGGGGTATTGCTGAGTAAGCCGGCTCTGCGCGCTGCAGTAGCCAGCGCGATCAGCTCTTCTCCGCCTGGGTTGGAGCTTCTGTGGTCCGATACCGCTACCTTCACACCGATCATCGGTGGAACCAGGATGATATCGCGCTCTACACTTCCGGTCAGGGTGGTCGGCGGGTAACCATAGGAACTGGTCAGAGTGTACACGGTCATGCCCTCTTCGGTCAGGGCGCGAGCTTTTGCGACCAGATTTTCCACACTGCGGGTTACGCCATCGGTTCCCAGAAGTCCGACTACCGTGGTAATACCATTTTTGAAGAATTCACTGAGCTGGGATTCCGGTACACGGGATGCCGGCCCCTGCTCTCCGCCGCCGCCTGTGATATGCACGTGCATGTCAATGTAAGCCGGAACAACGGTCTTTCCCTCCAGATCATAGGTTTCCACTCCCGGAAGTCCCTCATATCCCTCAATAGTATCCTGCATCAGAAGGATTTTTTCCCCCTCAATAAGGATATCTTTCTTTCCCAGTTTCTCCGGTGCGTACACATTCGCGTTTTTCAGTAACTTGATCATAATGTCAATTCTCCTGTCTCTTTCTTTTCCGCTTTTCTATTTCAAAGCTTCTGTCAGTCTGTCTCAAAGGTGCCTTTTACCAGTGCTTTTCCATACTCCACCATTTTCTGTCCACGGACAAATACCGTATCTACCAGAAATTCCTCATCCAGGATCACAAGATCCGCGTCGCTGCCCGGACGGATGCAGCCCTTTTTCGGGAATAATCCGTTGGCTCTGGCCGGGTTCTCCCCGCAGATGCGGATGGCTTTTTCCACCGGAACCCCTGCCTTTACAGCATCACGCACTTCCTCATGCAGGGAAGAAAGCCGTGTAACCAGAAGCTTTGCGCCGCCCCCGCCAATCACATGAACATGCTGGTCCACATAACCAGGAATTACCATTTTTCCATCTGCAGAAACAACTTCCACCGGAGCAGAAAGTTCCGGTGGATCGATGTGTTCTGCCACAGAAAATACTTTTTCATCTACGATCAGGATATCACGGATTCCTTTTGGATCCGGATCATACAGATTCGCGTTTTTAATCAAAAGCACTCTGGACATCGTATTTAGTTCTCCTTTTTCTTCTCATCATCGAGCTTGGCAATACCAAATCCGGTAAAGCCCCAGATGATTGCAAAAATCCAGCCGGTGTAGCACAGGATTGCCCATGGAAGGTAATCCAAAGTCTCTACGCCAAGGGTGGAAGCCATGTAAGCACCTGCTGCGGACCACGGGATCAGCGGTACAACTACGGTACCGGCATCCTCAAGGGTTCTGGACAGGTTCTTTGCCGCAAGCCCGCGCTCTTTGTAAGCGTCACGGAACATCTCGCCCGGAATCAGAATGGCAAGGTAAGAGTTACCGGTGGTCAGTGCCATGGTAATGCAGGCTGCAACGGTTGCGGTGATCAGCGCACCGGTACTCTTTGCCACGCTTAAGATCTTCTGGAGTACCACATCCAGACAGCCAGCCCGGCTCATGATACCTGCGAAGCAGAATGCGCAGAATACCAGAAGTGTGGTGCTCATAATGCCGTTCATACCGCCGCGGTTTAACAGCTTGGTTACGGCCTCGGAACAGGTCTCGGTGTCAAATCCTGCACGGTGGATCATGGATACATCAAAACCGTTTACGGTTGCCTTTAACACATCTCCTAACGCTACGTGCTGAATGAAGACACTCTCCAAGCCTGCTACAAAAGTAGAAAGAAGCATAACCGGAATGGTTGGCTTCTGAAGCAGGGAGCCGCCCAGCACGATCACTACCGGAATGATGATCAGCAGGTTCCAGCTGTACATGGAAGAAAGCTGGCTTAATAAAGTAGTAACGGTGTCAGAAGTAATATCTGCGCTTACATCTGCGTTCATACCAACAATGGCATATACCACCAGGGAAACGATGGTTGCTGGGACAGTGGTGTAGAACATATGTCCGATATGCTCATACAGTGTGCTGCCTGCCGCGATCGGAGCCAGGTTTGTGGTATCGGACAGCGGAGACATCTTGTCACCAAAGTAGGAACCTGCGATGCAGGCGCCTGCAGTAGCCGGAAGGGATACGCCAAGGGCGCTTGCGATTCCCATCAGGGCAACACCCATGGTTGCAACGGAACCCCAGGAGGTACCGGTAACAACCGAAACCACTGCCTCGATCAGGAACGCGGTAACCAGCATGAATTTCGGGTTTACGATCTGGACGCCGTAATAAATCATCATCGGAATGGTACCGGATGCCATCCAGGTACCAACCATAGCGCCAACACATACAAGAATCAGGATGGCAGGCATGCCCTTTGCGATCTTGGTGCAGATCTCATCCATCATCTCATCCCAGGTAATGCCTACACGGAACGCGATAAATGCTGCGATTGCAGCTACCATGATCAGAAGCGGCTCTGTGCTGTAGCCGAATACGCCTTTTCCGATGGTAAGGATCAGGAGCATTGCGACGATCGGTGTGATCGATTCCGCAAAAGTGGGCAGACGTTTGGCCCGTTCTTTCTTTTCTTTCATTTGTAGTTTCTCCTTTTAGCCTCCTTCGTGACAGTTTCACATTTTATCACGGCAGAGTATTAAGATTTGGACTTATTATATCAGAAAAGATAACGGGCAACAACTAAAACTTTATATTTTTTTATTTTCTTGTTACACGGGAGTTTGACACATTGAAATTCAAAAAAGTACCGCAAAGCCTTGAAACAGGCTTATTTTTTTGTCAAATTTTTATTTTTATTATATAGTAATATTTAGTGATATGTACTATAACAGTGGAAGCGGTAATTATTGTGCGTATAACAACATCAAAATCAAAAAATTCCGAGTCCTTTTATATCACTCAGTCCTATACAAATCCGGTTATTAAACCGCGCTTTGAAAGGAACTTATACTACAGAACAATTGCTCCATATTTTAAAAGACATAAAATTTGCAGATGTAGAAGAACAGGGTTTCATGCCGGTATATGAACGTCAGAAAATCACTGACGATCTCCACGAAACCTGTGGATTCAGAACAGACTATCAATTCATAACAAAACGGAAAATGAAAGGAATTCAGAAAAAAAGTAAGCGGAGATAAAACATTACTATGTTTCGTGTATGCAGATAAAAGTGCCACACCCCTTGTATTTGAAGGGCACTGAAAAACTTCCATTTCTTCTTAAGTGGAAGTTTTTCTTTTATATTATTTTCAAATCTTTACTTAGGAAAATCATAAAAAGCTATGGTTTACTCCATAGCCAGCTCATCTAATCTTACTATTCGTTTTACATTTGCTGTAAATGCCGTAAAATACATTTGCAGATGCATAGCAAATAAACCTCTCGAATCTGCTTTACGCAAACCGTGAGCTTCCTTTAGTTCTCCATTCTTTTCTTCTATCCTGTGCCGAATCTTCATTCGCTCCTGAAAATATTCGCTTTCTTCAAATTTAAGCCTTTCAAGATTTTTCTCGCTTGCTTGCGTGATACTGTAGCTTCTTGTTTTAGCGTTTGATCTTCCTACACGGCATTTTTCTCTTTGGGGACATTTCCGACACGTTACTTTGCTAAATATATATCTTAAATAAGTATTCCCATTTTTTGCCGTTCTTTTTTCTACACGCGTGGAAAGCTCTCCGGCAGGACACTGCAGCATCCCAGCATCTTTATTAAAGCAGAAACCTTCCTCAAGGTTCCCGTTTGCTGCAGCAGCTACTGCTGTATTGGTTCTGGCAATCAATGTAATCTCTTTTCCGCAGACTTCCAGATTGTCATCACTGACATATGCCATATCGCCTATAACTTCTGTAACTTTTATTCCATTTTCCTTCGCGTTTTCTATCAGTTTTGGTAATTCCTGCCCATCTGGTGCTCCTCCATCTGTTACAGTGATCCCCGCAATGAGACGTTCTTCAGTCATCGCAAGATGATTCTTATATCCATAGAACGTACTGGTTGCCGTTTTATGTCCAAACCGTGCATCTTTATCATCTTTGGATCGGATCTCTTTGAGCCGCTCATCTTCTAGTAGTTCTTTCATTTCATGAGAAAGTTTCTGTATCTTTTTATTTCCACAGGATTTTATTCCTTCCTCCAGAACCTGGAGTAGTTCCCTAGTATAGGCAATTTCTTCATCCAGTCCTGCTTCCAAAGAGGGTTTCTCAGGAAATCGCTCTGATAATTCAAAAGCTGTTTTATAAACCTCTTTCCGAAGTTGTTTGCTCATATCCCGCAGAATCTGCGTTGGAGATTTTGCCCAGACAGAAGCAATTGTATGGGTGGAATCAACGATAATGGTTCCCGATTTGATCAGATTTTTATCCAAAGCCTGTTGAATGGTTTCTTTTAACATTTCTTCCAGAATATCTTCTGTAATACGAGTTTTTCTGAATTTTGTGAGAAGACTGGGATCTATCATTTTTGCTTCTGGTTCCAGGTCAAGGAAAAATTTATATGCCATGTCCGTCTGGGCGCTGCTAATCAGGGCTTCGTCAGAAAGATCGTACAGTTTTTTCAGGAAAAGCAGTTTAAACATCATTTCTGGTTCCTTTGCCGGGCGACCGAAATTTTCACAAAAAAGCCCAATTCTTTTTTAGAATCAGACTTTTTCAGTGCCCTTTTAAATATGGTTTTGATTTGGTTTTGTAGCATAAAAAAATCTCCTTGTAGTTGTATTTGCATCGTGCAGATGCTTCTTTAACTACAAGGGCCGCTCTCACTACTTCTAAAAACCAATCAGTAGTGAGAGCGGCCGCACATTTGAGTTGAAGTGTCAACCCCTATTTAGGGAAAAACTAAAAAAGAGGTTAGACCTCATGTATAAGATCTAACCTTGAAAATTAACTAAATGACATTGACCAGTGAACAGTAACAAAATAACCTTACATAAAACAACAGTATATACACCCAAAAACAGCAGGTTCCGGATCACTCCGAAAACCTGCTGTCCTGATTCGCTGACTATTATTATTTTACGATAAAAGATTTTCTCTTGCTGACAACATCGAAGATAACCGCTGCCAGAAGAACCATACCTTTAACAACCTTCTGGATATTCTGGTCAATACCCATGATACTCATACCAAGATTCAGAACACCCATCAGAAGTGCACCAATGATAACACCAGGAACTGTACCGGTACCACCATAAGCAGAAGCACCACCAATAAAACAAGCACCGATCGCATCCATCTCAAAGTTTGTACCAGCCTGCGGGTTGGAAGAATTCAATCTGGCCATTGTCACCATACCTGCGATAGCAGCCAGAAGACCCATGTTCAAGTAAGCAAGGAAATAAACTTTGTTCGTATCAATACCGGAAAGCTTTGTTGCCTTCTCATTACCACCAACTGCGTAGAAATAACGGCCTGTTGTAGTCTTGGAAGCAATGTATGTATAGATTGCGATGATCACTGCAACCCAGAGAAGAGAATTCGGGATACCTTTGTACTGAGCAAGTCTGAACATGAATGCAAGAACAACTACACAGATCAGAACCATCTTCACTGCAACACCACCGAAAGACTCAACACTGTAGCCTTTTTTTGCACGGTCTGCACGGTTTTTCATAACAAGTGCAACATAGACGATGCAGACAATAATGCCAACTACGAAACATGTTCTGTTAAATCCTTCACCTCCACCAAGGAAGTCCGGAATATAGTTATTGAACAGAGCCAGATAAGCATCCGGCATCGGGGCCAGGGTCTGTCCTTCCAGAACTACGTTGGAAAGGCCACGAAAAGCAAGCATACCTGCCAGAGTAACAATAAATGGAGGAATTCGTACATAAGCGATCCAGAATCCCTGCCATGCACCAATGGCAATACCCACAAGAAGCATCACGATCATAGTGAGATACGGGTTCATACTGTTGAGAACCATCATCTTACCACCGACAGCAGCAACAAAGCATACAACAGAACCAACTGACAGATCGATGTTACCACCTGTTAAAATACAGAACAGCATACCGGTTGCAAGAATAAATACATATGCATTCTGGGCTACCAGGTTATTTACATTCTGCGGAAGAAGCATAACGCCCTTTGTGTTCACAGAAAACATGATCACAACAAATACCAGAACAATGACCATGGTATATTTTTTTAATATTTCTGAAAAACTAATCTTTTTCTCCATCTTCTTACTCTCCTTTACCTGACTTCACGATCCTGGACATGATCAGCTCAGATGTAGCTTCCTCACCACTTACCTCTCCTACGAATCTGCCCTCGTTCATGATATAGATTCTGTCTGACATTCCAAGCACTTCCGGAAGCTCAGAAGAGATCATGATCACAGATTTTCCTGCTGCGACCAGGTCATTGATGATACAGTAGATTTCATATTTGGCTCCTACGTCAATACCTCTTGTAGGTTCATCCAAGATCAGAATATCCGGCTCTGCAAACATCCATTTTGCAAGAAGGACCTTCTGCTGATTACCACCGCTCAGGTTTCCGACATTCTGCTCAACTGTCGGACACTTGGTTTTCAGTTTCTTCCTGTATTCCTCAGCAACTGCGTATTCTTTATCCGTATCGATCACTTTTCCATTACTGATACCAGACATGTTTGCAAGCGTAGTGTTCATCTTTATGGACTTGGAAAGGATCAGCCCGTTTCCTTTTCGATCCTCTGTAACATAAGCAAGCTTGTTGTCGATGGCTTCCTGAACTGTATTCAGCTTCACTTCTTTTCCGTTCATGAACACCTGTCCAGAAATTTTAGTTCCATAGCTCTTGCCAAAAATACTCATAGCCAGTTCTGTACGTCCTGCTCCCATCAGTCCTGAAATACCGACAACCTCTCCTTTATGTACTTTAAAGGATACGTTATTTACCACCTTACGTTCTGTATACAGCGGATGATAAACATTCCAGTTTTTAATCTCCATGGAAACATCGCCGATCTTTACATTTGGACGTTTCGGGAACCGATCTGTCATCTCACGTCCAACCATTCCCTGAATGATCCTCTGCTCAGAAAAATCGTCTTTCTTTTTATCCAGTGTTTCAATGGTAGATCCATCTCGGATAACTGTGATCTTATCTGCTACATAGGAGATTTCATTTAATTTATGGGAAATGATGATAGAGGTCATTCCCTGCTTCTTGAATTTCAGAAGAAGATCCAGAAGAGCTTTGGAGTCATCTTCATTCAGTGATGCGGTAGGCTCATCCAGAATGAGCAGCTTTGCATTCTTTGCAAGTGCCTTTGCGATCTCAACCAACTGCTGCTTACCTACACCAATATCCTTGATCAAAGTTCTGGAGGATTCCTCCAGTCCTACTATTTTCAAATATTTATCTGCTTCTCCATAAGTTTCATTCCAGTTAATGGAAAAGCTTTTGCCTCTTTCATTACCCAGATACATGTTCTCCCCGATGGTCATGTACGGGATCAGAGCAAGTTCCTGGTGGATGATTACAATTCCTTTATGTTCACTGTCTTTGATAGTGTTAAACTTACAGATCTCACCATCATAAATAATATTTCCTTCATACGAACCGTACGGATAAATACCACTTAATACATTCATCAATGTAGATTTACCGGCACCGTTTTCACCTACCAGTGCGTGGATCTCGCCTTCCTCGACCTGGAGATTAACATTATCCAGTGCCTTTACACCTGGGAAAGTTTTGGTGATATTTTTCATTTCCAGAAGTATCTTAGCCAACTCAATTTCCCTCCCTTTCCACTGTTCATGCAGGCGGTTATATTCCCCGCCTGCATGTGATAAATTTCTTTCTTAAAAATTCTGATTATTTGATCTGATCCTCTGTGTAGTATCCGGAGTCGATCAGGATCTCTTTGTAGTTATCTGTTGTAACAACAACCGGATCGCAAAGGTATGTCGGGATGACACCGGTTCCGTTATCATAGGATTTTGTATCGTTCACTTCCGGCTCCTCACCTTTCATGATGGAGTCAACCATTTTTACTACTGCAGATGCAAGAGCTCTTGTATCTTTGAATACAGACATTGCCTGTTTTCCGGCTACAAGGTTCTTAACGTTTGGTGTGTCACAGTCCTGACCAGTAATGATCGGATATTCTCCTGTGTAGGAAGCTGCCAGTGCATTCTCAACACCAAGGGCTGTGGAATCGTTGGAGCAGAGAACTGCGTCAAGGTTTGTTCCGTCAGAGTAGTTACCTGCGATGATAGTATCCATTCTATCCTGTGCTTTTGCACTGTCCCAGTTAGCTGTAGCAACCTGCTCGAACTCTGTCTGACCGGATTTTACTACCAGCTTACCGTCATCGATGTATTTCTGGAGAACATCCATTGCACCACCGAAGAAGAAGTTACAGTTGTTATCGCCAGGATCTCCTGTGAACAGCTCAATATTGAATGGTCCGTCCTGATTGTCAAGATCCAGTGCATCTACCAGGTACTCGCCCTGTTTCTGACCTACTTTGTAGTTATCAAATGTTGCATAATAGGTTACTGCATCGGAATTCATAAGAAGACGGTCATAAGAGATAACCGGAATTCCTTTTTCTTTGGCCTGTTTCAGAGGCTCGCCAAGGCTGCTTCCATCGATGGATGCCACAACCAGAAGGTCACATCCGTTTGCTACCTGGTTCTCAAGCTGGGAAACCTGTGTGCTTACATCATTGGATGCATACTGAAGGTCTACCTCATATCCTGCTGCCTCCAGCTCTTTCTTCATGTTATCGCCATCCTGGTTCCATCTCTGGAGATCCTTGGTCGGCATGGTAACACCGATCAGTTTCTTGTCTGCTGCCTGTGCTGTTGCTGCCGGAACTACCACCATACCAGCTACCATTGTTGCGCAAAGAAGTGCAGATACCATTTTTCTTTTCATTGTAAAATCCTCCGTTTCATTATTTGTTTTTGGAATCACGTTTCCTTTGATGATGTTACTATAACACAGGACTGTCTGGACATAGTTGGCAAGGACAGAGACATTTTTTTGCAAAAGAAAAATGCCCTGCATCAGGCAAGACATTTTTGCACCAAAAATCTGCTATTGATTTTTGTCATAATTGTGTATTATTGCGCATATGGATACACTGCCACATTACTTGCAGAATTTCACTGCCACATATATGCCGGTATGCAATCTGTTCTGCATTACTCTGTATCGTAATCTATATTGAGATATACTTCATCTCGTCTGTGGAAACCGCCGTCAATGATCACCTCATCAATATTATCCCTTGTAACGGCAACCGGTTCCAGCACCTTCGCCGGGATATCATAGCTTCCATCGCTCATGGTATCTGTCACATCTGACGGAATCTTTCCCTCTTCTGCCATCTTCACCGCATATTCAGCTGCCTGGCGTGCCAGATCTTCGATAGATTTAAATGCTGTCATGTACTGGGTTCCTTCCACAATACGCTGACATGCAGCCAGATCACCATCCTGGCCTACCACGATCACCTGTCCGGCAAGCTGGTTTTCCGCAAGAATCTGTATCACCTGGCTGGCAATATCATCATTTCCGCACATGATTCCCTTTACATCAGGATACTCTTCCAGTGCTTCCTCCACATAATCTGCTGCCAGCTCTGCGATCCAGCCCTCACAGTTGGCTTCGTAAACTACCTTCAGATCACTGTTTTTCAGAGTGTCTTCAAATCCCTCTTTTACCATGTCCACATTGTTATCTGAAGCAGAGCCCTGGATCATAAAAATCTTTCCGCCATCAGGGATCGCTTCCATCATGGACTGTGCCATGATCTCTCCGACTTTCCGGTTATCAAAGGAAATATACATGTCTGTATCCGCATCATTTACCATGCGGTCATAGGAGATCACCCTGATTCCTGCATTGTGGGCACGCTCCACAGCCTCAGATAATGCTTTGCAGTCTCTGGCAATGATCACGATCACGTCCATATGCTTCTTGATAAAATAGTCAATCTGGCTGATCTGCTCTTTTGTATCTGCTCCCGCATCCTGAACATTCACTTCCGCTCCCAGCTCCCTTGCTGTTGCCACGAATACATCCCTGTCACGAATCCACCTCTCAATAACAAAAGAATCCACTGTAAGACCGATCTGAATTTTCTTTTCACCACTGTCTTCCTCTGTATCGTTTTCCTGTGCAGCTGTCTGCTTTGTTTTTTCGGAAGCGCAGCCATTCAGCATCAATGTCAACAGACACAGCAAGATCAACAGCTTCCTAATCATTTTCCCCCCGCTCATATTGTCTACCTCAACTTCTCTCTGAATTCACTTGGTGTCACGCCTTCGTATTTCTTGAATATCCTGCTGAAATAATTGGGGTCGTTGTATCCGGATTCCGCACAGATCTCCTTGATGGAAAGCCCTGAATCCTTGAGAAGTTCTCTTGCATTCCGAAGCCGCACTTCTGTAAGATACTCGATAAAATTTCCTCCGGTCTCCTGCTTAAAAAGCTTGCTGAAATAATAAGGGCTGATATCCACCTCCCGTGACACCTCATCCAGTGAAATATCTTTTTTGTAATTGTCCCGAATATAGGACTTTGCTTTTTCGATAATAGAAACCGCTTCTTTTTCCCTTGCACTTTCCATGTTACTGCAGATTTCTGATGTTTTGCCCAGGAACCATTTTTTCATTCCTTCTATATCTGTATATTCCTGGATCTCATGAATATAATTTCTGCGGCAGCTGATCGCATATTTCACGGTACCTGCAAAAAAGGCCTTTTTTTCCACTCCCATCACAAGCTCCAGGATCTTGATGCGCATGTCCTCCAGATCTACTCCCGGCTGCTTCTCCATCCACCGGATAAATTCCTCGGCACAGCTTAAAGCTCCTGCCACATCCTTATCCATCACCCGCTTTTCATAGCGACGTTCCAAATCTCTTGGATATTCGCCGTCATATTTCTGTGCAGCCGGAACATCCTCAATATGTATAACATGGCTGGTGCTTTCCCGAAGTGCGATCATGGCCTCCTTGAAGGATTCTTTCATGGTGCTTCCCATCTCCTTCACCCGGCCGATACCACAGCGAAATTTACTGTCGATCCTGCTTTCCAGCTTATGTACCATGTTTCTGGTTCTTGTTACAACCTCCACACGTTCCTCATAGGACTCCCTGGAATTACGGTATGGAACAAGCAGTACAATACGGTTTCCCATAATGGGTCCTACCAGACATTCAAAAAATCCCTGAGCGATTTCCCGGAATGTGGAATAAAATTTGTTTGCCTTCACACTGGCCCCCACCGCATTGGTAAGAACGCCATTTTCCGTGGAATCCCCGAATTCAGCCACGATCATATATCCATATTCTTCCCGGATATCCAGAAGCTCCCTGTAATTATCCTGATATGTCTGAAAATCATCCTGCAGAAGAATATTATTGATATATCCGCTCTCAATCATGGGCACAACTGTCTCCAGCTTTTCACGGATACGGAGATCATCGCTTCGCTTCTGTCTTGTAGAATCTACCTTTTCCATAGCTTTGGAGCATATTTCCAGAATCACCTTTTTGTTTACCGGCTTGGTAAGAAATTCCATAACTCCAAGATTTACCGCTTCCTTGGCATAATTAAATTTATCATAGGCTGTAATGATCACAAAGACCACAGATCTGTTAAATTTCTGAATTTCCCGGATTGCCTGGATTCCACTTAAGCCCGGCATCTGAATGTCCATAAAGCAGATATCCGGCGGATATTTCTCCGCCTCCTCCACAACCACACGGCCTGTCTTGGCTGTATGGATCTCACATTCATTTCCATAGTTGGAACTTATAATATTTTTCAGGGATTCCAGCATGATCCCCTCATCATCAGCAATCAGGATTCTGTACATTTTTTTCGCTCCTCTCCAGAGGAATATTGATCACTACCTCTGTTCCCATTCCTTCACCTTCACTGTATATTTCCATTAATCCGTCCCGCTCATAATACAGTTCCAGACGGCTGATCACATTATTCATTCCGATTCCCGTGGAATCACCCTCGCCTGAACTGCTGTGGACTTTTTTTGACAGTACTCTTTGTATCTGTTCTCCGGTCATGCCCAGTCCGTTATCCCGAACACTGATCTCAATATGGTCGTTCCATCTCTCCACACTGAGATCAATATGTCCTTCCCAATCTATATTCCGGATTCCATGATTGACTGCGTTTTCCACAACCGGCTGCAGGATCATACTGGGAACACGTACATTTTCCACATCACATTCCACTTTTTTTGAAAAATGGATGTCCCCGGCAAACCGTACATTCAGAATATAAATGTAATTGTCCACAGCCTCCAGTTCTTCCTCCAGTGTGGCATCTTCCTCACCCTTCTTTACATTGTAGCGAAAAAAATCTGCCATCTTTTCCACAAAGATACTGGTTTTTTCTGCATCCTCCATCATTGCAAGCTGTACTCCTGCATTCAGGGAATTAAAAAGGAAATGCGGATTAATCTGAGACTGGAGATACTTAAGCTGTGCCTCCTTGAGATGTGTTTCCATCAAAAGCTCCCTCTCTATCATCTGCTGTTCTTTTTCCATGCTGGCCTTTGTCCTGGCAATGTAAAGACCAAGATTATCCACCATGGTATTAAAGGCTCTTGTTACCGTTCCAAGCTCATCCCTGGAATCTGCTGGGGGCATCTTTACATTAAAATTCCCCTGACCTACCAGCTGTGCAGTTTCTGCCATATTAGTCAGCGGCAGGAACATCTCCCTTGTTGCCATGATCAGAAGGAACATTCCACAGATCACCACCAGAAGCATGATCATCATATTACTGATCTCCAGATATCTCATAACCGCCCGGAGAGCTGCATAAGTCTGGGAATTTTCTTTAAAAAGCTGCTTGTTCAGCTCATCCATAGAACTCTGGATATAACTGTAAAGCTCCAGACTTTCATCATATTCCTGCTTATATTTCTCCACATTCCTGCCTCTCTTGGCAGCTACAGTTCCTGCGGTACAGGAAAGATATGATTCCGACATCTTACGTATCTTCTTCTCCAGAAGTTTTACGGAATCATCAATATTCCGTTCATTTAACTTCTCCAGCTCCTGCCTGTATTTCGCCTCATTCTGATAATAATCCATCAGTGCCTGAGAGTTTTTTACCTTCAGATACTGGTACATACTGTCCTGCACATCGTCAAAAACCTGCCCAAGCTCTGTGATCTGGGCATTGCTGGCATACACATCATCCATCTCCTGCATGGAGTTGTTGATCCGCGCATAAAACAACATGTTGATGCTGAACAGTAAAACTGCCAGCACGCCAACCTCGATCATGATCTTGCTTACAAGAGAAAAGTCACTCCAACGGATCTTTTTCATCTGTGACTGCCTCCCTCCTCATCTTCTTCACTGCTGTTCTGTCAAGAAAATTAATGTCTACGTTGTAGAAAGAATTGGTTCTTCCATCTTCTATATAGCTGGTAACTGCCTCCACACTGTACTGTCCCAGCTGGGTCGTGTCCACATCACAGGTAACTGAAATAACACCTTTTTCAACTGCCGCCAGAATATCCTCAGATGTATAATAACCAATGATCTTCACTTTTCCTGCAAGGTTGAAATCCAGAATTGCCTGTCTTGCACACTCCGTTGTCTCCTCATCCATACACACAAGGATATCCGGAACATTCCGCTTCTGCTGAAAAATATCAGTAACTGCCTCCTCTGTTTCAAAGGTTCCTGTTGACAGAAGATTCCTTCCCTTGATCTCAATATCCTCAGACCCAGCTGCCATCTTCACCGCATTGCTGATCTGAGTGTATATCTGACTTTCGTTCATATCATCAATATCCCGTTTCTGCAGGATCAGGATCTTCTTCGTGTTCTCATCCACGTATTTGGCAACAATTTCCCCGTAAGCCATGCCAAGCTGATAATCGCTGACTCCCACAAAGCTCTGGCGGCGGCTGTGCACCGCATCACTCATGACTGTAACCACCGGTATTCCGTTTCTTACTGCAGTATTGATTGCTTCTTCCAGACCGGCTTCTCCATTATACTGCAGGATAATACCATCCGCCTTGGCCGCAATGCTCATATTCATATAATCAAGTTTATCATAGGATGTTCCTCTGTCCGGCCCCATGATCTCAAGCAGTACATTATTCTGAGCTGCTTTTTTCTTCGCACTGTCATATACTGCCTGCCAGAACTGGGAATCGGGGCTGTCCACGATCATGTCGTACTGGTATTTATATATTTTCTCTTCCTGTTTATCCAACCCTGCTTTTTCACTGATTCCTCTGTAATAGGATTCTCCTGTCACATAAGTAAGTACTATCACGGCAGCAAAGATCAGCAGGATACAAACTGATTTTTTCTTCATAGTACACTCCGTTCTGTTCCGCAAAATATTCCAGATCCAGTTTATCATAATTTCACAGAAAAGTCACTGTTTAACATGGATTTTCTGTGCACTTTCATGTTATATTAATAACTATAACCTTGCCAAAGGAGGCCGCAAGACATGACAAACGCAACCAAGCTTGCCCTGGAAGAATCCCTGAAACATCTGCTTCTTAAGAAGCCTTTAGATAAGATCACCATCAACGACCTGACTACGGACTGCGGGATCAGCCGCATGACTTTTTACTATCATTTCAAAGATATCTATGATCTTGTGGAGTGGTGCTGTCTGGAAGATGCCAGAATTGCCCTTCAGGGCAAAAAAACCTCTTCCACATGGCATGAAGGGCTTCTGCAGATCTTTGATGCCGTGATGGAAAACAAGCCGTTTATCTTAAATGTATACCGCTGCGTGGGGCGGGAACAGATCGAGAATTATCTGTTCCAGCTTACCTGCGATCTTCTTATGGGCGTGGTAACAGAAAAATCAAAAGATATCCCCATCACGAATGAACAGAAAATTTTTATCGCAGATCTGTATAAATACAGCTTTGTAGGGATCATGCTGGACTGGATCAAAAACGGCATGCGCGAAGATTATCGCGAAATCGCAGATGATACCGCAACCGCACTGTACGGAAGCATCGACAACGCCATCCGCAATTTTGCCGCCAGAAACAAAACAGCAGAAATGCATACAGAATAAAAACTTATCAAAACAGACATAATGATAAAAAACTGAACACTTTCGGTATTTTGTAAATAGATTCTTTTTTCCGGATGGGCTATCATAGCCTCAACAGCAACAAAGAACAGTTAATCCGATACAAACAGGTATCTCATTTACGAAAGGTGGATGTCATATGTCAGATAAAAAAGGATTCATGGGACTTGCAGCACTTGCGGCAGCCGGAGCAGGCGCAGCCATGCTGATGAAAAAAACAAGAGAGATCAACGAAGAGGAAACCCTCCATGTGAAAGAAACTACTGCAAACTACCGCAACACCGAGCGTGGAAAGCATGACAAAAACAGCAAAGGGATTTATTATTCCAACGGTAACTACGAAGCCTTTGCCCGTCCGGAAAAACCGGAAGGTGTGGACGACAAGCATGCCTACATTGTAGGAAGCGGTCTTGCTTCCCTGGCTGCTGCATGCTTCCTGGTAAGAGACGCACAGATGCCAGGTGATCATATCCACATCCTGGAAGCCATGGATATTGCCGGCGGTGCCTGCGATGGAATCTTTGATCCGTCCAGAGGCTATATCATGCGTGGCGGTCGTGAGATGGAAAACCATTTCGAGTGCCTGTGGGATCTTTTCCGCAGTATTCCTTCTCTTGAAAAACCGGGTGCTTCTGTTCTGGACGAATTCTACTGGCTGAACAAGCACGACCCGAACTATTCTCTCTGCCGTGCAACCGTCAACCGTGGACAGGATGCCCATACCGACGGAAAATTTAACCTGAGCCAGAAGGGCTGCATGGAGATCATGAAGCTGTTTATGACAAAGGATGAGGATCTTTACGATAAAACCATCGAAGATGTATTTGATGATGAAGTGTTTGATTCCACCTTCTGGCTGTACTGGAGGACCATGTTCGCATTTGAAAACTGGCACAGTGCTCTGGAGATGAAGCTTTACTTTCAGCGTTTTATCCACCACATTGCAGGTCTTCCGGATTTCAGCGCCCTGAAATTCACCAAGTACAACCAGTACGAATCCCTGATCCTTCCCATGAAAAAATATCTGGAGGATGCAGGTGTTGACTTCCAGTTTAATACTGAGGTCACAAACGTGATCTTTAATTTCAAGGATGGCAAAAAGATCGCCACTGCTATCGAGTGCAAGGTAAAAGATGTGGAGCAGGGCATCCTTCTTACAGAAAATGATTATGTTTTCGTCACTAACGGAAGCTGTACAGAGGGCACGATCTACGGCGACCAGAACCATGCACCAAACGGCGATGCAGAGGTCCGTACCAGTGGTGTATGGTCTCTGTGGAAAAATATCGCAGCTCAGGATCCTTCCTTCGGACATCCGGAAAAGTTCTGCTCAGACATTTCCAGAACAAACTGGGAATCCGCTACTGTCACCACTTTGGATGACCGTATTATCCCTTATATCACCAATATCAGCCAGCGTGACCCACGTACCGGCAAGGTTGTTACCGGTGGTATCGTAAGCTGCCAGGATTCCAAATGGCTCTTAAGCTGGACCATCAACCGTCAGGGACAGTTCAAGGATCAGGACCCGAAAAAGGTCTGTGTATGGGTTTACGGATTGTTCACAGATGTTCCCGGTGATTATATCAAGAAGCCGATGAAGGATTGTACCGGTAAGGAAATTACCGCCGAGTGGCTGTACCACCTGGGTGTTCCGGTAGATCAGATCGACGATATGGCAGAAAACAGCGCTGTCTGCGTTCCGACCATGATGCCGTACATCACCGCCTTCTTCATGCCGCGTACCAAAGGTGACCGCCCGGATGTTATCCCGGATGGCTGTGTAAACTTTGCATTCCTGGGCCAGTTCGCGGAAACTCCTCGTGATACCGTATTCACAACAGAATATTCCGTACGTACTGCAATGGAGGCTGTATACGGACTTTTCGGTGTAGACCGTGGGGTTCCGGAAGTATGGGGAAGCGTTTACGATATCCGTGAGCTTCTGGACAGCAGTGTGAAGCTGATGGACGGAAAATCCCCGCTGGAGATCCAGCTGCCAGGGCCGCTGAATGCACTGAAGAAACCACTTCTGAATGTTGTGAAGGGTACTGTGATTGAGAAAGTACTGCGGGATCATGATGTGCTGAAAGATTATATGTAAGATATACAGCCTGCCAGGCAGATATTCTCAATCCGAAAATTAAGATTTGAACACAGTAACGGGCCTCCGGTTCTATTCGTGCAGCAATCCCCCGGAAATACTTCTCGCGCGGTATTTCCGGGGGATTATTTTATTTTCTGATACTTATTTTCCCAGTGTTTCATTCATACTTCCGGAACGGAAGCCCTGAAGATCCAGAGTCACGTAAGAAAATCCCAATGTGCGGAATTTCTCTGTGATCTTTGTTCTTGTTTCATTATCTGCAATTTTCAGGATCTCTTCTTCCGGAACCTCGATCCTTGCCATGGTACCGTGGATGCGAACACGGAACTGATGGAATCCCAGATCCATCAGAAACTGCTCGGCCTGATCTACCATGTGAAGCTTCTCCTCGGTAATGGTCTCACCGTATACAAATCTGGAAGCAAGACAGGCAAAGGATGGCTTGTTCCAGGTTGGAAGATTCATGTCTTTTGACAGCTCCCGGATCTCTTCTTTATAGAGGCCTGCTTCCTGGAGCGGACTGCGGACCCCAAGCTCCTGGATAGCCCTTTTTCCCGGACGGTAGTCGCCCAGATCATCCATGTTGGAACCTTCCACGATCATGTTCATATGGCACGCCTTTGCAGCTTCCCAAAGTCTGGTAAAGATGGCTTTTTTGCAGATATAGCAGCGGTCCGGCGGATTCTGACGGAACCCCGGGATATCGAATTCGTTGATCTTGCATATCTCCTGGCAAATGTGATTTTCCTGGCAGAAATCTTGCGTTTCTTTCAGTTCTCTGTCGGTGAAGGAGCATGGACATGCGGTAATGGCCATAGCTTTGTCACCAAGTGTTTCCTGTGCAGCTTTCAGTAAAAATGTGGAGTCCACTCCACCGGAAAAAGCTACGGCTACACTTCCCAGGGAACGGAGGATTTCCTGGAGTTTTCTGTATTTTTTTTCAAGTGTGATGTTATCTGTTGCTGGCATATGTTCTGTCACCTCGTAATTTGTAAAATCTTATTTTTGCCGGATACGAATCTGTAATTTTCAGATCTGTTCTTATTGACATGCTCTTGCAATGCTATGTGTGTATTCTTTATTGTAAACGATACCTTTTTGCCATACAAGTATTTTTCTACCTGACAGAGGTACTATGAAATTTATTAGTATCCTCTCTGTTTCCAAACATAATAAGACCGGAAATACAGCATATGCCATACTTCCAGTCTTTCTTTTTACAGTTATTACATTTCGATCACATCAAGATCATCCGGAACAAACAGATTTCCGTGATAATACTCTCTGCCTTCTGCTCCGTAAAGCTCTTTACGTTTCTTAATATTCTTATCCTCTGTGTGATACAGGACAAGATTCTTAACTCCAAGGTTCTCAGCCAGCTCACTGGCATCCTTAACTGTGGAGTGATGCTTCTCATATGGATTGAAGATATCACGCTGTCCATACAGACAGAATGCTTCGTGGAACATCCAGTCGCTGCCTTTTGCGTATTTCTCTTCACATTCATTGTATGGCTCGTCTCCGCAGCAGGTAAGTACCTTACCACCGTCATAGATCATATGGAAACCGAACTGTTTCGCCTTGGTGGAACCGATATCAAAGAAGGTCACTTTTTTATTAAGGATGGTTCTCTCCTCGCCGTCTTTTACCTCAATGAGGTGGAGTCTGTCACCGATGTACTGAGTCTCTTTTTTATTAAGAAGCTTGAATGCCATGTCCTTCAGAAGTCCGATCACTTCGTCATGAGCGTAAATATTCGCCTCACCCTGGTAAGTACCTTTCTTCATGTTCTGACAGATGATACGGATCACCCACACGATTCCCATGATATGATCCACATGCTTATGTGTAACAAAGATCTCATGAACATCCATCAGATCAATGCCTGCTTTTTTCAGCTGGGAAAGCACGGTATTTCCGCCGCCTCCGTCAACCAGAAAATGTCCATACTCATCGCTGAGCACAAAGCAGGTATTGTAACACTCAGTTACCAGAGCATTTCCGGTTCCAAGCATGGTTAATTTCATTGTTTTTTCTCCTCCTGTATATGTACGGTTTCTCTTATTTTTTCTGTGTTTTTCGTGTCTCACGATATCATTACGGAGAATTATTTTCAATAAAATTTATTTTTTTCTCACGTATATTGCTTTCACATAAGAATTCATCCCAAAAACATATTCACCATCATCATATACGGTAAACGGGCAAACTTTTACATAATATCTTTTTCCTTTTGCCAGTTTGGTAAGGGTTTTGGTTCTTGTGGGAGAATATATTGTTTTTACGCCTTTGCGGAAGCGGTAATCCGTAGAATACTGAATTCTATATCCAATCGCATTGGATGCTGCTTTGCAGACAACCGTTGCCTGTCCGGCTTTTTTACTTTTAAGCGATGTAATACTTCCACGTGAAAGAGTGATCAACGGTTCTGCCTGGATTTTGAAATAGTATTCCCGGTCACTATAAACATTATCCCAGGCATATACCTCCAGATAATACGTACCTGCATTTAAAGTTTTGGATACCCTCGCACTACCTTTTCCAGTCGCATTATTCTGCTTGAATGTTACATTACCAGGCACCATAACTGCTTTACCTGAAGAATTATATATTGAAAACAATACTTCCCCATCTAATGTCGTCGCTTTTAATGAGACATGCGATTTCTGTTTAAGTACAAATTTGTAATATGCATTTGAATGATGTTTTCCCTTACTGGTTTCTCCCAGTCTGTAGTCTATAGATTCACTGTTCATAGAGGCCTGTACCGAAACTACACCAAATCCTATAATGCACATAGCCATGATCAGTAATGCCGCACTGATCTTTGTCAAATACTTTTTCATATCTGCTTCCTCCTTTTTTTGACCATTTCTGACATTTTTAGTCATCTATAAAATGATTATATTACCACGCTGATGCAAGTGTCAATATACGGTTATTTATTATATAATAACCAGCTTATACCCGAATTTTTTTATTCCTTTTATATTTTTGTGTTACAATATAGCCGAAGCAAATGCAGATTTTTTTCTGCATTTGCTTCGGCTATACATAATAAACGGAGGAATTCAAAATGAAGATCACAATCTTAAACGGCAGTCCACGCCACAACGGTAACACACAGATCATGGCAGATACTTTTTCAGAAACTGCCAGAGAAAACGGTCACACCGTAAATATCCTTAATATCGCAAATATGAACATCCGCGGATGTCTCGGATGCAAATACTGCTACTCCCACGGCGGAAAGTGCGTCCAGGATGACGATATGGAAAACGTTCTCGCAGAGCTTTCCGACACCGATATGGTTGTTTTTGCATCACCGGTCTACTGGTTCGATATGACCGCACAGCTTAAGACCGTTATTGACCGTCTGTACGCCTGCGGAAGCACAGGATTCCATTTTAACAAAACTGCACTTCTTCTTGACGCAGGCGCTGATCATGTTTTTGACGCGGCCATTGCACAGTACAAGGGAATGACCGCTTATCTCAAGTGGGAGGATAAAGGAATCATCACCGTCCCGAATATGCTGGATAAAGGCAGCATGAAAGCCTGTCCAAAGCTTGAAGATATCAGGAAGCTGGCAGCCAGCCTGTAAGCCTACCAGACCTCCGACTCTACAGCTGCACGCTCAATGCCAATGCCTTTCATATACCGGTCCATAAAAGCATTGAAGCCCTTCACGCCCTCTTCTTCCGGTGCGAGTGTGCTGCCTTCATTTCCCTTGAACACGTTTTCATCCAGGAAATCTGCAAGATCCTCGCCATCTTTTTTATTAACAAGATAGGAAGCCAGAAGTGCGATTCCCCAGGCTCCGCCTTCTCCTGCTGTAGACATTACGGATACCGGTGCATCTACCGCATCTGCAAGGATCTGCTGGCCGACACCCTTTGTCTTAAAGAGACCGCCGTGACCCAGAAGCTTATCGATCTTTACATGCTCCTGATTCAGAAGGATATCCAGACCTACACGCATGGCGCCGAGGCAGGTGTAAAGATTATTTCGCATAAAGTTTGCCAGTGTAAATTTGCTCTCAGGAGAACGTACAAACAGTGGACGTCCCTCTTCAAAGCCGGTCATATGCTCGCCGGAGAAATAGCAGTAGGAAAGAAGTCCGCCACAGTCCGGGTCGCCTTCCATGGCTTTGTTATAAAGAGTTCCGAACAGTTTGTTCATATCTACTTCCATGCCCATAGCTTCTGCAAATTCCTTAAACACATTTACCCATGCGTTCAGATCCGAAGTACAGTTGTTGGAATGTGCCATGGCAACCGGATCTCCTGCCGGAGTGGTAACCATGTCGATTTCTTTATACGGTTTGGAAAGTGCCTTCTCCAAGACGATCATGGCAAATACAGATGTTCCCGCAGAAACATTTCCGGTACGCCGACGGACACTGTTTGTGGCAACCATACCGGTTCCTGCGTCTCCCTCAGGCGGACACATCGGGATTCCAGCTTTCAGCTTTCCACTTACATCCAGAAGCTTTGCGCCTTCCTCAGTAAGAACTCCTGCATCCTGACCTGCCACCAGAGCTTTCGGCATAATATCGCGAAGCTTCCATGGGAAACCATAAGGCGCAACCAGTTCATCGAACTTCTGAACCATCTCCTCGTTATAGTCCTTCGTTTCACTGTCGATTGGGAACATACCTGCCGCATCACCGATACCAAGAACTCTTTTTCCGGTGAGTTTCCAGTGCACATAGGCTTCCAGAGTGGTGATATAATCGATATCTTTTACATGCTCCTCACCGTTAAGGATCGCCTGATACAGGTGTGCGATGCTCCATCTCTGAGGGATATTGTAATGGAAAAGCTCTGCCAGCTTCTCAGAGGCTTCTCCTGTGATGTTGTTTCTCCAGGTACGGAACGGGACCATCAGCTCTCCCTCTTTATTAAACGGCATATAGCCATGCATCATGGCACTGACACCAAACGCACCTACGCTTGTAAGCTCCACTCCATATTTTTTCTGAACATCTTCTGCCATATCCTGGTAACTGCCCTGGAGACCCTTCCAGATCTCCTCCAGGCTGTATGTCCAGATACCATCTACATACTGGTTCTCCCATTCATAGGCTCCGGATGCGATGGGCTGGTTCTTATCGTCCACCAGAACTGCCTTGATCCTTGTGGAACCAAACTCAATACCAAGAGCCGTACGATTCTCAAGAATTGCTGTTTTTGCCTCATTTACTCCCATTGTAAAAAACCTCCCGTATTATTTGCTGAAATACATGCTGTTCCATCTCAGCTCATTCTGCAGATTCCGGATCGTTGTATCGCCATCAATATAAACCGCTTCAATACCCATAGCTGCTGTTTTCCAGTCACCCTCGCCACCGAAGCCATAGCCTTTTTCCATCAGTCGCTGGATCGCAAGTCCCGGAAGCTGTTTCAGGGAGCCCAGATCACCAAAGTGTGTTACGATAGCCTGATAATTTTTCTCCTCGAGGAAGCGCTCAAAACCGATCTCGATCCCTGCCTGGACTGCTACATGCTTCTTAAATTCCTCAGGGTCACGTCCATCCAGAATCATATCGTATTTATTATAATATTCTTCTACCAGAACATCAATATCTCCCTGGCTTACATCCTGAACATATTCTGCGATCTCATTAACCGGATAAGCATCGATCTCCCAGTTTTTCCTGGGGATGGGTGATAGTGGTAATGCCCTGTCCCTGTCTTGCATATAGTGAATTATCATAGCCGGTTACCGCAACATCTTCCGGGATCTTTTTGCCCTGACGTTCCAGTTCTTCCATGACCTGGACAGCGATCTGTTGTTTTTATTATTTATCAAAAGTTCCATATAAAGAAAGGCCGGAACACCCTCCCCATTCTGGTGTTCCGGCCTTTATATGCCGCCTTGCATATTTATTTCAAAGTTTTTGCTGCCTTCCGATCATTTCCTGCCTTAGCGGTACATCTTCATATAATCCCCATGTGCCTCGATCAGCTCATCACACATTGCCTGGATGTCTTTGATGTTCAGCTCTGCACCTGTGTGCGGGTCCATCATGGCTGCCTGATAGATTTTCTGGCGGTCTTTGGTCACTGCTGCCTCAATAGCAAGGAGCTGCGGGCTGACATTGGATGAATTCATAGCTGCCAGCTGTGTAGGAAGCTTGCCCACTTTTACCGGATGTACACCGGTTCCGTCGATATAGCATGGAACCTCTACGCAAGCATCCGACGGAAGGTTATCGATATAACCGTTGTTAAGAACATTTCCACCGATCTTGTACGGTGTGTTTGTAACAACAGCCTCCATGATATAAGAAGCATACTCTTTACTTCTCTCATGGCCGATCTTGCCATCCTTGAGGATATCCTCGCGCTCTTTTTCCCAGCCCTCGATCTGTTTGATACATCTTCTCGGATATTCGTCAAGCGGAATATTGAACTCCTCGATCATCTCCGGATATTTGGATTTAATGAAGAACGGATTATACTCTGCATTGTGCTCACTGGACTCTGTGCAGTAGTATCCAAGATGACGGATGTACTCGTAACGTACCATATCCTCATGCTTCTCGCCGGAGGTATTCTTCTCCTCGGCGATTCTGCGGATCTCCGGGTACAGGTCGTTTCCGTCTTTGTCATGGATCTCAAGAAGCCATGCCATGTGGTTGATACCTGCGATCAGCTCGGTACGTCCCTCAAGCTTGTCTTCCATTCCCATTCCCTCAAGAAGTTTCTGGGAGCAAACCTGAACGCTGTGGCAGAGACCTACGGTGCGGATCTTTGTGAAACGCTGCATATAGCCGGTGAGCATTGCCATAGGGTTGGAGTAGTTCAGGAACAGAGTGTTCGGGCAGACCTCTTCCATATCCCGTGCGAACTCTTCCAGAACCGGAATGGTACGAAGTGCACGCATGATACCACCAATTCCCAGGGTATCTGCGATAGTCTGTTTGATGCCGTATTTCTTCGGGATTTCAAAGTCTGTTACTGTACATGGCTCATAGCCGCCTACCTGAATGGCATTGACTACGAAGTCTGCATCACGAAGTGCATCTTTACGGTTCTCAGCACCGAGATATGTTTTGATCACTGCGCGATCCTCATTTACGTTGTGGTTGATGGCACTTAAGATAATCCTGGAATCCTCCAGTCTCTTCTCGTCGATATCATAAAGTGCGATCTCGCTCTCGCGAAGTGCCGGTGTGCACATACAGTCGCCAAGTACATTTCTTGCGAAAACCGTGCTTCCAGCTCCCATGAATGTAATTTTGATCATGTTCGTTTCCTCCTGCTTTCTTTGTTGGATCTCTTATCCGGAATTGTTATATTTTTCTTTAAAATTCCTGATTTTCTGCTATTTCTGCGGTGCAGTCCCGCTTCGTTTTCTTTGTGATCTTATCATACTACCAGAAACTTGTTTAAAATATGTACTTTGATGTTAATAATTGTTGTTTTGTTGCATGAGATACCTGGAAGTAATTTTCTATAACATTTCTTATGACATAAAAAACTCTCTGCCCGATACCAGAATTTTATATATTCTGGCACAGACAGAGAGTTTTTTTCTTCGTGAAATATATCACAGAATCAGTCCTCAGATTCCGTATAATCCCCTTTTTTCCCCTTCACTACAAGTTTTCTCTTTTCTTCCTTGTATTCTCTCGGACTTCTTCCTGTTCTTGCCTTGAATACCTTGGAAAAAGCCAGCGGATCTCCATACCCTACTTTTGCAGCTACTTCACTGACCTGAATATCTCCGTTTTTCAGAAGAGTCTTTGCCTTCTCGATGCGAAGATTCATAAGATATTCCTGCGGCGAGCATCCGAGGCTTTTTTTAAACGAGCTGGTAAGATAGCTCCGGTTGACGCCAATGCGGTCTGCCAGCTCATTGATCTTCAGACGCTTGTCAAAGTTGGCTGCAATGTAATCCACTGCCTGCTCCACATAAACGGAATTGGGATATCTGTGGGATGGAAGAAGCTTGCCTTCTCTCAGACATGCATCCCGGTTATCTGTGATCAGGTCAGAAAAAAGAAGCAGCAGAAGTCCGTTCCGTTTCAGCTCATTTTCAAAAACGAGCTTGTTGGTCTGGACCATTGCATCAATATATTTTGCAGCATTTTCCATACAGTGGATCCTTCGGACCGGATTTTCCCGGCTGAAGCCGCTTACATGGATCACTTCCTCCGCAGTCATTCCCTCAAATCCTACCCAGCGATATGTCCAGGGATTGTCCATGTCTGCCTCATACCAGGCCTCCACACTGGATGGGATCAGAAATGCTTCTCCACCTGTCAGATGATACTGATGGCCATCCATCTCAAAAACTCCGCTTCCGGATTCCACGATATGAAGTACATGAGAGATCCTGTTATTTGGTCCAAATCGATGTCCCGGATCGCATTTTTCCCATCCACAATAAGTAAGACAGAGATCCACCGCACCTTTCTTTAAATTCTCCAGACATTTAAAGCTGTCCGAGCTTGTAAAACCAACTGTATGAAGCAACTTGTCACCTCCCTGATGTCATATATTATGTTTCTGCCTGTGAGCTGCTTCGCCACCCAATAACAGGCCGCCATATCCGGCGGCCTGTTATTTTTCTGGTCAGGCGAATGTTTTTTCTGCAGATAATTTTTATTCCATCATTTACAGAAATCAGTCCTCTGCTTCAATTGTATACAATACAGAATGGAAATCACCGTTTGTCTTATTGCAGTAGTCACGATCAACCGGGATTCCTGCATACATCAGCTCATTTCCGTAAGCTTTCAGGCACTTATCTTCCCATTTTACTTTGTAAAGCTGATCCTCGTCAAGACCCTTGAAGCGCAGACGCATCCAGGAAGCATTGACCTTGTTCAGTCTTTCATAGTATCCGGCAACTGCCTGCTTTTTGTCTCTGGAAACAACCATCCATGCAGTATCATTTCCTTCGAACGGGCTTAAGATACGGTAGAAATCACCCTCCACCTGGATCAGGTCACGATGTTCCTTCATGAATTCCACCTGTGCCTTTACCTCTTCGATCTCTTTGGCACTTAAAAGGTTCAGATCCAGCTCATAGCCAAAGGTTCCGAAATATGCCACATTTGCTCTCGTGGAAAGCGGTGTGGTACGGTGCAGCTGATGATTCGGTACTGCTGATACATGAGATCCCATGCTGACGATCGGATAAACAAAGGAGGTACCGTACTGGATCTTTTCTCTCTCAGCTGCATCGGTATCATCACTGGTCCATGTCTGCGGTGCAAAATACAGCATTCCCGGATCAAATCTTGCTCCGCCGCTTGCGCAGGATTCAAAGAGAATGTCAGGGAATCTCTCTGTCAGTCTTGTATACAGCTCATATACACCAAGGATATATTTATGCATAGTCTTGCCCTGATCTGCTGCAGATGCGCCGCGGCTGAAAGGCTCGGACATGTAGCGGTTCATATCCCATTTAATGTAGGAAATGGAAGATTCCTCAATAACCTTGGAGATGGAATCATAAATAAAATCCACAACCTCAGGTCTGGAAAAATCAAGAACGTGCTGATGTCTTGAGTGGGACTCAAAACGGTCCGGTGCTCCGATGAGCCAGTCCGGATGTGCTCTGTAGCAGTCGCTGTTCTTGTTTACCATCTCAAGCTCTACCCAGAGACCAAATTTCAGGCCCATCTCCTCGATCTTACGGGAAAGTCCGGAAATTCCGTTTGGAAGCTTATTCTTATTTACGAACCAGTCGCCAAGGCCCTGGTAATCATCGTTTCTGGTTCCGAACCATCCGTCATCCAGAACGAAAAGCTCTACCCCAACCTCTTTGGCTTTTTTTGCAATATTGAGGATTTTTTCCTCATCAAAATCAAAATAGGTTGCCTCCCAGTTATTAAGAAGGATCGGGCGTGCATGATTTCTCCATTTTCCGCGCATCAGGCGGTCACGGTACAGTCTGTGGTAAGCCTGGCTCATTCCGTTTAAGCCCTTATCGCTGTATACCATAACAACCTCCGGAGTCTGGAATTCCTCATCTCTGGAAAGCTCCCAGGAAAATCCCTGTGGATTGATTCCCATCATAACTCGTGTCATCTCGTAGGTGGAAACCTCGACCTGTGCAAGGAAGTTGCCGCTGTACACAAAGCTGAAGCCGAAAACCTCGCCTGTATCTTCTGTTGTATGAGGACGCTTCAGCGCGATAAACGGATTCTGCTCAGAGCTGGAGCCGGTTCCTGCAAGACTCTGTACAGCCTGTGTACCCATCTCAAGTTTGCGTGTTTTTACATAGCGCTCACGTGCCCACGCACCGGAAAGATGGATCATCTCATAATCCATATCCGGGAACTCCACTGCTGCACTCATCACGTTCTCAAGACGGATCTTCTGATCCCCTTTCTGAACAAGGCGTGCACTTCTGGTGACCACCGGGTAATCCTCATATACGGAATATGTAAGAACAAGGTCTGTGTCCATCACAGAATCATGAAGTGTAATGTCCAGAGATGTTGCCTCTTCCTCGTTCTCTGTATAGGTTGCCGGAAGACCGGCAAGCTTCTTCTTGCCGCCGTAAATCTCATGAGAAACATATTTGAAATCTACGATCTCGCTTCCGTTCTCCTGACGAACAGTAAGGGCAGGATTTCTGTAATCACCGGTTCCGTAAACAGGATACTCCTGTTTGGTATACTGCATGGAAAGAAGTCCCGGTTCCGGAACGCATACAGCCATCAGGGAACGCATGATCTCCTCGTGAAGATAACTGAAATCCTCTTTATCGCGGATAGCTTTTCCATAGTACAGATTCTCCATCTGGCCATTTTCCATGATACAGGTGATGTAGCTTAAATGTTTGTTATAAATGTGGAATGTCTTTGATCCCTCGTGAAATTTGATCGGCATAATTTTCTCCTTTTTTCGTTTACTGCGGATAAAAATATCCGCCTCTTTCCTTAAGAATCATCAAATAACTGTGCATTTTGGCATTTGCTTCGATAAAAATACCGCTGACAACCTCAATAACCAAATCCTCAGTTATATACATTGTCAGCGGTCTTGTATTACCTTATGTAATATTTCTGATTACAGTTTTCCACCGCTGGTAGCAATACCTTCGATAAACTGTTTCTGGAAGATCATGTAGATCACGATCATCGGAATGCAGGCGATCAGAGATGCAGCCATCAGTTCCGGGAATTTGGATACGTACTGGCCCTGCATCTTTGCAAGTGCGGAAGAAAGTACCAGCATATCCTTATCTGTATTAACGATCATCGGCCACATCAGATCTTTGAATGCGAATACAGCTGTGAAAATTCCAAGTGCAACCATACTGGATCTTGTAAGTGGTGCCATGATGTAAAGGAAGGTCTGACCGATGTTACATCCATCAAGTCTGGCAGCCTCCTCCAGATCCTTCGGCAGTCCCATGTATCCCTGTCTCAGAAGGAAGGTACCGAACGCAGTGACAATACCCGGGAATACAAGGGCAAAGATCGTATTCAGCATACCCATCTTGCTGACCATCAGGTACTGCGGGATGATGAAGATCTGTACCGGAACCATCATCTGGAACAGTACAAGACTGAAGCAGAGATCACGGCCCTTGAAGTTCAGTCGTCCAAATGCATAGCCTGCCATAGTTGCTGTAAGAACCGCACACACTACTCGGAAGAAGATCAGAAGCAGTGTATTCTTGTACAGAAGCAGGAAGTTCATGTTATTGATAACAGAAATAAATGCGTCTTTTCTCCATATTTTCGGGAAAATGGTGAAAGGATCTACAGATGTTGCTTCCGTTACAGTTTTAAAAGCTGTCAGGATCATCCAGATAAATGGCACAAGCATCGTTATGGACACAATGATCAGTATGACATGTATTAAAATAGTGGTTAATTTCTTTTTTGTTTCCATACTATCCATGGTTAATCCCCCTTTTTAGTTGTAGAATACCCATTTCTTCTGACCGATCATCTGGAATACTGTCAGGATCATGGTGATAATAAGAAGTACTACTACGATCGTAGCGCCGTATCCCATGTTCTTATTGATAAATGCATATTTATAGAACAGATAAACCAGTGACTGAGTCTTGGTAAGTGCCGGGTTTGACTTGTCAATAACCATATAGATCAGGTCGAATACCTGCAGGGATCCAATTACACGGGTAACAAGTACAAAGAAAATAGTTGGCGACAGAAGCGGAATCGTAATGCTGAAGAATGCATTCACACCTGTAGCTCCGTCAATCTCTGCCGCTTCATAATAATCTCTCGGAATTTCCTGAAGTCCTGCCAGAAAAAGAACCATATTGTAACCGATGATAGACCATACACCGATGATCGCAACGGAAAATACTGCAATTTTCGGATCAGAAACCCAGTTTACATGAACATGGAAAACGTTATTGATAAGACCATAATCAGAGTTGAACAGCCATCTCCATACCATGGCTACCGCTGCCGGAGCTGCTACCATCGGAAGGAAGATGATGGTTCTGTAAACAGAACGGCCCTTCATCTTTCTGTTAAGAAGTACTGCAAGAACAAGTGCGATGACAATGGAAAAAGGAACCTCCACGATCGCATATTTGAATGTGTTGATCAGTGCCTGCCAGATCTCTTTATCTGCAAAAACCTTCTGATAGTTCTGTAAACCGATAAAGATATTTCCTTTACCAAAATCTCCTGTTTTGAAAAAGCTCTGGTAAATAGTCTGGAAGATCGGAATGATGTTCAATACGATCAATCCGATGGTTGTTGGGAGAATAAACAGCCAGCCCCAGAGGAACTCACTGCGCTCTCTCTTTGTCCGTGCCTGTGACTTGGTAGTTTTAGCCATAAGAATCACTCCTTCTATTCCTTCTATGTATGAGGCCGCTGCACCTGAGTGCGGCGGCCCCTCTCATTACTGCACTTAATTATCGGTGTTTCTTAATGCTTACTCCTCAGCCAGCTTCTCGTTCATCTGATCAGCCATCTGCTTGCAAGCCTCTTCCATTGTGATGTCGCCTGTGTATACGCCCTTAAGGATCTCGTTGTCCTCGTTCTCCCATGTTACAGTAGATTTGGAGTATGGACGGATCTCCATGTCATCCATCATGTTCAGATAAGCCTGAAGGTTGAAGTCTGCGGATTTAGCCCATGCATCAGATGTATCTTTGTATGCACTCATTGTAACACCAAGCTCAGCCTGTTTCTCCTGAGCCTCTTTGGATCCGAGGTACTCGATCAGCTGCCAAGCTTCGTCTGTGTGCTCACCGGAAGCAGATGCTGCCCATCCAAGTCCGTTATATGAGGAAGCTCTTCTGCCTGTCTCAGCGTTTTTAGGAAGCTCTACACAATCACAGTTAGCTGCTGTGTACTCGTTCTCTTTAAATGCTGCAAGCATCCAGGAGCCCTGGCATGTCATAGCGATCTTGCCAGCCTCGAAAAGTACGTCCTCGTTGTTCTCGGACATTGTCTCAAGAGACGGGATCACGCCATCCTTGATCCATCCTTCCAGTGTCTGCATAGCTGCGATCGTCTTCTCATCATCCCAGCCGGATTTTGTCTTGTCATCGCTGATGATGTATCCGCCGTTATCATAGATCAGGTTGTAGTATCCGGCCTGGTTGTTATCATTTCTCATTCCGAGACCGTACTGGGAACCATCATCCTTAGTAAGCTTCTTAGCTGCCTCTGTAACATCATCCCATGTCCAGTCAGCTGTCGGATAATCAAGTCCTGCCTCGTCAAATAATGTCTTGTTGTACCAGAGAGCGATTGTATCTATATCCTTCGGTACTGCATAATATTTATCATCGTATGTATACAGTCCCCAGATATCCTCCGGATAGTTCTCCGGATCGATCAGATCGCTGTCTTTGATCTTATCGGTCAGATCAAGAAGCATATCGTTGGACATGTATCTCTGACTCTCGTTGGAGTGCATCCAGAATACGTCCGGAAGGGAACCACCCTGTGCACCGGCCTCGAGCATTGTCCAGTACTCATCCCATTTAACAACGGAGATCTCTGTCTTGATTCCTGTCTTCTCTGTGAAGTCTGCGAGAATTTCTTTGATTCCCGGCTCCTGGTTGGTGTCCCAGATGGATACGGAAAGTGTAACATCGTCGCCCTTGGCATATACCGGAACTGCTGTCATTACCATGGCACCTGCTAACAATAATGCTGCTACTCTTTTGAAATTCATAACTTCTTCCTCCTTTTAAATCTTTCTTATTTTCCCTCTTTCTTTGGTCAGTTTTTATATTTTTTCACGTCCCTGACCGTTGATATTATTATAATTGCACATGGAAAAATGATAAATGGATTATTGTCATTTCAATATGGAAAAATGTTACTTTTTTATTCATTTTATCCATTTTTTGTTCACACTTTGTTAATTATCCGTCATTTTTCCAGTTTCTTTTACGTTTTTTTTATATACCCTCACAATTTTTACTATTTTTGAGTATGTTTTGGCGCTCATTTATCCCCTTGTAGCAAAACCAACATTTTTACATATGTATTTTTGTATGTTTTTACTAACTCAAAACATGTATAAATGTCATTTGCCGAATAATCTGTTTTTCCGTTCCTAACACAATTCCATGCACGCTATCATTTCCACATGTGCACGCAAAATTCCATATTTTTTTATACAGTCCTATAAACCGTTCTGTATCCTGCGTTTTTCCTGCCGAAAAATTTCCCGGCTGTACTGTTTTTCTCACCGTCAGATGTGTATTGACGATCCGTATTCGCTGCGAAGCATATTGCTGTTCATTCTGTGACCGGCAATACGCTTCGTGATGCACAAGATACTTATCTGCGTTCCCTCTCTTTACACACAGTCAAAAACTGTGCTAAGATTAGCTGGATCGGACTTTACACCTATAGTCTGTTTTTCATTTCTATATTTCTATATAAGGAGGTTATTAACAGTTAAATATAAATTATAAAATCATATAAGTACATGTTTGGTTTTATAAGATATTAGAGTAGAATATTATTGAAAGGAGTTGATGCTTTGAGTAAATATTATTCTATACATGAATTTTCAAAAATTATAGGCGTATCCGCCCAGACATTACGAAATTGGGATGCCAATGGAAAACTTCATCCGCATCATACTACAGTAAGCGGCTATAGATATTATTCTGACGAGCAACTCAACCAGGTAATAAATGTAAAGCCTAAAAATCGCATTACAATTGGATATTGTCGCGTTTCCAGCCATAAACAGAAAGATGATCTGGAACGACAGATTGATAATACTGAAAAATCCGAACAGCAGGAACTTGTTGAAGATCTGGTTCAGATGATCGCAGTATTCAGTTGCAAATTACAAGGAAAACGAGCGAATAAAGCTAAGAAACTTATCCGGGAACTGATACAGGAGGAAGTAGATGGTAAAAGCCATAAAAGTAATGTTGATACCAAACAATGTACAGAAAACTAAGATGTTTCAGTACGCAGGTGCTTCAAGATTTGCTTATAACTGGGCTTTGGCAAGGGAAATAGAAAACTATGAAAAAGGCGGAAAATTCATTTCAGATGCAGAACTCAGAAAAGAATTTACAAAGCTTAGACATTCTGATGGATACGCATGGTTATTGAGTATTTCAAATAATGTAACCAAACAGGGGATCAAAGATGCCTGCACTGCTTATAAGAACTTTTTCAAAGGTTTGCAGAAATTCCCAAGGTTCAAGTCAAAAAAGAGAGCAATGCCGAAGTTCTATCAGGATAATATTAAGATACAATTCAGCAATACTCATGTTAAGTTTGAAGGATTTTCTTCGAGCAGGAAAAGAAATAAACAAAAACTAAATTGGGTAAGACTTGCAGAGCATGGTCGTATTCCTACAGATGCTAAATATATGAATCCGCGAATATCCTTTGACGGATTGAACTGGTGGATCAGCGTATGTGTGGAATTTCCTGATTGCATAGAAAAACTTAATGATGATGGGATTGGTATAGATCTAGGGATCAAAGATCTGGCTATCTGCTCTGATGGAGCTAAGTATAAGAACATCAATAAAAGTCAGAAAGTAAAGAAACTGGAAAAACAGAAACGCAGATTACAGCGTAGTATCTCTCGCTCTTACGAGAAAAATAAGAAAGGAGAAAGTTACTGCAAAACAAATAATGTAATCAAAAAGGAAAAACTTTTATTAAAACGAAATCACAGATTAACAAATATCCGTAAGAACTATTTGAATCAGACTACATCTGAAATTGTAAGTCGAAAACCAAGATTTATTTGTATTGAAGATTTGAATGTTAGTGGAATGATGAAAAATAGACATTTATCAAAAGCAGTTCAGAATCAGGGGTTTTTTGAGTTTAAAAAGCAGCTTGAACACAAGTGCAGCGATAAAGGGATCCAGCTTATTGTGGCTGATCGGTTTTATCCATCATCAAAGCTTTGCAGTTGCTGTGGAAACATTAAAAAAGACTTGAAATTATCTGACAGAATTTATAAATGTGATTGTGGAAATGTCATTGATAGAGATTTTCAGGCATCTATAAATCTCAAGGCTTATGGAGAAAGAGTTGCAAGCTAACACTAAAACGTTAGTGCAAATATGTACGGGTACGTTAATCCGGAATTTACGCCTATGGAGAGTACAAGAACTTGTGAGTAGATAGATATTTATATCATCAAAAGCATACTCGTTGAAGTAGGAATGAAACATAGAAGTTTATAACTTTTTATAAGTTTTCAGTAACGGTATTTCGTTATGAATCTTTTAAATGAAGATAATGTCGTCCATGTATTTCTCAACAAGCTGGGTGACATCGTGATCGCCAATCTTCTTTTTATTCTCTGCTGCATCCCCGTGATCACCATTGGGCCATCACTAACTGCCCTTTATCACTGCATGATGCGTACAGTAAAAGGGAATAACAACGGCACAACGAAAACATTTTTCAGAGCTTTTAAGGAAAACTTCAAACAGTCACTGATCATATGGCTGCTGATCCTTGCTGCCGGAACCATGCTCATCCTGAATATCCGCTTTCTGCTCCATGCAGAAGGAAGCGCTGCACATATGCTGTTTTATCTTTCTGTGGGGGTTCTGACTTTGCTGATAATTTTTACTTTATACATATTCCCGGTAATCGCAACCTTTGCTAATACACTGGGGGCACTTTGCAGAAATGCATTTCTGCTGGCATTTATGCATTTCCCCACAACGATCGCCATTGCGGTGATCACGATCTTTCCATTGTATATGACATATCTCGATGCAAAGCTACAGCCACTTTACGCATGCTGCTGGTTTTTCTTTGGATTTGGACTTGTAGCTTTTATAAATTCGATGCTGTTGTATCGATTTTTTAAGAAGCTGCTTCCTCCGGAGGAGGATATTTCGCTTTTGTGATGAAAAGCTTGGGAAAATTGTTATTTATTTAGATATAGTATTTTTAGATATAGTATTTTCGCTTTTCAAAGCGGAGGAAATCTGCGAGGGGGAAAGCACTCAGAGTTGCGAAGCCCGTTTTTCCCCCTCGCGCTCCCCCTTTCCGGGCACGCAATTGTTGTGCGTTGTCCTACACTCTCCTCAAAACAACCAGCCCATCATTCTCACCAAGAACCACATTCCGGCCACCATTCAGTACATCACCCTCAGTCTCTCCAAGGCTAACACACCTCCACTGCCCCTCAGGCAAAGTCACACTTCTGACAACCTCCCCCTGCTTCCAAACAGGCGCCACCAAAAGCGCATCACCAACCATAAACTGATCCATCACCCTCTCCATACCCTGTCCAGGGAAAACAAACTCCATAGAACGGGCAATCGGCTCACCAGTAACTTTCGCACACTCTACAGCCTTGAAAATCTCCGGCAGACATTTCTCTCTGAGCGCCAGCGCAGCCTTAACCTTCTGAAAATCCGCCTCAGGCAGCACCCTCCACGGAGAAGCCGAAAACTGCATCACCGGCATCAAAGCCGCGATCTGTGCATACCGCACAAACATCTCCGGCGTACACGCATTCTCATTCCCATTCAAAAAGCAGGTATACTCACCCCCGCCAATCATATCCGGACTGCCAAAAGGATGCCCAGTAAGCCCCTGGAGCAACGTATCCGGGATCAATCCCGCAATACCACTCTCATCCCACTTCGTCTGCTTATCACAAAGTCTCTGCATCAGAGAATAACCCCCGGCCCGGAAACACACTCTCAGCTCATTAAACGCAAACTGCTCTCCAAACTCAGCCCAAAGCCTGGACAACTCATCCGTAGAAACATCACGGAACAGCTTATCACCCGCATGATAATAACAAGGATCACCCGCGTCCAGTTTAAAGCCATCCACACCCATATCCGTCAGAACATCCAGCTGATCCTTCAGCCACTTCATCGCATCCGGATTCGTCAGATCCAAAGCTGCAGAATACCCATTCCACCACTCCAGGATACGAGGTTTTCCCTCCGGAGTTTCAATCAGAAAATGCTTATCCCTAGCCTCCCGGAACTCCAACGTATCCGGAGTAATAAACGGACAGATCCACAGCATCACAGAAAATCCCATCTCATGCAATTCTTTGAGCATCGCCTTCGCATCCTTGAAATTATCCCCCCTGAACTGCCACCTTCCATAATAAGGAGACCAGCCATCATCGATCATCAGAACACCGGATGGAAAACCATTTTCCAGAATACCTTTTGCATATTTCAGGATATTCTTCTGGGTCTGATAATAGGTAAGTTCGATCCAGGAATTGTATACCGGTACTTTGAAAAACCTGTCTGAAAGTTTGATCTCATGAAATGGAAAATGCGCTTTCATGGCTGCCAGGTATGCACCTCGCAGATCATTGAAGCCATCTTTCAGAATGATAGGTTCCGGACCTTCCGCCAGGATCTCACCATTTCTGAAAGAAATGTGAAAACCTGCATCGCTCCAGATGTAGCGACCTTTCGAGGAAAGGAATAAAGGCATGATCTGATTGTGGGTTGGGTTTTCGCGGAAATCCCAGTCCACAATGTCGTCTGCACCTACGGGCTGGCGGTAGCCTTCATAGACTGCACCACCGTACCTGAATTCGTTTTTTAATATAGTTGTTTTCATGTTGAGGCTCCTCCTTTTATATGTAAATCTATTTTTTTAATGTTGAGGTTATTTTTGGGGGTATTAGTGTAAATTTATCCGCTTTTCAAAGCGGAGGAAATCTGCGAGGGAGAAAGCACTCAGAGTTGCGAAGCCCGCTTTCAATGCCATTTAGTTAGAACATAGTATTCCAAAAGATTGCAATGTATGGTAAAAAAGAATTATACATTGCAATCTTTTTTTATACAAAAGGAGGCTCGCTTATGAACTCTACTTTT